>JAGWNU010000011.1 GCA_028871175.1 Burkholderiaceae bacterium | reverse complement strand
GAGCGGCCGGGTAATGGTCCGGCTGAACACAAAGGCGCCGGACAGTCCCAGTCCGAACGCTGCGAACATCAGTACGGAGCTGACCAGAAGGGCGGTATGCGCCGCTTCGGCCGTCTTGGCCGAGATGGCCGCGCTCTCCTTTGCAATTTCCTGGGCCGCCTCATCCAGCAGGCGCGCCGGCTCACGGTCCACGCCTGCCACGATCTTGTCGCCCACCGTGGGATCGAACGATGCGGCGACGAACATATCGTGGCCCTTACGGTAGCCGGTGCCCATGGCGATGTGGGCTGCGGAAAATTGCTGGATCAGGTCTCGACTCTTGCCGGGCGGCAGCGAGTGCTGCAGTGCCTTTGCCTGGTCAGCCACATCCTGTTCTCCCTTCAGGAAGGCGCCCCAGTATTTATCGAGCTTGACGGGGTCCTCACCGCGCAGGAGCGTGTCTTTCCATTCCTGCACCTGCGTCTTGAAGGTCACGAGCATGTTCGTCACCGCACGCTCGTCGGCCACGCGAGCCTGTACCGTGGTGTTGTACTCGACGATGGAGTGGTTGAGCGAGGCGATGCCGTAGATGGCTCCGGACAATATGAGTGTCAGAGCGAGTCCAAAGGCTAAGGGCAGTTTGGTCGACAGTTTCATTGCGTGTTGGATGGCAACGTCGGCGTGGCAAGGTGTTCGCCGTGACGTTCTGATATCGGCCGATCTGCGCGTCACTTGAGAGAATTGGTAGCAGTGCTCGATTGCTGCAGAGAGACATGCTGCGTAGGTCGCTCGGTCTGGATGGACGCGACAGTCCTCGGCGTCCGTCCTGTGTTCGCGGTTGATAGGCGTCAAGGCCGATGTCAAGGCCTCGGCTAGAGTTGGCTTACAGTCTTGTGACCAATGCATCTGGCTTCAGTCCGCCTCACCATGGGCCGCTGAGGCCGCACGCGCAGCAGCAAGCCACCCGCATGGATTCGATTGAGAGATTGAGCCGCTCGCTGCAAACGGTGCGCCGATCTCGGTAAGCAACGACGATGACCCATCCCGCCGCATCCTCCTCTTTGCATGCAGATGCACCGGCCCTTGCGATGTTCGCTCGGCTGGCTGCGCCTGAGATCGCGGCATTCGAGCGCTGCGCGCCAGAGTATCTGCTGAGCAACGATCCCGAGATCGGCCATCAACTCAGAGTCGCGATCCGCCGGCTGAGGGCGCTGCTATGGGCCTATCGGCAACCGTTATCGAAGGCGCTGGCCGACGAATGGCGAGACCGGCTCGGCGATGTCGCGGCACAAATCGGGCCTCCGAGGAACTGGGACATCATCATCAACGTGCTGCTGCGTGCCGCGGTTCCGCCAAGCCAACCGACCGCATTGATCCTGCTCGAAGCGTTGGAAGACCTCAGGCAACGTGCCCGGGCCGAAAGCCGCACCGCCTTCAACAGCCTTGAGCCGGATAAGCTGATGATCACCTTCGCCGAAGCGACGGCGCGGACGGCCCAGGCGGTGCCGGAGAACGGTGAGACGCTCGGGAAACTTGCGCACGCCAGCATTGCGGACGCTTCCAGGCGGGTCGCCAAGGCGCTTCGTCGCGCGTCCCGCGGCGGCTTGCAGGAATTGCATCAGACGCGCATCCAGATCAAGCGTCTGCGTTACCTGCTTGAGTTCTTCTCGCCGGTGCTTGGCAAAAAGGACATCAAACGGATTCGGCGGCTTGAACAGCTTCAGGACGCCCTCGGAGAACTGAACGATGTAGTTGTCGGTGCAAGCTACCTCGCGCGTGTTCCCGTCAGCCCCGAGTACGCGACAGCCCACGAAATGTTCGTGCGGTGGCTGAAAAAGGAGAAGAAGGCGAAGCGGCGCGCGGCCATTACCGCTCTGCGGCGCCTCCACCTGTAGCCTTGGACATGGCGCTCTCGCATGTCGATCAGGTCGGGTAGTACGCAACCGATTCCGCAAAAGCCGCGCGTCACGCCGTTTGTTCTTCGCAGGCCCTTGGCGCACTGAGGTCGGATCGGCGTACCCGGATTCTGGCGCAACGGAAACTGTATATACTGTTTTCCGGACGATCAGAAAAAGGAGTTGGGAAATGGATCTTGACATGGCCAAGCAAGCGACAACGGATCAGCCCGCGTCCACCAGCGCTGCAAGGAAGGCTGCCCGCACCAAATCTGCACGGAGCACGGATGCACGAGCGTCGAACGCCAGCACGTCAAAGGCGGAGGCAGCGCCTGCCGCACGCGAGCAGAACGCAAAGAAGGGGAAGCGCGCCAATGATGTGGTGAACCTGCCGGAAGCGTCGTCCGACAAAAAACCGAAAAAGGCCAAGGTCATACGTGACAGTTTCACGATGCCCGAAGAGGACTATCGAAAGCTGGCCGAACTGAAGGACCGGTGTCTCGCTGGCGGGCAGAAGGTCAAGAAAAGCGAACTGCTGCGCGCTGGTCTCGCCTTGCTGGGATCGCTCCCCGCAAAGCGGCTGCTTGCGGCAGTGGCAAGCGTCGAGTCGGTCAAGACCGGCCGCCCCGCAAAGCCCCAGGCGTGATTGCCCTCAATCCAACGGTTGGATGGAGGCGGTAGTCGAAGGGATAAACGCAGCCATCTGGCTGCACGTGGCGAGACGGCGGGGGAGCTGTCTCGCCGCCGCGCCAAATGACACGCAAGCTGTGACAAGATCCTGTCACATACGCCATGTTGCGGGCTCCAGGGCTGGAGTCCATCCGGAGCGACGCCTCCCCTTATGAGGGGCGGCTCTGGGGGGCGGCAGTGTCGCGGTGAGCGGTCATGTCTCACGATGGGCCGCCAATCCTCGATTGCCGATGCGCTCGAAGCGGGCGACACCCGGCAACGCCTCCAGCCGGGGCGCATCCTTTCCCGACGACAATCTGATGATCTATACCGATGCGTTGGCAAAGCCATGCCGACCGCGTCAGTGTTTCAGCATCTCTTGAAGCCAAAGGCTCATCAGCCCCGCGCGGCCACGCACGCCGAATTTGCGATAGATGCTGGTGATGTAAGAGTGGGTGGTCGAAGTGGCAAGGCCAAGCTGGTCCGCGATCTGTTTTTCCGCGGCCTCGGTCAACAACAGGTGCAGCACCTTGCATTCGTGAGGTGCCAGATGCGCCTTCAGTTGCGCGAGATGGCTAAGCTCGGACGGCGTCCGCAGTGCGGTGACATCGCGTGCCACGCCAATGCGCAACCGATGTTCCGTGCTCCACTGCGCCGACCACGATAGGTGAACATCGGCGCCACGCTGGTGCCGATAGCGATTCTCGAAGCCGGTGCGCTTGGCGCCTGCCCGAACGCGCCCCGCTTCCGTTCGCGTTCTGTCGCGGTCGTCCGGCGACACGAGCTCGAGAACGAATTGGCCGACAAGCGAGGATGGCTGATATCCAAGGAGGTCTTCCCACACTGAATTCGCGTAACGAATCCGCCCGACCTCGTCCACCAGGAAGACAGCGTCCGGAAGACTATCAGCCAAGGCGATCGCGCTCACTTCATTGAGGACTTCCATGGTCTGCCCGCTTTTGATTGCACTACAAGATAATCGATGGTCGGTCGCCAATATCTCAATATTCATTATCGGACATGGCTGTAATCGTCGGCAATGGCACACGTTTGCACGGGCCTGCCGTCGTTTGATTTTGCCACCATTTTCCGACCGTCGGATTCGTTGGCCCGACAGGCGAGGTGGCCAGCCGGGTATGAGTGGACGGTCGGAGTGTCAGCCGCAGGGCAGATATCTGCCCTCTGATTAGCAGGGTGCCAATCCGTGCCACGTCTGTTACCGTCAGGATGCGTATGTCGCGTCAGCGTCATGCCGGACAAGAATGTTCAGCGCCCGCGTATTGCCACGAGAGCAAAGCGGGAAGAAGAACGGGGATGCCTGCAAGCCATCTAGCCGCCGTAGGCCAGGACCGATTCGTGGACGGGATTTGACGTCTTTCGGGTTCGGGGTTTGGCGATGTTGCACCGGCGCTGATTTGCAGGTCAGCATCAACCCAAGGTTGATGCAAGCAAGATAAGAACGATTCACGCTTATCTGAAGAGTGGGGGGGTCTCATGCCTTTGGCTGTCTCCAATCCCGTGGCGCTACCTGCGCCGCGGGTTTTGGCGGTCAGCAGCGGCGGGGAGGTCGGGGTTTCTACGTCGGAGAATAATAAAAAAGCCTGATTCGATTTGGTGCCGATACCAGTATGGATTTGATTTGCAAGGTCGAGTTGTACCAAGAGAACGGGCACTATTTCACGGTGTTGGTGGCGCCAGAGGCGATGTGCTCCAGCACTGGGCGGAACATAGCTGAAGCGTTGTTGAATTTGGGACGATCCATATCGGACGAGGGCCTTCCTCAACGGATCGGCTTATCCCTCCATTCAGAAGAACGGGAATCAAGGAGCCAAACGGCGCAGGCGACGGTTGATCCCCGCGAACTTCCTGGTTACGTTCCTCTCGTAAGGCACCTTCTCAACGAGCGCTTCGGCAACGTGACGTTGCGCGAGCTCTCAGACAAACTGGGCTTGGTTGGGGTCACGCCGCAACTGCTTTCCTCTTCTATCGCGGGCAAGGGGGCGAGGCGCGTTCGCCATGCAATTGCCGAAGCCCTTGGAGAGGCCCCGGATGTTCTTTGGCCCACCGCACGTCACTGACGAATACCGCACCCCACGCGTGGCGGGGCGCTATCTGCCTTGCCCTTGTGCATGAATCGGCGCCGGTGACGCTGGCTGAATACCTGGCCAAAACGGGCGAGTATCCAGCGCAGTTTTCCCTTTCGACTATTGGGCAAGCAGTTGATCGAGCTTGGCCAGAAAATCCTTATCCGACGGTTCGGTCATGCTCGAGTAGTAAGCGACGACGTGGCCAGATCGGTCGATCAAATATTTATTGAAATTCCAGGACGGCGCGTGCCCGGTCTGCTTTGCCAGTTGTTGGTAAAAGGGATTGGCATCGCTGCCGCGTACGGCTGTCTTTGCGAACATCGGAAAGACGACGCCATACGTGTTGTAGCAGAAATCCGCAATATCCTTGTTTTTGCTTTTCTCTTGAAAGAAATCGTTGGATGGAAATCCAAGGACAACGAGCCCTTTGTTCTTGTAGTGTTCATGCAGGGCTTCAAGCCCTTTGTACTGGTAGGTAAATCCGCAGTAGCTTGCGGTATTGACGACGAGCAGAACTTTCCCCGCGTATTGGCATAGCGACTGGGGCTTTTCGTCTTGAAGGCGCGGGAAGGTGTAGTTCAGGAGAGCAGGGCAGCTGGCGGGCGTTGCAGGGCTTGCCTGAAGGGCTTGGGGAGGGGGTGCCGTCGTCGTGGTTCCCGTTGCAGCGAGTACGGGCGCACTGAGCATGACCAGCAGGGCAGTGATGAAAACGGGTGTGCAGAATTTCATGCCGACTCCTGAGATGAAGCGTGTAGCAAAGCTGCCCGCTTGACGCTTCGAACCGCGTCGCATGCAGTCTTCTTCTGCCATCGCAGAAGGACTTCGTTTGATTGTGCGGATGCGATGTTCTACGTCTCGACACGGTGCGTGTAGC
The DNA here is from genome assembly GCA_028871175.1 of Burkholderiaceae bacterium. GTDB lineage: Bacteria > Pseudomonadota > Gammaproteobacteria > Burkholderiales > Burkholderiaceae > Ralstonia > Ralstonia condita. The sequence goes on along the minus strand of JAGWNU010000011.1, from coordinate 32,810 downwards.
GCGCGATCGGGCAGTCATCCAGGATTCTATCCATTGCCGTCAAATCTTGCGCTTGCGGGTTCAACCACGCATCGATGTTCTCCGACTTGATCGCCACCGGGCAGCGGTCGTGCCCCGCCTCGGCAATCTCCGGCGGCGGATCGTCGGTGATGATGGCGAACGAGAGCAGATCCTGTTCGCCGGGCTTGGACGCGCGCCAGTGTGACCACACGCAGGCGACGAGCAGCGTCTGCGGCGGGTCGGGGCGGAATTCGAGCACGATGTTCTTGCCGTCTGGCCCCGTCGCGTTTTCATAGAACGCATCGACCAGGACCAGGCCGTGCGTGTGGCCGTACTGGCCTTTCCAGAAGCCGCGCAGGTTGTCCCGGCGGGCGTTATAGGTGCCAGGAAACTGCGTGTCGTAGAAGGCCGGCTTGCCGGCGGGGCGGCACTGGTAGCGCATTGGCTTGATGACGCGCCGGCCGTTCTCCATGACCATCACGGGCGCGTACCAGCCGGGGAAGATGCGCGAGTCGCGCGGGGTGAGCTCGGTGCGCTTGAGTTCTTCGAGCTTGCCTTTGGTCCATGCGATTTTGTTGGTGGCGATGCGCACCTCTTCTGCGGCCTTCTTGGTGGCCTTGGCGGCCAGCGCTTGCTGGGCTTTCTCCAGCCGCTCGGTCTGTCTGGCCAACTCCTGCAGGAGCTCGATCTCGTCTGCGGCCAGGCGGGCGCGCAGCACTTCGGCGATGTGGCGTTCTTCCTCGGTCTCGGCGGCCTTGAGGAAGGGGGGTAATCGTCCTTTTCGTGCATTTTCTTACGGTTTCCCCGCAGAGCCTTTATTCATAAGGGCCCCAGGTCTCTGCCGACAATTGTCTGCTGCCCTCCAGTGACTTCGGGAGTACGATATTCGCCCGCGATTTCGGATCGCGCCACCTTGACGGGGGCACAAGATGCCGGGCTTGGAATTTCGCTATGTGGGAAAAGACTCCCTACCCACGCGTCTGTCGGAGTTCGACGTCGAGCATTACTTCGCGTTGACCGCTAGCGATGTCGCCGCGATCAACCAGAAGTTCCGACGCGCCAGCCGCCCCGGAGTCGCCATTCAGTTGGTCTTTCTGCGCGCCAGCGGCCGTACGCTGGACCAACTCAATACACTCCCCCGTCAGTTGCTGCGCTATATCGGCGAAAAACTCGCCGTCGAGACACCAACGATCGCCTCGTTGCGCACCATTTACCAACGATACCCGACGCTGTATGAGCATCAGGTCTGGGCCCTCCAATATCTGGGTCTGACACGCCTCGATGACGAGCAATGGGCCGGACTCGAAGCCTGGATGCGTCAGGACGCCGCCGAATCGCTGACCGTTGAGGAACTGCTTCAGCACGCGCACTACTGGTTGTACGAACGGCGCATTCTGATCCCGTCGACGCGTGCGCTGCAGGATCTGGCCCGCTCCATCTGGGCGGGCATCGAGCGGGATCTGCTGGCCATGATCGACGTGGTGGTCTCGCGCGAACAGATCCTGCGGGCCGAGGCTGCGGTGTTTGCCCAGCACGCCACATCGGGCACGACGGTGCTGGAATGGCTCAAGACCCCACCCGCGCGCCACAGCCCGTCAACGATGACCGAGACGCTGGCCAAGATCAGCTTCTTGAAGGACCTCGGCGCGCACACCTGGACATTTGACGCGGTCCCCATCGAGAAACAGCGGGCCTACGGCCAGCGTATCCAGGCCCGTCGTCCCGCCAAAATCCGCGAACTCAAAGCGTCGACGCGCACGCTCGAACTGGTGTTCTTCCTGCGTGTCACCTTGCTGGAGTTGACGGACGCCATGGTGTACCAAAGCGGGCGCCGCATCTCAGACCTGGTCCGGCAGGCGTACAACAAGACCACGACGAAGCAAGCCCGCTCGGCGGTCGAATACCGGCAGCAACTGGTGGAGATCAAGGCCCTGGTGGACGATACCCGCCGCTCGGCCGAGGACCGACTGGCCGACATCGGCAAGCTGCTTAAGGGTCTGTCCAGTCGGCCGCCGGCAAGTCACGCCGCAAGCGTGCGCGAAACCCTCACCGAAGACCACCACCGACTCCGCAACCTCCTGACACCCTTGCGGGCGTTGGAATTCGCCAGTCACGGTAACGATCCGGCCATGCGCCAACTCGATCTCGTTGGCGGTTTGCACGATCGGGGCATGACGGAGCTGCCGCCAGACTGCAATGTGCCAGTGAGCGCCAGTTGGCGCGACCTGGTCGACGGTGAGGACCGCCAGCGCGCGCTGCGTGCCTTGGAGGCCTCTGCTGTAATGAGTTTGCGCAAGGGGCTGCGCCGCGGCACGGTGTGGATCAACCATAGCCTGTCGTTTCGAGAACGAGACCAGTTGCTGATTCCTCCGGCACAGTGGGAGGTCGACCGGGACCGCCATCTGTCGTCGCTCGGCCTGCCAAACCAAGCGAGGCTCTATCTTGATCGCCTGACCGAGCATTTGAAGGCGGGTCTCGCTGCGCTGGACGAGGCCCGTGAGGCTGGCCACTTTACGATCGACGCGGACGGCATCCTGCATTTGTCGCCATTGGAAGCGCAGACCACGGATACCACGCCTCAACGCACCCGAGACCTGCTGTTCAAGGACATCGGCAGCGCACAGTTTGCCGACATGATTCTGGAGATGGATGCGCGCACCAATTTCAGTGAAGTGCTGTTGGCGCGCAAGGCGCGGGATGCCCACGAACTCGTCTCCCTCTACGCGGCCCTGATCGCGCACGGCACCGAACTGGATGCCAAGGGCGTCGCGGCGATGATCCCGCAGTTGGACCCCGCGCACGTCTCCACCGCGATGCGCTCCCTGGAAATGCTCGGCCGGCTGCGCCGCGCCAACGAACGTGTGGTGGAGTTCCAGCGCACGCACCCGATCACCGATCTATGGGGCACCGGCCAACTCGCCTCCAGCGACTCAATGAGCCTGGACACGTCCCCACACCTGTTTTACGCGCGCGCGGATCCCCGCCGACGCACGCACGCCGTTGGCATCTATACGCACGTGCTGGATCAGCATGGGATCGTCTACAACCAGCCGATGGTGCTCAACGAGCGCCAAACTGGCGCGGCGATCGAAGGCGTCATGCGTCACAACGAAACCCGCGCTGACGGTGGGCTGCTGCGGCTCGCCGTCGACACCCATGGCTACACGAACGTGGGGATGGCGGTGGCCAAGCTGCTTGGCTTTGACCTCTGTCCCTGGCTGCGCAACCTGTCGGAGCGCAAGCTGTACCTGCCGCGTGCCCTGTCGGTGACGGAGGGATTGTCGGCTGCCGTGTCGCACGAGGTCTCCCTCAAGGCGATCCGCGACGGCTGGGATGGCTTGCTACGCCTGGTGGCATCCATTCACTCGGGGCGCGTGAGCGCGATCGTTGCGCTGCAACGCTTCGGCAGTGCTGCCCAGGGTGACCCGATACACCGGGCAGCGGATCACCTGGGCAAGCTGCTGCGCACGCTGTTCCTATGCGACTTTTTCAGCAACATCGAGTTTCGTCGGGAGTTGCGCACGCTCCTCAATCGGGGTGAATCCGTGCACCAGCTCCAGCGGGCGATCTATATGAGTAAGGTCCAACACGAGCGCGGCCGCCGCCAGGACGAGATGATCGCGATTTCCGGGGCGCTCACGCTGCTAACCAATCTGGTGATTGCCTGGAATACCGAGCGTATGCAAACGACGGTGGATACGTGGCGGCGCAAGGGGCAACGGATCGACGATGACTGGCTGCGCCGCATGGGGCCGGCACACTTCGCCCATGTGAATTTCCGGGGCGTTTTGAGCTTCAAGATCCACCAATATCAGGATGCCCTGTTGGAGGTGGTACCTCGCCGGCGTGCGAGCCAAGCATGAAGTCCTGCTTGGCACGGCTCGGCCGCGATCGCGTTCGTTCGCGGATCAAGCAAGGTTGCTGCGTCAAAGCCATTGCAGAGGACCGCCTGATCGGACCTGTCAGCCTGCAATGCCCGGCCGGGGTGCGACCGACAGCGCCGTTTCGATCCGATGCTGGGCAAATGGGTCGGCCGCGTCGATATAGCGCATGGCCGAGCGTACGTCCTTCCAGCCGACGTATTCCATCAGCATCTTGAGATCCCACTGGTTCGCATTGGCCCAAGTAGCAAAGCCTCGCCGCAGCGAATGGCTGCTATAGCTGTCCGCCTGCGGCAGCCCTGCGTCACGAAACAGCGAACGCAGTAAAGGCACGATGCTGCTGGCCTGCAGCCCTGCACCGGCTATCCGCCCCCATCGGTCAATGCGGCGAAACACGGGACCATCAGCCAGGCCTGACGTTGCCAACCAGGCCTCGTAGGCGGCGACCGGGCACAAGCGCGACAAGGCTGGCGCCTTGTGGGTCGTGCCGACATGGTTGCGGTCTGTCTTGGTGCGAGGCAGAAAGATCGTCATGCCCTGACCGGGCGCGACCGTGATGTGCTCAATCCGCAGGCGACTCAATTCGTCCGACCGGAAACCGCGCCAGAAGCCGATCAGTGCCAGCGCCTTGTTGCGGGTATGCACCTGTAGTTGATGAGCGTTACTCGCGGCCGAGGCGGCCGCAATTTGCGCATCCAGCCAGGCGACTAGGTGCTCCAGTTGAGCGAGCTGCAACGGTTTGGCGCGCCGCTCATGCGCGGGGTGCACGGCCTGGATGCCCTTGAGGACCTTGCGGACATGCGGCGCCCGGGTGGGGTCGGGAAAGCCCTGCGACACGTGCCATTGCGCGATCGCTGCCAGCCGTTGGCGCAGCGTGTTGATGGAAAGGGCCTGCGCGTGCTCGGCCAAATAGCGTGCAACGCTGTCGGCGCTGGCCGGCAGGAAGCCGCCCCATTCCCTTTCGAAATGGCGGATGGCGGATTGGTAGCTGCGCCGCGTGTGATCGCGGGTGGCGGCCTCGAGATAGCGCTGAACGTCAGCCATGTTCGGGTGAGTGGGCGCGAAATGCAGATGGTCGCGCCCACATTGTAGGGCGCGACCGCGCCTTGTCTATCGGGTCGGTCAAGCCGATCCCGATGACTTTATGGCGAAGACGCGCTGCCCCACACGCACTACCGGCGATGCATCTCCGTCACAGTCGGCTGACCATCCACCATGTCGAATGTGGCCAAGACGGCATCGCCCTCCTTAAATTTGGCCAGCGACGCCTTGTCCTTGACCGCAAATGTCATCGTCATCGCGCCCATGCCGAGATTGTCGATGGCGCCATGCTTGAGTGTGACCTTGCCGGTGTCGGGATAAACCTTCCGAATCTCTGCTGCCACGGGCTTGGGCGCCTGCGTGGCTTGGCCAGCCGGCTTCATGTCCATACCCTCCATCGGCGTGGCAGCAAAGGCGGCCGGTGCTGACGCCAGCGTCAGGGCGAATACAACAGCGGAAACGAATTTCATCGTGAGACCTCGTCGTGAGAGAGTGGTTGAGAAATGGATTGCCCGTTGCCGCGCCTGCGCAACAGCAGATAAACAGCGGGCACGACAAACAAGGACAGCAATGGCGCGGTGACCATGCCGCCAACCATCGGGGCGGCAATGCGCTGCATGATCTCGGAGCCGGTGCCGTGCGCCCACATGATCGGAATCAGGCCGGCCAGGATGACGGCGACCGTCATGGCCTTGGGGCGCACGCGCAGCGCAGCGCCTTCCTGAATGGCTTCCAGCAATGCCTCGGTGGTGTTCAGGCCGGCCTCCTGACGCTCCGTCCACGCCTGCTTGAGGTAAAGCAGCATGATCACGCCGAACTCGGCCGCCACGCCTGCCAGCGCAATGAAGCCGACGATCCCCGCCACAGACAGGTTGTAGCCCAGCAGATAGAGCAGCCAGAAACCGCCAATCAGTGCCAGCGGCAGCGTGCCCATGATGAGCAGCGCCTCGTCGATGCGGCCGAACACGAGGTACAGCAACACGTAGATGATCAGCAAGGTGAACGGCACGACCACCTTCAGCTTGGCGCTGGCGCGCTCCAGGAATTCGAACTGACCGGACCAGCTCAGCGCGTAGCCTGCCGGCATAGGCACCGCCTTGGCCACTGCCGCCTGCATGTCCTGCACCGCTGAGCGCAGATCGCGACCCCGGATGTCCACATACACCCAACCGGAGAGCCGCGCGTTTTCGCTGCGCAGCATCGGTGGCCCCTGTACCACCTGGATGCGGGCCACGTCGCCCAACGTGATCTGCTGGCCGCGGTCGGTGACGATCGGCAGGTTGCGCAGTTGCTCGACCGAGTCGCGGTAATCCCGTGGGTAACGCACATTGATCGGAAACCGGGCCAGACCATCGACGACTTCGCCCACGTTGTCGCCGCCCACGGCTGACGACACGATGCTCTGCACGTCTTCGATATTGAGCCCGTATCGTCCCGCCGCCATCCGGTCGATGTCGACATCGATGTAGCGCCCAGCGGACAGGCGTTCGGCCAGCGCGGACGTGACCCCCGGTACGGTTTTGACTGCCTCCTCGATCCGCGTGGTCAGCCGGTCGATCTCCTTCAGGTCGGTGCCTGCCACCTTGATGCCGACCGGGCTCTTGATGCCGGTGGCCAACATGTCGATACGGTTGCGGATCGGCGGCACCCAGATGTTGGACAGGCCCGGTACTTTGACGACACGGTCCAGCTCCTCGACCAGCTTGTCCGTTGTCATACCGGCGCGCCACTGGTTGCGTGGCTTGAACTGGATGGTGGTCTCGAACATCTCCATCGGTGCCGGGTCGGTGGCGGTGTCGGCACGGCCTGCCTTGCCGAACACGGTGGCCACTTCGGGGACGGTCTTGATGAGCCGGTCGGTCTGTTGCAGAAGCTGGGCTGCCTTACCAGCCGACAACCCAGGCAACGCTGACGGCATGTAGAGCAGATCGCCTTCATCCAACGGCGGCATGAACTCACCACCGGTGCGCAGAATTGGCCAGGCCGTCGCCGCCAGCAGAACGGCTGCGATGGCAATCGTGGTCTTGGGATACGTCAGCACGCGGGCCAACAGCGGTTGATAGAGCCGGATCAGCCAGCGGCTGAGTGGATTCGATTGCTCGGTGGGAATGCGCCCGCGGATCAGGTAGCCCATCAGCACCGGCACCAGCGTGACCGACAGTCCGGCTGCCGCCGCCATCGAATACGTTTTGGTGAAGGCCAGCGGCGAAAACAGCCGTCCCTCCTGTGCCTCCAGCGTGAACACCGGAATGAACGACAGCGTGATGATCAGCAACGAGAAAAACAGCGCTGGGCCCACCTCCGCCGCCGACTCGCCGATTACGCTCCAGCGCTCGTGTCCGGTCAGGTCGCGACCAGGGTTGTCGGCATGCCAGTGTTCCAGATGCTTGTGGGCGTTCTCGATCATCACCACGGCCGCGTCGACCATGGCGCCGATGGCGATGGCAATACCGCCCAGTGACATGATGTTGGCGTTGACCCCCTGATAGCGCATCACCAGAAAGGCGGCGAGCACGCCCAGCGGCAACGAAACGATGGCGACCAATGCGGAACGTAGGTGAAACAGGAAGATCAGGCACACCAGCGCAACGACGATGAATTCCTCGATCAGCTTGTGCGTCAGGTTGTCCACTGCACGGTTGATCAGCGTGGAACGGTCGTAGGTCGGCACGATCTCGACGCCGGCAGGCAGACTCTTCTGCAGCGTGGCGAGCTTGGCTTTGACGGCTTCAATCGTCTCCAGCGCATTCTTGCCGGAGCGCATCACGATGACGCCGCCAGCGACTTCACCCTGGCCGTTGAGATCGGCAATGCCGCGCCGCATCTCGGGCCCGAGCTGGACGGTGGCGACATCGCCAAGGCGAACGGCAATGCCTGCGTCGCTTGTCGTCAGTGGAATCTGGCGGAAGTCATCGAGCGTCTTCAGGTAGCCGCTCGCGCGCACCATGTACTCCGCCTCGCCCAGCTCCAGCACCGAGCCGCCGGTTTCCTGATTGGCGCCCTTGAGGGCCGCCAGCACCTTGGCCTGCGAGAGGTTGTAGGCACGTAACCGATCCGGCATCAGGCCAACCTGGAACTGCTTGACCATCCCGCCGAGGGACGCCACTTCGGCCACATTGGGCAGCGACTTGAGTTCGAAACGCAGGAACCAGTCCTGCAGCGCGCGCAATTGACTGAGGTCGTGCTGGCCGGCCTTGTCCACCAGCGCGTACTCGTAAATCCAGCCCACGCCCGTCGCGTCCGGGCCGAGCGCGGGCTTGGCCGCCGCTGGCAGGCGGGATTGCACCTGATTCAGGTACTCCAGCACGCGAGAACGGGCCCAGTACAGGTCGGTTCCGTCCTCGAACAGCACATAGACGAAGGAGTCCCCAAAGAACGAGTAGCCGCGCACGGTCTTGGCGCCCGGCACCGACAGCATGGTAGTGGTTAGCGGGTACGTGACCTGGTTCTCCACGATCTGCGGTGCCTGGCCGGGGAACGGCGTGCGGATGATGACCTGCACGTCCGACAAGTCGGGCAGCGCATCGAGCGGCGTGCTGCGTACAGCCCACAATCCCCATGCGGTCAGCATCAGCGTTGCCAGCAGGATCAGGAAGCGGTTGCGGATGGACGCGAGAATCAGCCGGGCAATCATGGCTTACCTCCCAACCCGTCGGTGACCGGTTCTACCGAGGACAGGACCGCCATGCCGTCCTTGTCCAGGTGGAAGCGGAACCGAATCCGGTCGCCCGGCTTCAGGTTTTTTTGCAGACCCGTGGGTGGCGCGGCGAAGTCCATCGTCATGGCACCCCACTGGATCGACGGGATCGGACCGTGGGAGATCGTCAGGCCTTCTCCCGTGACCGCCTCGATGCGGCCGACGCCTTCATGGTCAGTGGTGGCTGCAGCCGGTGCAGAGGCTGCGGCCGGTGCCGTCATGCGCTCGGCCGTACCGCGTAGGCTGGCTTCCGAGTCGATCAGGAACTGGCCGGAGGTCACCACCTTCTGACCCGCCTGCAGGCCCGCCAGGACCTCGACCATGCCGCCGGCCTCGCGCCCGGTCTTGATCGCGGTCGGCACAAAGCCTGCCTGGCCGCCGTCGACCATCACAAGGCTGCGCTGACCGGTACGGATGACGGCCTCCGATGGGATAGTCAGCACGTCCTGCTGCGCACCACTGTCGAAGCGGACCGTGGCAAACATGCCTGGCAACAGGTGCCGTCCCTTGTTGGGCAAGACGATGCGCACCTTGATGGTCCGCGTTGCCGGGTTGACGTCGGGCAACACGGTATCGACCTTGCCGACCAGTGGCTCGTTCGCCCCGGTCGGCAACACCTTGACCGCCAGACCAGGCGAGATGGTGCGAGCCTGGCCTTCCGGCACCTCGGCGACCACCCAGACCTGGCCCAAGTCGGCCAGGCGGAACAGCGTCATGCCTGGAGAGACGGTCATCCCGTCCCGCACCGCGACCTCGGTCACGATGCCATCGATGGGGCTCGCAATGCCCACGCTGGGCGGCAGCCGGCCGGAGGCCTCGACGGCGCTGACCTGACCCGGTGTCATGCCAGCCTGCAGCATGCGCGCCTTGGCCGCACTGGCGAGATCGGCTTGGCCGTGCGCCGACTGGTGCGACACGGCCAGATACTCTTCCTGAGCCGCCACCCAGTCCGGCGAATACAGCGTCACCAGTGCCTGCCCGCGCCGCACCGGGTCGAGGGTCGCCCGGACCGCGACGTGCTGAACGAAGGCGCTCGTGCGCGCCTGGATCACTTGCACACTGCGCTCGTCGATGGCGATATTGCCGGGCGCTTCCAGCACCGCGCTCAACCGGCCGGGCTTGACCTCAGCGGTGCGGATGCCCAGGTTTTGCGCGACACGGCTATCGACCGTGATGCCGCTGGCACCGCTATCTCCCTCCGCGTAGACGGGCACCAATTGCATGTCCATGAAGGGGGATTTGCCCGGCTTGTCGAATCGCTGGGCGGGCACCATCGGGTCGTGCCAGTACAGCACCTTCTTGCCGGTCTGCGGGTCGATGTCACCGGCTTTGAGGCCCGTCGCGCCTGGCGTGGAAGTGGCGGCCGGCATGGACTGCGCGCCGCGCTGCATGCCAATACGGTAGCCGCTGTAGGCTGCTGCGCCGAGCAGCAAAGCAATCGCAGCGGTCGCGATGATGTTCTTCTTCATTGGTGGCTCCCCATCGCCGTTTCAGTTTGCGCAGTAGGCATTGGCACCAGGAAAGCCAGGTCGGCCCACAGCTTGGCGGTCTTGGCTTCCAGCGCCAGGCGCTCTTGTGTGGCGTCGATCGCGCGGTGATTGGCTTCGGCGACAGCCGAGAGCGTTCCCGTGTTGGCCCGATACGCAGTGAGCGCAGCATCCGCCTGGGCGTTGGCCAGCGGCAGCGTTGTCTCGTCGTAGCGCTTGAGGCGTTGCAGATTGCGCCGCAGCTCGGCGAGCTTCGCCGCGACCATTGCCTGGGTATTGCGCCGGAGGATTTCCGACTTGGCGCGGGCTTCCTGCGCCTGCGCCAGCTTGGCGGCCACTTCGCGGTCCTGGCGGTTGGCCTGATCCCAGGGCAAGGGGAAGCTGACATTGAGCGAGCCCATGTTGGAGTAGGCGGAGCCGCGCTGGCTGTACATCAGCTCGACCGTCACGTCCGGTTTCTTGGCTTCGGCTGCGGCACGGATTTCCGTTTCCGCCAGCGCCACATCGCGTTGGGCTGCCGCAACTTCGGGCACGGTATCGAATGCATCCGCCGCGAGCCGCTGCGCAGTCTGGGGCACCTCCAATGGCGGGTGGTCACCCAGCGGCCGACGGGCAGCCGGTCCGATCCAGCGTTCCAGGCTTACCGTCGCCATCTCGATTGCGGCACGGTTCTCATCCTGGCGGTCCCGCAGTTTCTGGACTTCCATGTCTGCGGCCAGCACATCGGCACGCGTACCCCGTCCGCTCCGATAGGCGGCCATCGCAGCTTGGCGGGCCAGCTCGAGCGGCTGCCCGTGGTGTCCCAGCAGAGCGTCGGTCTGCTCGGCATACCAGCGGTCCAGCCAAGCGGCAACGACGCTGCGCTGAACATTGGCCAGGGCGACGGCGCGCTGCGCTTCCGCGGCCGTTGCTTCTGCCTCGAAGCGGGCTGCCTTGGCGTGGCGTTTGTCCGATCGCGTAAATTCCTGCATCACGCTGATCGAGCGCATCGTCATGAAATCCCGGGTGAGCGAGAACTGATCGGACTTGTTGAGCGGGACGTTGTTGACGCCCAGCTTGAGAACGGGATCGGGCAACTGGCCCGCAGAAACGGCCATCTCGCGGGCCGCCTGGATGGACGCGCGAGACGTCTCCGCGTCGGCGGAGCGAGCCGACGCCAGGCCGACCGCCTCCTGCAACGAGAGGGCATCACCGGCAGGCTGGCCGAATGCCAACTGGCTGCCGACGGCCAGCGCGGCGACGAGCGCAAGCAGACGCCCACCGCGCGGGGGAAAACGCAAATGCATAAAACCTCCGAAAAGCAACGAACGCCTTGCCGCTTAAGCGGCAAAGCACAAGAGACGCGTTGCTTCGGAGGCTACGTTCGGAAACAGCAGTGGAGGATGGAGAACGGCGGTGGCGGGGCGCGCGCAACGGCATCGCCCTGGGCCAACGCTTGGGGTACCGCAATGGCCACCGGGGTCGGCTCGACCATGCGAACAAGTACCGGCAGGAAAGCTGGAATCTGTGGCGCAACGTGGTCGGCGCTCTTGTGGTTTGCCTGGCAATGCTCCAGGCAGAGGCCGTCGTGTTGCCCGGTGTCCTTCGAAGGGCTCTGCGCCATCTCTGGACAGGACTCCGTCATACCGGCCATCTCGGGCATTTCAGCGGACTGACCGACCGCAAAACGCTCACCCGCGCAGGCGTACGCAGCCGCGGCCAGTTGTACGGTCAGAAAAGTCAGAGCGAGGAAGCAGGCCAGCCAGAGCCGGCGCGATAGCGCGCGCACGTGTGATTGGGTCTTGTAGGTAGCGAAATGGTAGCAGCGTCTTGCTGGAAAGGCACTCGGCCGCGGTGATTGGGGGCGCGCCATTGGGCGCGAGGCGTTCACCGCGCCGCCAGCGACGCTGCGGCTCTGAACACAAGGCGTACTATTGCCCTATCCGGAAGAAAGGAGCACGCCGTGCCAGCGGACAAGCTTGGGCAATTCATGAAAGGTGCTGAATTCCTTCGGCGCTGCAATGCAGCGATTGAGAAGGCTGTGCGCGGACTTGAAACCCGCGGGATCAAGCCGGTCTATAGCGAACGCCAAGCCGGCGACGTGCATTCGGCCGAAGCGAGTGGGCTGGGTCGCGGCGACGAGCATCAACAACCCTGAGCGCTCCCGAACTGGGTGTGGAGCAGCGGTACGGTGCCAACTCTGTGATGACTCAAGTGCCGCCCAACTTTTTTCGCAGCGCACTTGCCCGCCTTTGAACGCCGATCTTCGGATTTTGAGATAAGGCCAACTCGTACGCGGCCAACGCCTCCGGCAGTTGACCCAAAAGATCGTAAGCTTCACCACGCACGCGATGCGCGACTGCGGTCCAGTCGGGCCGGTCTTGGGCACCTTGGGCCAGCGCCGCATCTGCAGTGCTCAAGGCCTTTCTGGCAGCGTCTGCCGTTGCGTCAGTTCGCAGCAGATCGCGGGCAGCCATCAGCTTCGTGCTGTAGTCCCCCTTGTCGAGCCGAGCCGCTTGCAATGCCTGCGCGTCTTGGAACTCACCAGTCGCGGAATAGTGAAAGCGGCCGAGTCCTCGGTGGTCGACGCCGATCGACTTCAGGTTCCCTGCGGCATCCACTTCGAACGAGTATTGGTCAGCCCATCCGCTTTCCGGCGCCACAGAAAACACGATGCGACCGTGCTCGAGATCGAGAACCTCCAGTACGTTGCCATCATCACTAGGGGCGTTTGCAGTTTGGATAGCGGCGAAGCGCCCGCATCTGGAGAGCCCGATATTGAAGATGTTGGCGCTGTAGTGTCGGCGATAGCGTTCGCGTCCATCGGTATCCACGGCGACCACGTCGCCTTGCAAGGCTGATCCGAAACCGCAGTCATGGATGACGTAGCGCCCGGTGTCGGCGACGGCTGCTTTTGTCGGGCGTGCAAAACAAGTCAATTCGTGGAGCACTTGATCGGCATCCGGATCGACCAGTACCACCCGACCGTTTCCGCTTTGGCGGAAACCACCAGTACCGTTGCCGTCAGAGTCGCTGCACCCAACCACCCAATGCTGGTTGGGCGAGCGATATGCCTGCCCAAAAAACTGCGGTTGGCTCAACGTGAGCCAGTCTTTGCGCAGATGGACGTTCCGGATAGTGCGAGGCGCGGCCGAGACCTCTGGCACAGATGCCGGCGTTTGCGGGCGCCCCAGTGCGTTCAAGAGCTTTGAAAACAGCCCCATGCCGTGCTCCTCTGTCGACGCGCAACGCGCCAAGTGATCTTTGGTGTGCTCAGCCGCAAGTGTACTGGGCCCTTCTGAAGAAATGCGTCGGTTGCCCTGGTAGAGGGTTGGCCGGGATTCCAAAAAAATCCGCCACATCCTCTATAAGCCAATGATTCTGAATGGAAATCGCTCTTGGGTGGCGTGCACTCTTACCGATCGCGCAGCACCTGGCGCCTTATTTGCCACACTGCAAAAAAGGCGCTTAGGGTGAATATCGGCCAAGCACTTGTCCTCTTCATCTGCCAAGGCGCCGCTTCAAGAGGACCGGCCGAATTTTCCAAAGCGCAGCGCTAGCGTCGGCAGCACCAGAAGGTTCAATACCGTCGAAGTCACGAGGCCGCCCAGAATAACCACGGCCATTGGCCCCTCTACTTCATTGCCAGGCTCACCGCTTTGCAAGGCCAACGGCAACAAGCCAAGCCCAGTGACCAGCGCGGTCATCAGGATAGGCGCCAACCGCTCTTTCGCACCCAGCGTTGCGGTCTCCAGAGTCCAGAGATGTCCCTCCTCGTGAACCAGGTGTTTGTAGTGAGAGATAAGCATGATGGAGTTGCGCAACGTAATACCGAACAGCGTGACGAAGCCCACCATGGAACCCAGCGACAGCACCCCACCGGTCGCGAAGACGGTCAGTGCGCCGCCAACCAGTGCGAACGGCAGATTCGTCAGCACAAGCAGCAGGCCGCGCCAACTGCGCAGTGCGAGGTAAACCAGCAAACAGATGACGATAGCGGCGATGCCAAAATACATCGCAAGGTCCCGCTGCGCGCGGGCCTGGGCTTCTGCCTCGCCAGAGAAGGCGACGTAGTACCCCTTCGGCAGTTTGATCTCCGTGGCGATGCGCCGCTGCGCGTCGCTCACGAATTGGCCAACGGATGGCCCGTTGACCTGTGCAGTCACCGTCTGCAAGCGCTGCCCGCCACTATGTTGGATGAGATACCGACCATCTGTCTGAGCGATGTCCGCGAGGCGGTTCAACGGCACGATGAGACCGTCTGCGTTACGCAACGGTAGCTCACCAATCTGAGCGGGACCTCGCCGAGCCTCGCTGGCGAGTATCACGGCGACATTGGAGACCGCATTGGCCTCATAGACCTGGGCGACCTCGGCGCCTTGGTAGGCGGTCTGGATGGTTTCCATCACGTCCAGCGGCGAAAACCCCCAGCGCGTCAACTGGTCTTGCCGCAGCCGAATGGAAAGTTGAGGAAGCGTCGGCGGCGCCGGTAGCGTGACGCCCGACGCGCCCGGGACCGAGCTCAGCGTTGCCGAGACCTGTCGCGCCAGGCTGTCCAGCACATCCAGGACTGGGCCAAACACGTTGACGATGACGGGAGCCGTGTATCCAGAAATCGTTTCCTGAACGCGCTCGGTCAGGAAAGTCTGTGTCGTGAAGGTCAACCCGGGGAATGTGCTCAACACCGAGCGCACCTTCGCCAACACGGTCTCCTGTGCTTCGGCGCCCAGCCCTGGCTTCAGGTCAATCTCGAATTCGCTGTATTGTGGGCCGAAGACATCCACGCCACGCGCGGTGCGCCCCACGCGCTGAGCGACGGTACGGACATTGGGGATGGCCAGCAAGGCATGGCTAACACGCTCACCAACGCGCAAGGACTCTTGCAGCGAAGTCCCGGGCGCCGCCTGCATATGCGTGATGAAGTGGCCTTCCCGTAGCTCTGGCAAGAACTCCACGTGATAAAAGGGAATGGTCGCAAGCGCCACCAATACGAGGCTCACGAACCCGCCCATCACCATGACCCAATGTCGCTCCACATGGGTGAGCATGGTCGCGTAGTGGGCTTTGAGCCATTGGTAGACTCGCGGCTCTTCGGCCTCGGTGGTCGTCCGCGTCAGCAGCGCGTAGCACAGCGCCGGCGTGAGCGTCAGCGCCACCGCAAGGGAGGACATGATGGCCAGGATGTAAGCCGTGCCCAACGGCGCAAACAGCTTGCCGGCCACGCCAGACAAGGTGAGCACCGGCAGGAAAATGACAGCCACGGTAAAGGTGGCGTAAATCACCGCGCTGCGCACTTCGGTGGAGGCATCGATGACGACCCGGAGCGCCGACAGTGGGCTGCCTTTGAGCCGGTTCTCATGCAGGCGTCGGTAGATGTTCTCAACGTCGATGATGGCATCATCTACCACCTCGCCGAGCGCAATGGCGAGACCGCCCAGCGTCATGGTGTTCAGCGGCACACCAAAGTGATGCAGCACGATGATGGCAGCCAGCAAAGACAGCGGAATCGCCGTTGCGGAAATGAAGGCTGTTCTGACATTGAACAGAAACAGGAACAGCACCACGACCACAAGCACCGCCCCCACCATCAGCGCTGTGCGCAAGTGGTCTGTGGATGCGACGATAAAGTTGGCCGGGCGGAACAGGTCTGGCTGGAGCTGGATATCGTTGGCCTCCAGAACCGGCCGAAGCGCGGCCAGCGCTTCCTCAACGTTGCGGGTGACCGAGACGGTATCGGCGCCGTACTGGTTGCTCACCATCACGACGACACCGCGCTTTCCTTGGACGTTAGCACCGCTGGTGGGAACCTCCTGACCTATCCCGACTTTGCCAATGTCCGCCAGTCGTACCACTGCACCGTTCTTTTGCAGAAGCACGACTTGCCCCAATTGCTCCGCTGTCGTGGACTGGCCAATCGTGTTGAGCACGATGCGCTGATTGGCGGTATCCAAAACACCAGCGCCGCGTATGCCGGTCGCCCGCTGCGCGGCACCGACCACGTCATGGATGGAAAGGCCGAAGCGAACGAGCTTCTGCGGGTCGACTTGCACCTGATACTGTTTGACTTCACCACCATAGATGCTGACATCGGAGACGCCGGCACGGCCGAGCAATCGTGGTTTGAGCGTCCACTCCGCGAAGCTGCGCAAATCCATCAGCGAACGCGTCTTGGACGTGAGCCCGATGCCCAGCACCATATTGGTGGACGAGCTCAGCGGCGTCATCTTGGGTGTGCGAACGCCCACCGGCAGGTCTCCGGTCAGGGTGGCGAGTTGCTCCGCGACCAATTGCCGGGCACGCAGGATATCCGTCTGCGCGCTGAATACGAGGGCGACAACCGAGACCCCTTGTATCGACTGGGAGCGCATGGTCTCCAGTCCAATGGAGCCCCCCAGGACATTCTCGACCCGCAGGGTCACCAACTGTTCAACCTGTTCCGACGAGAGTCCGGGCGCTTCCGTTTGCACGGTCACCAGTGGCGGCGCGAATTCCGGAAACACATCCAGCTTGGTCTGATACAGCGCGAAGATGCCGTAGCCCAATAACAGGCAGGCAAGGGCAAAGATGATGCCCCGTAGGCGTACGGAAAAATCGATGATGGACGTCAGCATCGCTTTGCGGGCTGGGTGCCCTGTTAGTCGTTATCAGGCTGGCTACCCGCTTGGGCGCGGGACTCTTCGGAGAGCAGCAGTTGCGCGCCACGGACGACAACCAGTTCGCCTGGCTTGAATCCGTCCGCGACAAAGAAGTCCCCATCCTGCGGAGAGCTCGGGTCGACGGCTCGGCGCTGAAAACGGCTTTTCTCAACATGGACATATGCCCATGGTTGCCCGCCGTACCAGACGATGGCGTCGGCCGGAATCAAGACACCGCTCTTTGCAGTCGCGGCAGCTGGTGCTCTGGCACTGACGCGAACACCGGCCGCGAGCTGGACAGCCGCACGGTAGTAGTAGGCCTGCCCTTGAATGCCAGGGTCGGCTTGCGGGGAGGCGGAAATCAGCCGGGCCTCGAACGGGGCAGCACCATCACCTGCCGCTTTCAATAGAGCTGGCGCCGCTCCGCCTTGGTCGCCAGGGAGGACGACACGCAAAAGTACTTCGCGCCGCTCCAGCAAACGCGTCAGGTCGGGGGATGTCGCAGACACTATCCAACTGCCCACGGTGGTTCCATATTGCTGACGGGCCGAGGCAACGATGGCGTCTACGCCGGCTTGTGTCGACTTGACCCTGGCCGCCGCCGCGATGCTCGCCGAGCGCGCTGCCTGCAGTGTCTTCAACGAGGCATTCTGAACATCTGTGTAGAGCGCTTGAGTCCGGTCGAGTTCTGCCTTTGCAGCTTCCGCCGCCGCCTTTGCCGCATCCAGGTCTGCCTTGGTCGATACGTACCGGCTTGCGAGGTCGGCCAACGGTTGCAAATCCATCACCGTGCCGTAGACGGTCGTGCCCGAGGTTGCCCCGATGGCACTCAACGCCCGCAATTGGATGCCGCTGCCGGTCTGAGCAGCCTCATCGACTGTCAGCGTAGTCAAGCCATCCTCAATGGCGGCGCGAACCGGGCTGTGTCCTGACGCCTCGCGTTCGGCTTCGCGAGCCTGCTCACCTCGGCTCAGCATGAAGCCGCCCAGCGCCAGCGCGGCCAGCATGGCAGGCAAAAGCAAAAGGAGATCTTTGAGTACGGTTCGTTTCGACATGGTTACTTGAGAGAAGAATTTGCGTCCTGGCCAAGCGCGGTCACCGCAAGCGGGCGCTGCATGGCGTCTTCCAGATGCCCAACCGCCTGCTGCATCTGGAACGTGGCATCTTTCAGTGCGAGCTTGGCGGCGAGTTCAGCTTTTTGTGCGAGCGTCAGTGTCAAGCGGTCGGACTGTCCAATATCGAATGCGCGCTGTGTTGCGACCAACTGGCGGGACTGCGCCGCGAGTTGCGCTTCGCCCTGCTTGACGATGTCGCCTGTCACCCGGTACGCGGCGATTGCGCCATCGGTCTCGCCAAACGCCTGAGACTGCAGCTGCTGCAGATGCGCCTGGGCTTCCAGGCGGCGGGCACGTGCCTCTGCAATGGGGCCTTCATTGCGGTTGAATATCGGCAGCACAAGACCACCGAAATCAAAGCCGAGCTTGCGAGCGCCCTGGTCAAAGGTGTAGCCAGGCCCAAGATGGATATCTGGATACTGCTTGGCGACCTCCAACTGAAGGGCCGATTGGCTGGCTTCGTATTGCGCCAGGCCCGCCTGTACGTCAGCCCGATTCAGCAGCGCCTGCGACCGCAAGGTATCAGCCGGCAATGCGGGAAAGGGGCGAGCGAACTCGGTTAAGTCGAGCTCGACGTTATCCAGAGCGCCCGCGCGCAACCCGAGGACCGTAGCAACCTGGACCCGTGCCGCCGCTGCATCACGTTGTGCCGAGAGCAGGTCCGTCTGCGCTTGCATCACGGCCAGGCGCTGCTGGTTGACCTCCCACGGCGAGGCGTCACCCACAAGCAAGCGGCGCTCCAGCATATCGACGGTACGCTTGTCCAGTTCCAGTTGTTGGCCCAGCAGTTGGGTCCGCTCTCCGGCGAACCACAGATTCAATAGCTGAGTCCGCAATTGGCTGCGGACACCCCAGGCAGCGTTCGCAACCTGGAACCGAGCTGCGCTGGATAGGTGTGTTGCCTCACGGATTCGATGGTCTCGCTTGCCGCCAGTCTCGATGGGGATGTCCAGGGCAATGCCGAGGGTCCAGGGGGAGTCGCCATCCTTGGGATTCAGCGTGCGCTGGAGCGGTAATTGCAGCGTGGGATTCGGCCGTTGGGCAGCCGTGGTGGTTGCGGCTTCCGCAGTGGCAAACTTGGCGCGCGCAGCTTCCAGGTCCGGGTTGAAGTAGAACGCGGCCAGCGTCAGGCTCTGCGGGTCCCACCGGCTTGGCGGCCAGGCTTCTGCGGCGCTCGGATAATGTTGGCGGATGTATTCGCGCAACTCAGGCGCGTTCAAAGAGCGCGCCGTGTAAGCATTGGCAACCGACTCGGTGGAAAGAGGTCGTGGGTCATAGCGGTCGAGGGCGCAAGCGCTCAGAAGCAGGCCGACGAGAGGTATGAGCAGTCGCCGCATACGGGCGCTCTGGGATTCGGCACGAACGGTGGTTGTAGCCTTCATCGCTGGTTTTTCTCTTGTCGAATTGAGCGACCACTGGGGAGCCAAGCACAAACAGGCGGTTCCTGTTAGGACGCCGAAGGTCCAGGCGAAGATAGGAGCCGAGACTTAGAGCGGACTTAGTGTATGTGGCTTATGGGTCACGGTGACTCCGGAGCCCCGCGCTGGGTCTCCGCTAAGTCTGGGGACCCATGCTGCCCTCCGCAGCTATCCTAGCCAACCATGGAGAGAGTCGGCAGAGACGAGATGAGAACGCTCCTGGTAGAAGACGACCCGCTTATTGGCGAGGCGGTATGTCAAACGCTTCGCGACGCCCGCTATGCCGTGGATTGGGTCACCGATGGGAAACAAGCGTCTTTGGCGGCCTCGACCGAGGCCTATTGCGCCATTCTGTTGGACCTTGGCCTACCCGGCCAGGATGGCCTGACCGTACTGCGGCAACTGCGGGAGACCAGGAATGCGGTGCCGGTGTTGATTATCACGGCACGCTCGTCGGTCGAGGACAGGATTGCGGGCCTGGACCTCGGCGCAGACGATTACCTGGTCAAGCCCTTCCACGTTGGTGAGTTGTTGGCCCGCTTGCGTGCATTGACGAGACGGCATGGCCCAGAGGTTTCCGCCGTCTTGCGCAATGGCGAGCTCTCTCTGGACCAGGCAAGTCACGAGGTCTGGTTTCAGGGTGGTCTGCGTCAACTATCAGCAAAGGAATTTGCTCTACTGCGTGAGTTGATGTTACGCCCGGGCGCCATCCTCTCGCGGGCTGACCTTGAGACGCGCCTCTATGGGTGGAACGAAGAGGTGGAGAGCAACGCCATCGAATTCCTTATCTACAGCGTCAGGAAGAAGCTGGACCAAGGTGTCATCAAGAATGTCAGGGGCGTAGGATGGACGGTGCCGAAAGCCGAGTGAGCCGGTCGCTGCAGCGGCTGCTGTCGGTCTGGATATGCAGCACGATTCTTCTGGTGGGCCTGATTGGGGCGGTGGCGTCCTTCTGGTTCGCCTTTGAAGAAGCGCGGGACCTTCAGGATGACGAGTTGCGAGAGATTGCCTGGCTCGTCACGCCGGGGGCGGCCACCGCACTGTCTTCACAAAGCGGCTTCGCGCCAGCCGATGAGCCCGAGATGCGCATCTGGGTCCTTAAGGTCTCCAAATTGGCCACGCGCACGGTGACCCCCGACCTGTCTTTGGCCGTGCCTGGCGAACTGGCAGAAGGGTTCCATACCATTCAATCGCATGGCCAATCCTGGCGCGTCTATATCAGAACCTTGGATAACGAGTACGGCCTGGCCGTGACGCAACGGACTTCCGCAAGAGACGAAATTGCGCGAGACAGTGCACTGCGCACACTGATTCCACTGTTGGCCCTCCTACCGGTTTTGGTCGTGCTGGTGGGCGTCCTGATTCGAATCCTGCTGCGCAAAGTTCTGGAGCTGTCCGCTGAAGTCGACAAACGCGGCAATTCGGATTTGACATCCATCTCCGCAGCGGGGGTGCCCACGGAAATTCAGCCGTTCGTGAAGGCGACGAATCGGCTGCTGGACCGATTGCTTGCCACCCTGGGTCAGCAGCGCCGGTTTGTTGCCGACGCGGCGCACGAACTGCGCTCGCCGGTGACTGCAATGACGCTCCAATTGGAAAACGCGCTGGCCTCGGAAGCCGTCCCGCCCACTGTTCATTCGCGCCTGGCGCCTTTGGAGAAGAGCGTCGGTCGCATGCGGTCACTGGTTGAACAACTACTCGTGCTTGCCGAGCAGGAAACGGAATTGCAACCCGTGAGCGGCGCGTTCGACGCCAACGCGGTCGTCGTCGAAGCGCTTGGAGAGATCTTTCCGCTTGCCGAGTCCAAGGGTGTTGACCTTGGCATGGATGTCAGCGAAGTGGTTCAACTACGTGGCAGCGAACGGGATTTCTTCGCGCTCGTGCGCAATGCTATCGACAACGCGACGCTTTACACCCCGTCGGGTGGCAAAGTGGACGTGCGCTTGTATCGCAAAGGCAATGAAGCTGTCTTCGAGGTCGAGGATACCGGTCCCGGCATTCCAGAAGGCGAGCTCTCTCGTGTATTCGACCCGTTTTACCGCGTGGTCGGCTCCGAGCAACCCGGTAGCGGGCTCGGCCTGGCTATCGTCCGGCGCGCGGCCGAGCGGCTTGGCGGGCGGGTCAGCTTACACACCATCGCTGTGGATGGTAGGACTGGCTTGAGATTTACCTATGCACAGCCTTTGCCTGACAACTGACCATTGTGTCCAACATGACTGCCTCCACCAACACCTTACGAGAGATACCGAGCGGCATCTGGATGCTTGGCTTTGTCAGTTTGCTGATGGATGTTTCCTCTGAAATCATTCACAGCCTGCTACCGGTCTTCATGGTGACCGCGCTTGGTGCCAGCGCGCTGTCGGTTGGGCTGATTGAGGGCGCCGCGGAGGCAACGGCGCTGATTGTGAAGGTCTTCTCCGGCACGCTCAGCGACTATCTAGGCAAGCGCAAGGGGCTCGCCGTCTTCGGGTACGCGCTCGGTGCGTTGTCAAAACCGTTGTTCGCCCTCGCGCCCGGCGTCGGGGTGGTACTGGGCGCCCGTCTTGCCGACCGCATTGGCAAGGGTATTCGTGGCGCGCCGCGCGATGCATTGGTGGCGGACATTGCACCCCCACATCTTCGTGGAGCCGCCTTTGGCCTGAGACAGTCTTTGGACACAGTGGGGGCGTTCCTGGGCCCCCTCATAGCGATTGGGCTGATGTACCTATGGGCAAACGACTTCAGGGCCATCTTCTGGGTCGCTGTCATCCCTGGCGTCCTGTCCGTTGTCGTGCTCCTTTTCGGCGTGCGCGAGCCCGAAGTGCACCAGAATTCAAAGCGGACGAACCCAATCCGGCAGGAGAATCTCGCGCGATTGAGCCCAGCCTACTGGAGTGTGGTTGTCATCGGTGCGGTGTTCACGTTGGCGCGATTCAGTGAAGCCTTCCTCGTGTTGAGAGCCCAGCAGGTTGGCTTGCCGCTTTTCTTGGCTCCCTTGGTGCTGGTGGCGATGAATGTGGTGTACGCCGTCTCGGCATATCCCTTTGGGAAACTGGCTGACGGCTGCAGTCACGTCAAGCTGTTGGTGTGGGGGCTCGTCGTGCTGATAGCTGCGGATGTGGTGCTCGCAACAGGCTCGCATTGGGCAGCGACGTTGTGCGGCGTCGCGCTCTGGGGGCTCCATATGGGGATGACGCAAGGTCTGCTGGCGACCATGGTCGCCGATACAGCGCCAGCAGACCTGCGAGGTACGGCTTTCGGAGTCTTCAACCTGGCCAGCGGCTTGGCACTGCTGGTCGCCAGCGTGCTTGCCGGCTGGCTGTGGGATGGGTTCGGAGCAAGCTATACGTTTTATGCCGGTGCGGCGTTTTGCGGCCTCACCATTGCGTTGGTTCCGCTCGTGCGACGTAACGGAGAGCGGAAATGAGAGTGTCGCTATCTTGCTTTGCTCAAACCAAAGCCCACACCTTGCTCAAGCATTCCACGCTGGATCCACTCCTCGTAGCGCTTATGCCTTGCTCGATGTCGACCGCACGTTGTAGGCGAACGTAGCGGCAATGATCAAAAGAATCACCACCTGAGCCAGCACGGTCTGCACGGAGGGATAAATGCCGAGCACGTCGATGCGTGGCATCGAGATCGGTGTGATGTGCAGGAAGCCGACCTTCTGCAACGCCGCGACCCCTTTGCCGATCAGCACCACCGCCAAGACAGCGACCAGGGCCGAGCTGAAGGCGAAGAATTGGCGGATTGGCAGGCGCGCGGAGGAGCGCAACAGAACGACAGCGATGGCCGCCAGGATCGCAATCCCCGAACCCAAGCCGGCGAGGAGGTAGATGCCATTCCCTTCGCTCCACAGCGCGGCGTAGAACAGCACGGTTTCAAACACCTCACGGTACACCGTCACGAACGACAGCACGAACAGCATGATCGCCGAGCGCTTGTTCAGCGCGGAGGACAGCTTCTGCTTCACGTAGGCCTGCCAGCGACCGGCCAGGCTCTTCTGGTGCATCCACATGCCTACGCCGAGCAGGACCACGGCCGCAAAGATCGCCGAGAAACCTTCGGTCATCTCACGGCTGGCACCACTGAGGTCCACGAGGTACGTGGCGACGGCCCACGTCAGCCCCCCGGCAGCCAGCGCAGCAATCCAGCCCGCATGGACGTACGGAAGCACGTCCGTACGCTCGGCCTTCTTCAAGAACGCCATCATGGCGACCACGACGAGCAGCGCTTCCAGGCCTTCGCGCAGCAGGATCGTCAACGCGCCCAGGAAGGTCGACAGCGGATCGTTGGTGCCGCCCAGCGCATCCTGGGCTTCGGTCAGCATGGTCTGCAGACGCTGGGCGATTTCCCGTACCTGCTCAGCCTGGCCGGTTGTGATCGCGTTGCGGTACAGGCCCATCGTCTTTTCGATGTCCTGGAACAGCGTTTGATTCTTGGCGGCCAGGGCGGGCTCAACTGGTTCGAAGCCGTCGAGGTAGGCGGAAAGCGCAAGGCGCGAGGCGGTCGATTTGTCGCCTTTGTCAAAGGCGGCCACGCTTTCTTTCAGCTTGTCCTTGGCAATCGCAAGACTATCCGCGGTGGAGGCGCTCAGCACGTCCGGAGCGCTTCTCAGGTAAGCGGTCAATTGGCGCGCATCATCCCGGCTGATCGACTTAGCCAGCGCGGCTTCAGCCGTCTGACTGAGCTTGGCGAACGTGGGCACCGCGCTGTGCAACTCCGGGCGGGATGCCCACAACTTGGCGCCAGCCTGCCGATCCGCATCGGAATACGACAGGGTCGACGCGAAATAGGCGAGCGCCCAGCGATCATCGTCGGTGAGCTGCGCGAAGCTGGGCATCGAGGTGCCCTCGACACCGCGCGTGATGATTTGCTGGAGAGCGAAAACGCTGCGCTCCTGGGCACGCTGATGGTCGGCCAGGGCAATCGGCGGCGGACTCAGCTTGGCGGCCAGCGGGCCGTCTGCGTGTCCGGAGCTGCCGTGGCAGGACGCGCACTGACTTTGATACAGCGTGGCCCCACGCTTGAGGTCGGGCACCTTGGCTGGCGCCATGGGCACCGGATAGGCCGCAAGCAAGCTGTCCGCGAGCTTGTGCGCCTGCTCACCGACAGCAGCTGGCGCGGCTTTATCGGCGATGAGCGTGCGCAATGCCCCCGCATCCTTGAGCAACGCTTGCGTCTGTGCCCCAGCCGGCAGCTCGGTAATCTGACGTTCTGCCGCATGCGCAAACTCCTGCATTTCGGCGTACTCATCGGCGCTGGCCACTTGGCCATCCTTGACGGAGCGGCCGTAGTCGACCGCCAGATAGTCGAGCAATTGCCAGACTTGCTTGGTCTTGTCTTCGGTAGACAGCGTGTCGGCGTACGCGCTTGAAACCGATGCCAGCAGGTAGAACAGGATGAGGGAAACGACGCGCTGCAGTTGCATGATGAGCCTACCGGCGAAGCAGGAGATATGACCTTGAATGAGAATGATTGTAATTCATGTTTCGTAACAAGGGCATCGACATCTCCCCGCAATCGCGGAGGCAGGTTCCTTTACGGAGGATCAGCGCGAGAAATCGGGATGACGACTTGGGGCCGCGTATCAGCCCTGACGGGTGGCGTCGACGTCGCACATGGAGCCAGCCTCGGACAATCCCTGCAGGATTCCGCAAGCTTCAGCGGCCCGGCCATCGGAGCAGGTTTCGCGCAGAGCGCACAGATGGCGCTTCAATACCGCTAGCGCTTCGATGCGCCGCTCGACCTCATGAATGTGCTTGTCCAGGAGGATGTTGACCGCGCCGCAATCCTCGTCTGGTCGCTCGCGGTAGCGCAGGAGAGCACGCACGTCGTTCAGCGGCATGTCCAGCGACCGGCAGTGGAGGATGAACTGCAGCCGTTCAATGTGCCGCTCGCCGTACAGCCGAAAGTTGCCCGAACTGCGGTCCGGCGGGGGCAAAAGACCTTCGCGCTCGTAGTACCGGATGGTTTGAATCGGGCAGGCCGTGCGCTTGGCGAATTCACCGATCTGAATGCTCATGATGTAGGGCCTCTTGACTCTATAGTAACTATAGAGTGTGTACTTGAGTCCAATCCAATTCAAGCGATTAGGAGGTGCTGTGAGCGAGTGCGACTCCAAGGGATGCGGTTGTGCCGCCCCCAACGTGGTGACGTCGGCGGGCGGCGATGCGGCAGGTGTCGACCTGAAGCAATCTCGCTATCGGATCGACAACATGGATTGCCCGACCGAAGAAGCGCTCATTCGCAATAAGCTGGGGACGCTGCCTGGCGTGGTGAAGCTTGAGTTCAACCTGATGCAGCGCTCGCTGGCCGTACACCATCAACTGCCGTCCCCGGCGCTGATCGAGCAGGCGTTGTCAGCGATTGGCATGCGAGCGGTTCGCGCGGACGAAACCTCTGCTGGGCAAAGCACGGTCCTGACCATCCGCGAGATGGACTGCCCGACCGAAGAGACGCTGATTCGAGGCAAGCTCACGGGACTGCCTGGTGTGACCGGTCTTGATTTCAACCACGTTCAGCGCACGCTCGCGGTTCATCACGCCGTGGACACGTTGCCGCAAGTGCTGGCCGCCATTCAATCGCTCGGCTTCGATGCCGAGGTCCGCGACACCTCTGCTGCCGCACCTCCTTCCGCGCAGGATGCCGCGCCCACCAAATGGTGGCCGCTTGCCATTGCGGGCACCAGCGCCGTACTGGCGGAGGTGGTCTATTGGCTCAACGGCGGCAATCATTGGGGGGTGGTGGCCCTGGCGCTGGCCGCGATCCTGACCGGCGGGCTGTCCACCTACAAGAAAGGCTGGATCGCGCTCAAGAACCGCAATCTGAACATGAATGCCCTCATGTCGATTGCGGTCACGGGAGCGATGGTGATCGGCCACTGGCCGGAAGCGGCGATGGTGATGGTCCTCTTCGCCCTGGCGGAAGTCATCGAAGCCCACTCGCTTGACCGTGCGCGCGACGCGATCCGCGGCCTGATGGATCTCGCCCCGGAGACGGCCACGGTTCAGCGCAGCGATGGCAGTTGGACCGACGTTGACGCCAAATCCGTTGCTGTCGGCAGCCGGGCGCGGGTCAAGCCGGGCGAGCGGATCGCGCTCGATGGCACGGTCCTGCAGGGACGCTCCTCCGTCAATCAGGCGCCGATTACGGGCGAGAGCCTGCCGGTCGAGAAAGCTGAAGGCGACCCCGTGTTCGCCGGCACCATCAACGAGTCGGGGTCGTTCGAGTACCGCGTCACCGCGGCGGCAAGCGACTCCACACTGGCTCGTATCATCCACGCAGTGGAGGCCGCTCAAGGCAGTCGAGCGCCCACGCAGCGCTTCGTTGATCAGTTCGCCCGGCTGTACACGCCCATCGTGTTCGCGGTCGCGCTGCTGGTGGCGATCATCCCTCCGCTGGTCTTCGGTGCGGCCTGGCTGGGCTGGATCTACAAGGCCCTGGTTCTCTTGGTGATCGCCTGCCCCTGTGCCCTCGTGATTTCGACGCCGGTGAGCATTGTGAGCGGCCTGGCCGCCGCCGCCCGGCGCGGCATCCTCATCAAGGGCGGGGTCTACCTCGAGGAAGGCCGCAAGCTGAAATGGTTGGCGCTGGACAAGACCGGCACCATCACACATGGCAAGCCGGCGCAGACCGATGTCGTGGCCTGGAACGGTGCTGATGCTTCGGCCACCGAGATACTCGCCGCCAGTCTGGCGGCTCGCTCCGACCACCCCGTCTCCCAGGCGGTGGCCCGCGCGGCACAGGACCAAGGTCGAGCCCTGCGCGACGTCACCGACTTTGCGGCTTTGCCCGGGCGCGGCGTCCGGGGATATATCGACGGTGCGCTCTATCACCTGGGCAACCATCGTCTGGTCGAGGAACTGGGCGTGTGTTCACCAGCATTGGAAGCACAGCTTGCCGCGCTTGAAACCCAGGGCAAAACGGTCGTGATGCTGATCGGCCCGGACGGCGTACGCGCGCTGTTCGGCGTGGCCGACACCATCAAGGACAGCAGTCGCCAAGCGATCAAGGACCTGCACGCGCTGGGCATTAAGACCCTGATGTTGAGCGGCGACAACCCGCATACCGCGGAGGCGATCGCGCAGCAGGTCGGTATCGATCGCGCTCGTGGCAACCTGCTGCCGGAAGACAAGCAGCGCGAAATCGAACACCTATCTGCACAGGGGACCATCGGCATGGTCGGCGATGGTATCAACGACGCGCCTGCGCTGGCACGTGCCGATATCGGTTTCGCGATGGGGGCCGCCGGGACGGACACGGCGATCGAAACGGCCGACGTCGCGCTGATGGACGACGATCTGCGCAAGCTCCCGGCCTTTGTACGGCTATCCCGGTCTACGGCGGGTGTTCTGAAGCAGAACATTGCGCTGGCGCTCGGCATCAAGGCCGTATTCCTGGTGCTGACCTTTACCGGCCAGGCCACCATGTGGATGGCGGTGTTTGCCGACATGGGCGCCAGCCTGCTGGTGGTCGGCAACGGGCTGAGGCTGCTGCGCAGATGACTGGGAAGTTCTTCCCTGATTGAGCCATGGTCATGCTTCATTCATCACGAACAGGCGAGTGGCCACGCTGGCTGTTGCTGGCGGGGCTGATCGCGCTGTTCGATCAAGCCGTCAAACTCGGCGTGGCAGTCTTCATGCCGCTCGGCACGCGTTTGGAGATCGCACCGTTCTTCAATCTCGTGCATGTGCGCAATCCTGGCGCGGCGTTCACCTTTCTGGCCGGGGCCGGCGGTTGGCAACGATATTTCTTTATCGCACTCGCCTTCGCCGCATCTGCGTGGTTAATCTGGAGGCTCCGCCGCAATTTGCCTCGACTGGAATCTGTGGCCTATGCGCTGATTCTCGCGGGCGCTCTCGGCAACGTAGCGGACCGGATGGCGCGTGGGCAGGTCGTCGATTATCTCGACTTCTATTGGCGAGCGTGGCACTGGCCCGCGTTCAACTTGGCTGACGTAGCGATTTCATTTGGCGCAATCTGTCTGTTGGGTGCTACCAGGACGCAAAGTCGGTGCGCCCGGTCGGGCGTCGAGTCAAGTTGAGCTATATCAAGTGCACCCTTTATACCTGTGCCTCAATTTTAAATTGCTGCTAAGAAACACAGATGAACTTGCTACAGATTCTTGTCCTTGCCGTCGTTCAAGGGGCAGCCGAACTCCTGCCGGTATCTAGCTCGGCCCATGTCATCGCGGCCGAGAAGCTGATGGGGCTGGATCCAACGGCGCCTCAAATGACGCTTTTGCTGGTCATGCTGCATACCGGCACGATGTTCGCGGTCATTGCCTATTTCTGGAAATCGTGGCGCGCCACCTACTTCAGTTCAGGACAGGCATTTCGCACCAACACCCTGTGCATACTGGTTGCAACGCTCGCAACCGGTATCGTGGGTGTGGCGCTGCTGCAATTCATTAAGCATGTAGTAGTAGCTGATTCATCGAATTTCGAGATCGAACATCTGTTTGGCAACTCGCGCCTGATAGCCGCAGCCTTGGCTGTCGCCGGCCTGTTGATCATTATGTCTTCCCGTCTCCAGGATCGGGGGATCGACAACCTCACCTTGCGCCAATCGGCATGGATTGGCGCCGTGCAGGGGCTGTGTCTTCCATTTCGCGGTTTCTCCCGTTCGGGAGCCACCATCTCGACCGGGCTTGCCTTAGGTGTGGCGCGGCGGCGTGCCGAAGAGTTTAGCTTCGCGTTGGCCGTAGTATTGACCCCAGCAGTGATCGTCAAAGAAACGTATCGACTCTACAAAGAGTACGCAGCTACCACCACAGCGATGCACTCGGATGGACTCTTGCACCTCATGGGGCCGAGCATGATCGGCATGGCGCTGAGCTTCTTGGCAGGTTTGGTTGCACTGCGGTGGCTGTCACGCTGGCTGGAGCAAGGCCGATGGCATTTCTTCGGCTGTTACTGCTTGTTGGCTTCGCTGTTGGTGCTATGGATTGGCTAACCGTGTTTGTCATGTGCTTCTGCCGAGATGGCGTTCTTTCAGAAGGCTTCGAGATTCAGCCCTTCGCGAAGGCGAGGTCAGCCGGTTGAGTGACGTGATTCGACGCTCCATGTTACTTCGACGCGCAATTGTCATCGGGCCACTGATGCTGGTCCTCTTGATCGCCATTGGATTATGCACAGTGGCATGGAAGATTGTCTGTTACGGAGAACAGTCGTTTAATGCTCCCGTGGATGCGGCTGTTGTTCTTGGCGCTGCAGCATGGGGTAATAAGCCGTCTCCCGTTTATCGTGAGCGGATTAAAGAGGCGATCGCGCGCTACCAGAACAAGCAGATAAAATACTTGGTTTTCACCGGCGGAACACCGGGGGCGGGTTATCCCAGCGAAGGCGAAGTCGGCCGCGAGTATGCTATCAAACACGGTGTTCCACCTGACGCGATCTTGGCGGAGACCACCTCGCGTACGACTTGGCAAAACCTTGTCAATGCAAAAAAATTATTAGACCCACTTGGGATCCGCACGGTTCTGTTGGTCAGCGATCCGCTACATTTGCGAAGAGCAACTGCCATGGCTAACGATCTTGGACTCCGGGCCCTGCCTGGGCCTACCTCCTCTAGCCGTTTCCAGTCCTTGGCCACTCGGGCGAACTTTCTGTGGCGCGAAACTTGGCTTTATCTCGACTACCTTGTTTTTAAGCAGCCGTCCTGAAAATTAAATCACATCCAGAACTGGTGTCTGATAATGGATTTGCCCGCAAGATAGAGAGATGGCCGGGATTCAAAAATATGCGAAGCCTCACGTATTTTTAATCCCGGTCATCTCTCTGATTGGCGACTATTGGAGACATCACCTACTTGGGTGACGGCATCATGCTTTGACACGCCTGAGCCATGGCGGCTGGATCACCTGCCTTTTGGGCTTGAGCGGCACGGATCTGCGCAAGTTTGGCCTCGCGGGCCTTCTCGATGATCTGCTAGTCCGGTCCGGCAAGGGCGGACAGCGATGTCAGCAGCGCCGCCAAGCTGGCGGCGGAAAGAATGATCTTCTTCATGTTGGTGCTCCGTTGGTTAGGGGCCGCGCGGCACTGCACACACGTCGCGTGGTATAGACGCCAGGGCTACCCGCAGATATGACTTGGGAACCGAATCCCGCGAAAGGGATTGGGTATCGCAGATGGCCACGCCAACGCAGGCGCAGCCCCGCGTCAGACGCGGTGCAATTGAGGCGGGCGCTCCAGGCGCTTTGGCACCCAGGAAGTGAAGTCGGACTCGAGATGGGTGCTGAGCACGCCGACCACCGTGCGACCGCCGTCATTCACGGCGGTCGCAACGATGACAACGGCTGCGCACGCCGCCGTGCAAGAAGGGTGGGACATTCCGCTCAGGCTGCCTTTTGCACGACTGTCGCTCTCACAGCCGTAGACTGCAACAGCGGGGGCGACATTGAGCTGTGCGGTCTGCGCAGCCGGGTCGCCCGTGACCTCGGCGCAGCATGGAACTGCCGGCATCGCGTACCCCCGTAAGGGCAGCACGACCACCAGCAGCGCAATCATCAGCAGGCGCCACAGCGGGTTCTACGTCGTTGGTGGTGGGGCAGCTTTTCACCGGTGGCGGTCGGGACTGAGCAGGTACCTAGTCTCTTGGTCGGTCGCTTCGGCCTGGAGTGTCCCGCTGCGTAGCCGGGTAGCTGTTTGCTGGCATAGACGCAGGAATCTGCCACCAGCAAGTAGGCAAAGTCGCTCTGTTCCGGGTGGCCCTCTTGTTGGGCGATGAACTCGATGGCGCCGAGCAGGTGGTCTGCCACCCCGAATTCCGCCTCCCTGCAGGCTCTCGCAAAAATGCGGAACACCTCCTCGTGCAGAGATGGCTGGAAGCGTTTCATGGTGCAACTCTTGGCGGAAGGATGTCCTGAGGTCTTGCGGCCGGCCCCGGCCAATTGCAGGGGCCTCCCTGTTAGTCGCAAGTATCGACATTCCCATGAGGGGAAGGTCAAGGACTTCGTACCGACCGAGGATGTTGCAACCGGATCGGAATTGACCAGCGCGCTGCAAACATGCCGCTTTGGGGGCATACGTACTGAAGACCAGGGCGGCAGACCCTGTGTTGGGCACTCACACGTGATAACGCGCCATTATCGCGTGGGAGAAATGGTCTCCAGGCAGCCACCTTGACGCTTAAATTTGGTACGTATATACATAGCACGTAATACAGTATCAAATTCTAATGCTATGGCCCGTGCCGGTCTCAGTCGTCTCGATATCAAGCGTGCGCGCGATTCGTTGCTCGCCCAAGGGAAAAACCCGTCGATCGATGCGATACGTATCGCGTTGGGCAACACGGGCTCGAAAACGACCATCCATCGCTATCTGAAGGAACTGGAAGAAGAGGAAGACACGGCGTTCAAGCGGGTCGGCAGCGCCTCCGACGCCATCCTGGATCTGGTGGGCAGACTGGCCGCGCGCCTGCACGAAGAAGCACAGGCAGTAGTCGACCAGCAGGTCACGGCCGCCACCGCACAGCGCCAGCAAGTCCGGGCGGAAGCCGACAAACTGTCCGCAGATCTCACCGCGCTTCGCGCCGAGCTGGCGCAGGCTCACACCACCATTGCCGAAATGCGGGCCGCGCATAGCGATACGCAGACGGCGCTGCAGCAGCGCACGATCGAAGCCGAGCGTTCGGCACAACAGATCCAAGATCTCACAGCCCGGCTGACCGAGCACGAGAGCTTCCGGCGCTCCCTGGAGGAGAAGCTGCAGCACGCGCACCAGGCACTGGAGCACTTCCGTCATGCCAGCAAGGAGCAGCGGGATCAGGATGCGCGCCGACACGAGCAGCAGGTCCAACAACTGCAGGCTGAAATCCGCCAGGCCAACCAATCGTTGATCGTCAAGCAGGGCGAGATCACGCAGTTGAACAAGGATGGCGCGAGGCTGATCGCAGAAGCCGGGGCTGCGACCAAGCGCGTTCGCGAACTGGAGACGCGCGGCGAACACACCCAACGCGAACTCGACCAGGCGCGCGCCGATCGAGCTCGAATGGAAGCGGAGCGTGATGGCCTGCGGGACAACGTCCAGGCGCAAGCAGAGGAACTGGCGACGGCGCGAACGGAACGCGAGCAGAGGGTTGGAGAGTTGGCCAAGCTTTCCGCGCTCCTCAATGCGCAGCAAGTCATGCTGACCGATTACCGCAGGCAGCTCGGCGTGGTCGGGCCTGCAGCGTGAAATCCGCTCGCAACTGGAGCCCCCTGCGGGCCCTTGCTCACGGTGAACAACATCGCGGATAATCGCTGCAACAACTAACCCGCAAGTTCCGTGTGCCACGTGCGCCGGGATGGCGGGAGGAAAAGCCGGCGAAAGCCGGTTTTTTCATTTCTGGCGGCGCACAACCTGTGCGTCACTGCGACGGCTTCGCCAGCGCGAATATTCGCCGGAAGGGACATATTCACTGCGCAGCAAATATGCCATCCGCCCCCAGCCAAACCAGCAGGTCGGAGCCGCGAAACCGTGAGATTTCGCACGAAAAGGACGGCTCGCGCGAAATCGCCGAATCCGTAACTCATTGAATATTAAAAGAGTTTTCGGCGAAACCGTAAGAAAATGCACGAAAAGGACGACTACCCCG
>JAGWNU010000010.1 GCA_028871175.1 Burkholderiaceae bacterium | reverse complement strand
CGGTGAGGGTTGAACGGGGCTACGGCCCCGTTTTTTTTGCGCTAAGCATCAGCGGCGAGGTGCTCCGCGTCGCTCGATTTCGGTTCGGCCATACAAGCCTCAGGGCGCTGCGCTGGCGCATTCCAAGGTGCGCCGCGCAGCCTAAGCATGCCCCGAGCGAGCGTTGAAGCCTGAGATCTGTGGCTTACTTCCCAACGCCCAACAGCGCAAGCACTCCCAGCACCAGAAAGATCAACGCCGCAATCCGATGCACCAGCGTGATCGGCATGCGCGCAGCGAACTTGTTGCCCATCAGCACGGCCGGCACGTTCGCCAGCAGCATGCCGACGGTGGTGCCAGCCACGACCGAGAACACGTCGTTAAAGCGCGCTGCCAGTGCCACGGTCGCGATCTGCGTCTTGTCGCCCATTTCGGCAAAGAAGAACGCGACGATGGTGGTGCCGAGAATGCCCAGACCGCGCTGGGCTGTGGAGGGCGCCTCTTCGTCGTCGAGCTTGTCCGGAATCAGCATCCACCCGGCCATGGCGATAAAGCCCACCCCCAGGATCCACCGCAGGACGTTCTCGCCAAGCACATGTGTGATCCAGCCACCGACAGCGCCGGCAAGTGCGTGGTTCACAAGGGTGGAGATGAAGATGCCGAGGATGATCGGCACCGGCTTGCGAAAACGTGCAGCCAGCAAGATCGACAGCAGTTGCGTCTTGTCGCCGATTTCTGCGAGGGCGACGATGCCGGTGGAGACGAGAAAGGCTTCCATGTTGTTGTGGTGTCCGGGCCGTGTGCGAACCAATGACGCGCCACTGCCGGCCCTGTCCGCAGTGGGTTGTCATCGGTCTCGCCAGGCGCGTCACCGGGTGCCGGGTTGGCACCCTGAGTGCGGCTGACCACGCCATAACCACCTGTCATTGCGACGGCGGTCAAGTCTGTTGACGTGGCCC
This sequence comes from Burkholderiaceae bacterium, assembly GCA_028871175.1. Taxonomy (GTDB): domain Bacteria; phylum Pseudomonadota; class Gammaproteobacteria; order Burkholderiales; family Burkholderiaceae; genus Ralstonia; species Ralstonia condita. The sequence continues at coordinate 37,418 of JAGWNU010000010.1, read as the reverse complement.
CCAGGGTATCGACCCCGGGCGGCTACTCCCCAATGGAAGGCAGGATTATAAGTGCATCAGGCGTTGGCGCCAACCGCGACTTTGGCCGGCTCACCCTGGATGTAAGTGGCGGATACGGCACGGTCTTCGCCCAGCAGTGCCAGCGAGAACAGCAGCTCTTCCAGCGTTTCCGAGCGTGCATTGCGGCGGGCCAGCAGCGGCGTCGCTGCCGGGTCCAGCACGATGAAGTCGGCTTCCGCGCCCGGCACGAAGCTGCCGATGCGGTCTTCCCAGCCCAGCGCTTCAGCGGCGCCGCGCGTGGCCAGGTAGAACATCCTCAGGGCGGTCAGGTGATAGCCGCCCATGCGCGCGACCTTATGCGCCGTGCCCATCGTGCGCAGCATCGAGAACGAGCTGCCGCCGCCAACGTCAGTGGCCAGCGTGAGCGCCAGGCGGTGCGCGTCGTTCTTGTGGAAGTTGTACAGGCCGCTGCCCAGGAACAGGTTGGACGTGGGGCAGTGCGCCACGGCAGCGCCGGATTCGGCCATGCGTTGGCGGTCGCCGTCGTCCAGCCAGATGGCGTGGCCGTAAAAGGCGCCTTTGCGAAGCAGGCCGTAGCGGTCGTAGACGTCCAGGTAGCTGCGTGCGTTCGGGAACAGGTCGGCCACCCATTTCACTTCGTCGGGATTTTCTGCGACGTGCGTCTGGATGAAGACGTCCTTGTATTGCTTGGCGAGCTCTGCGCACGCTTGCAGTTGTGCTTCGCTCGACGTGGGCGCAAAGCGCGGTGTGATGGCGTAGGCCAGACGGTCCTTGCCGTGCCAGCGTGAGATCAGGTCAGCCGTGTCGCACGCGCCCGATTCGGCCGTGTCACGCAGATATTCCGGGCAGTTGCGGTCCATCATCACCTTGCCGGTGATCATGCGCATGCCGCGTTGCTGGGCCTGCGTGAACAGCGTCTCGGCCGAGCTGCGATGCACGGTGCTCCACACCATGGCGCTGGTCGTGCCGTTGCGCAGCAGTTCGTCGAGGAAGAACGATGCGACGCCAGCGGCGTACTGCTCGCTCTCGAAGCGGCGCTCTTCGGGGAAGGTGTATGTCTCCAGCCAGTGCAGCAGGCCCGGCGACGGCGACGCAATGATGTCCGTCTGCGGGAAGTGGATGTGCGTATCGATGAAGCCCGGGACGATCAGCTTGCCGCTGTAATCGTGCAGTTGCGTGCCGGCGGGCAGGTTCTCGCGCAGTGCCGCGTAGTCGCCGGCCTGCACGACCTTGCCGTCCGTGACCACGAGCAGGCCGTCTTCCCAGTACTCATAGGCATCGCGCTCGCGATACTGCGGATCGTGCAGAAAATGCAGCACGCGGCCGCGGTAAGCGTGAACGTTGTTGGAAGTCGGGGGCATCGTGGTCATCGTCGTTTCGTAGATTTTTAGTGTGCGGCTTTCCAGTGGTCGTCGACCTTGGCAAGCCACAGGGCTTTGTCCTGTTCGGGCAGGAAGGACGCCTCGAAGCTGTTGCGTGCGAGCGTGTGCGCATCGGCCGCAGACAGGTCGAGGGCATTGAAGGTGGCGAGCCAGTTGGTGTTCATGTAGCCACCAAAGTAGGCCGGATCATCGGAGTGCAGCGTCACAGCGCAGCCCGCGTCCAGCAGTTGTTTGAGCGAGTGGTCGCGCAGGTCCGGATAGACCTTCAGTTTCTCGTTCGAGAGCGGGCAGACCGTCAGCGCGATACGTTCGGCGGCGAGGCGCTTGACGAGTGCGGCATCGTCGATGGCGCGTACGCCGTGATCGATGCGCTCCACCTTGAGGATGTCGAGGGCGTCGATCACGTATTGCGCCGGGCCTTCCTCGCCGGCGTGGGCCACCAGGTGCAGGCCCAGCTCCTTGCAGCGCGCGAATACGCGCGCGAACTTCTCCGGCGGATTGCCACGCTCGGATGAATCCAGCCCCACACCGATGATGCGGTTGGCCGGGTCCTGGATGTAGGGCAGGGCCGCTTCGAGCGTGTCGAATGCGTCTTCCTCGCTCAGATGGCGCAGGAAGCAGAGGATCAGCGCGCTGGAAAAACCGTGCTCGCGCTCGGCGTCGTCCAATGCGCGGACGATGCCGTGGATGACGACATGCATGGGCACGTTGCGCGCGGTGTGCGTCTGGGGGTCGAAGAAGATTTCGGCGTGGTGGACGTTGTCGGCAAGCGCGCGTGCCACGTACGCGGCGGTCATGTCGTAGAAATCCTGCTCGGTAAGCAGCACGCTGGCGCCGGCGTAATACAGGTCGAGGAACGACTGCAGATCGTCGAAGGCGTAGGCGGCGCGCACTTCCTCGACGGACGCATACGGCAGCTTCACGCCGTTGCGCTCAGCCAGCGCGAACATCAGTTCGGGTTCGAGCGAGCCTTCGATGTGGATGTGCAGCTCAGCTTTGGGGCTGGTGGCGATGCGTTCTGCAAGCGCGGTGGAAATCGGCATGATCAGACAGGCGTGGGGACTCGGTAAGGGAGCGCCGCGCCGCTGCTGGCGCTGGTGAGCGCGTGCTGTTGCAGCTCTCGCACCTGCAGAAGTTGCGCGACGACGGACACCGCAATGATATCCGGCGCCTTGTCCACGATGCCCGCCACGCCAATTGGGCACACCATTTCCGGCAGGCGTGCCGGGTCCACGCCGTGTTCGACCATGCGGTGCTCGAAGCGCGCGCGCTTGGTCTTGGAGCCGATCAGGCCGAAGTAGGCAAAGTCCGTGCGGCGCATGATGCGTTCGCACAGCGCAAGGTCCAACGCATGGTTGTGCGTCATGACCAGGAAGTAGCTGCCGCCGGGCGCGTGGTCGATCACGGCTTCCGGCGTGTCGGTGGATTCGATGACGACGTTCGGCGGCACTTCGGTGGGAAACGGGAACATCGCATCGCGCTCATCTACCCACGTGACGCGGCAAGGCAGATGCGCCAGCGCGCGCACGATGGCGTGGCCGACATGGCCCGCGCCGCAGAGCACGATCGACATGTCGGGTGGCAGCACGGTTTGGGTGAATCCGCTGGCGTCGAATTGCACGCCAGCCGCAGCTGCGTCGCCCACGCTTGCTTCAACCGCTACCGCAGGATCAGCGGAGACAAAGCGACGCAGGCTGCGGCGTTGGCGCATGGCGTCATCGGCCAGGGCGATCCAGTCCACATCACGCGCGTCGAGGCGCTCTAACGACAGACGGACCACGCCGCCGCAGCATTGGCCGAGCGCGGGTCCAAGCGGAATGCGCACGAACTGGCGGCGTGCTTCGCCGGTGGCTCCGGGCGCGTCCATCATCGCCTGAGCGATTTCCATCGCGCGCCATTCCAGGTGGCCGCCGCCGATGGTGCCGAAGAAGCCGTCGGTGCCCACCAGCATGAGCGTGCCCGGTTCGCGCGGGGCGGAGCCCTGCACGTCCGTCACCGTGACCAGCACGCACGGCTGCCCGGCCTGCACGGTGGCAAGCACATCGGCGAAGCGGAATGGGCGCAATTGCGTGTGGTCCATGGTGTCTCCCAACTCAGGCGGTCAGTGGGGCGCTGCGGATGGCATCCACGGCCTTGAGGATTTCCTCGCTGGTGGCCGGCGCATTCAGCGGCGGGTTCGTGCGGCCATCGCCAACGGCAGCCACCGCATCGCGAATGGCGAAGAACACCGAGAACGGCAGCAGCAGCGGCGGCTCACCCAGCGCCTTGGAACGGTGGATGCTGTCTTCCACGTTGGCGTTGTTGAACAGGTTCACGCGGAAGTCCGGCGGGCAGTCGTTGACCGTCGGGATCTTGTAGGTGGACGGCGCGTGCGTCATCAGCTTGCCGTTCTTGTTCCACCACAGCTCTTCGGTCGTCAACCAACCCATGCCCTGGATGAACGCGCCTTCCACCTGGCCGATGTCGATGGCCGGGTTGATCGAGCGACCGGCGTCGTGCAGCACGTCGGCGCGCAACAGCCGCCATTCGCCTGTGAGCGTATCGACCACCACTTCCGAGACTGCCGCGCCATAGGCGTAGTAGTAGAACGGCCGGCCCTTCAGCTTGGCTTGATCCCAGTGCAGCTTGGGCGTGGCGTAGAAGCCGTCGGACCACAACTGCACGCGCGCAACGTAGGCCTTGCTGATCAGTTCGTTGAACGGCACGCGGCGTGCACCGATTTCCAGATGGTCGCCCACGATCGCCACCGTTTCGATGGGCGCTTCGTAATGCTCGGCGGCAAACGCGATCAGGCGCTCGCGGATCTGGCGTGCGGCGTCTTGCGCGGCCTTTCCGTTCAGGTCGCTGCCTGTGGACGCAGCCGTGGCGGACGTGTTGGCCACCTTGCTGGTGTCGGTGGCCGTCACGCGGATGCGCGTGAACGACACGCCCAGTTCGTGCGCGACGACCTGCGCGACCTTCGTGTTCAGGCCCTGGCCCATTTCGGTGCCGCCGTGGTTTACGAGGATCGAACCGTCGTTGTAGACGTGCACGAGTGCGCCGGCCTGGTTGAAGTGCTTCACGTTGAACGAGATGCCGAACTTCACCGGCGTCAGCGCCAGGCCGCGCTTGAGGACCGGGCTGGTCGCATTGAACGCGCGAATCGCTTCGCGGCGGGCGCGGTAGTCGGACGTAGCCTCCAGTTCGTCGATCAGTTCATGGATGACGTTGTCTTCCACGGTCTGCCCGTACGGCGTGACGTTGTTCTTGTCCTTGCCGTACAAATTGGCGCGGCGCACGTCGAGGGCATCCTTGCCGACCGAGCGCGCGATGTTGTCCATGATGTACTCGATGGCAAACGCGCCCTGCGGGCCGCCGAAGCCGCGGAATGCGGTGTTCGACTGCGTGTTGGTGCGCGCGCAGAAGCCGTCGATTTCCACCTCGGGCAGCCAATAGGCGTTGTCGAAGTGGCAGATGGCGCGCGTCATCACCGGGCCCGAAAGGTCGGCCGAGAAACCGGCGCGCGAGGTCATGTCGACCTTGACGCCCTGGATGCGCCCGTCGTCGTCGTAGCCGGCTTCGTAGGCGAAGCGGAAGTCGTGCCGCTTGCCGGTGATCATCATGTCGTCGTCGCGGTCCGGACGCAGCTTGACGGGGCAGGCGAGTTTCCACGCCGCCAGCGAAGCGCAACAGGCAAACAGACCGGATTGCGATTCCTTGCCGCCGAAACCACCGCCCATGCGGCGGCACTCGACCAGCACCTGGTTGGCATGCCAGCCCAGCATGTGCGACACCATGTGCTGCATCTCGGTCGGATGCTGCGTCGAGCACCACACGTGCATGCCGTTGTCTTCCTTCGGCACGGCGTACGAGATCTGGCTTTCGAGGTAGAACTGCTCCTGGCCGCCCAACGACATCTTGCCGGCTTCAGCGTGGGGTGCAGAGGCGATGCGCTCAGCCGGTTCGCCGCGCTTGAGGTGCATCGGCGGCAGCACGGACTTGCCGGCGGCACGCGCTTCTTCAGGCGTCAGCAGCGGGGGCAGGACTTCGTATTCGATATTGCCCAGACGCGCCGCACGGCGGGCCGCATCGTGCGACGTGGCCACCACGATGAACATCGGCTGGCCGATGAAGTGCACGGTGTCGGTGGCGAGGATCGGGTCGTCGTGGATGATCGGCCCGCAATCGTTCGTGCCCGGAATGTCGGCTGATGTGAATACCGCCACCACGCCCGGCGCGGCCTTCACGCGATCCAGATCCATGTTGACGATGCGCGCATGCGCCTGCGTGCTCATGCCGAGCGCCGCGTGTAGCGTGCCGGCCAGCTCAGGAATGTCGTCGGTGTACGTGGCAGTGCCCGCGACATGCAGGTGCGCAGACTCATGCGGGCGCGAAATGCCCACCACAGCACCGCGCTGATCAGGCATGGCGGCAGCAATATCGGCTTCAGCCAGCAGGAAGGCTTCGGTTTGCTTGTTCATGTTCTTACGCTGCTGTGAGGGTATTCAATTCGACCGCGCGCACATTGATCTGTTCGGGCGCAAGCGGCGCATCTGTGCGGGTTTCCAGCCAGAAGCGGTACACCGTGTTGGCAGCCGATATGCGGCGGTAGTTGTCGGTCGCGCGCATGTCGGTCAGCGGGGTGTAGTCGCGTGACATGGCTGCCATGGCAGCACGCACCGTCGCTTCGTTCCACGGCTGGCCGACGATGGCGGCTTCGGTTTCAGTGGCGCGCTTGGAAGTTGCTGCCATGCCGCCGTAGGCGATGCGTGCGCTGCGGACCATGTCACCGTCCAGCTCAATGGCCAGCGCCGCGCACACGGCGGAAATGTCTTCGTCAAAGCGCTTGGACAGCTTGTACGTACGGAAGCGCAACGCATCGCGGCCCTCACGCGCGGGGATGCGCAGGCCGGCAACAAACTCGCCTTCTTCCATCGCGTTCTTCTGATAGGCGAGGTAGAGGTCTTCGAGCGGCAATTCGCGGCGGACTTCGCCACGCTGCAGGACGACGCGCGTGCCGATGGCGATCAGCGCGGGTGCCGAGTCGCCGATCGGCGAGCCGTTGGCGATGTTGCCGCCGAGCGTGCCCGCATTGCGGATCGGCAGCGAGGCAAAGCGCTTCCACAACTCGGTCGTCTCGGGGTAGTCGGCGGCCAGGAATTCGTAGGCTTTTTCCAGCGAGACGGCCGCGCCAATCTCGATCCAGCCGTCACGCTTTTCCAGTGCGTACAAGTCGGCTACCTGGCCGATGTACAGGATGTCGCCCAGATCGCGGAACTGCTTGGTGACCCACAGGCCGACGTCGGTGCTACCGGCCAGGATGCGGATGTTCGGATGCGCGGCCTTGATGGCGGCAAAGGCCGATGCGGTGCGCGGTGCGTAGAAGCGCGCTGCGTTCTCGGTGCCGACGGGCGCATAGCTGAAGGTGTCCTTGCGCTGCAGCTTGCGAAGCGTGTCGGCCAATTGCGTGCGGTCGATGCCTGCCGGTGCGGGCAGTTCGAACATGCGTTCGCCAGCGTCGATGATCGGGCGGTATCCGGTGCAGCGGCACAGGTTGCCGGTCAGCGAATCGCAGATGGTCTGGCGCGATGGGATCGGCGCCTGGTTGCCGGTGTTTTCGTACAGCGCGTAGAGGGACATCACGAAGCCCGGCGTGCAGAAGCCGCACTGGGATCCGTGGCACTCCACCATGGCCTCTTGCACCGGGTGCAGTGTGCCGTCCTTGCCGCGCACGTCTTCCACGGTGAACAGCGCCTTGCCGTCCAGCGTGGGCAGGAACTGGATACACGCGTTGACGGCCTTCAGGCCGACGCTGCCGTCTTCCTGCAGCTCGCCGAGCACCACGGTGCATGCACCGCAATCGCCTTCGGCGCAACCTTCCTTGGTGCCGGTGCAGTGTGCGTCCTCACGCAGGTATTGAAGCACCGTCCGGGTGATCGGGGCGTCCGTGACGGTGCGGACCTGGCCGCGGTGGAAGAAGCGGATGGGCTGAGTCTCCATGGGGGTTCTACGCCTGTTTGTGTGTGTAACGGAACCATAGCACCGGGCCAGGAATGCAATATTTGGCCCATGTGATAACCCGCATCGGAAAGCCAAAATCCGGGGTATACCCGCCGGTACTCGTCTGGCGGGGCGACGTGCAGGTGACATACACTGATGAGGCTCTCTCCCGAGATTTCCCGCACGTTTTTCACCCGGTACGGCGCTGTCCGTGCCCGCTTCCAGATGCACGGCAAAGATCACCTCGATACCTACCTCCTGCGCGTTCTCTACACGCTGCTCACCGAGCAGAGCGTGACGCGCACGGCGGTCAAGCTCGGCCAGTCACAGCCGGCCATCAGCAATACGCTCAAGCGCTTGCGCGAGATCACCGGGGACGCCATCCTTGTGCGGGGCAAGAGCGGCATGGTGCCGACCGAGCGCGGTCACGAACTGCTGACGCTGGCGCAGCAGAGCCTGGAAGCAATGGAGCGCATCGCCCGCCCGTCGCAGGAATTCGACCCCGGCAACACCACCCGCACGTTTCACCTCGGCGCGCCGGATTACCTCGATGCCTTCTTCCTGCCCAACATCGTCGAGCGTCTGCGCAAGCAGGCGCCGCAGGCCAAGCTGGTGGTGCATCCGCTCAATGCCGGCGTCGATTACCTGGCCGCACTGGAGCAGGGCGGCATGGACCTCGTGATCGGCAACTGGCTGTCGCCGCCCGAACATCTGCATATTTCACCGCTGTTCGACGATGAGGTCGTCTGCATGCTGGGTGCGCAGCATCCGCTGGCGCGCAAGGGCATTTCGCTCAAGCACTATGTGGAGATGCCGCATCTGGCGCCCGCGCCGTATGCCGTCATGCAGCGCAGCATGATCGATCAGGCACTTGCAGAGCAGGGGCTCAAGCGCCAGATCCAGGTGTCGCTACCGTACTTCGGGCTGGTGCCGTACGTATTGATGCGCTCGGACCTCGTCTTTACGACGGGCCGGCAGTTCGCCGCGCATTGCGCGCAGTACCTGCCGATCCGCATCCTTCCCGCACCCGTTGCGTTCCCCAAGATGCGCTTCTATCAGCTCTGGCACGAGCGTAGCCATGCTGCACCCGATGTCATGTGGCTGCGCCGCATGATCGGCGAGGTGGCGGCCGAACTGCCGCAGCATCCGCAATTGGAAACGGCAGCCTGAGCTGCCGTCCTGTGCGCTATTTCAGTGCGCGTTACTTGCTGCCGGGCGCTGCTTTCCCGTAGTCCGGAAAGAACACCTGCTCACCGTTCACCTTGAAGTCCGCAATGGCCTGCTGGCCGGCGGGCGACGTGATCCACTGGATCAGCTTGGTCGCATCCGCGTAGTTGGTGCTCGGATATTTCTTCGGGTTGACGGCGATGATGCCGTACGGGTTGAACATGCGCGGATCGCCGGCCAGCACGATATCCAGGCCCGTCTTGGCGCGATAGGCGCCGTAGGTGGCCCTGTCAGAGAGCGTGTAGGCATTCATCTGCGCGGCCATGTTCAGCACTTCGCCCATGCCCAGGCCGGCACTCACGTACCAAGGCTGACCCTTCGGATCGATGTTGGCCATCTTCCAGTAGGCCTTTTCCATGACATCGGTGCCGGAATTGTCGCCACGCGAGATGAACTTGGCATCGGCCTTGGCAATCGCCTCCATGCCCCGGATGACGTCCTTCTGTCCGCGCAGGTGGGCCGGATCTGCCGCCGGGCCGACAAGGATGAAATCGTTGTACATCACATCGCGCCGGTCGATGCCGCCGCCGGATGCGACAAAGGCGTCTTCCAGCGACCTTGCGTGAACGAGCACGACATCCACATCGCCCGATTCCCCGAGCTTGACCGCCTTGCCGGTGCCAACGGCGATCACCTGCACATGGACGCCCGTGGCGGCTTCGAACTTGGGCAGCAGCACTTTCAGCAGGCCCGAATTGTCGGTGCTGGTGGTGGTCGCCATGCGGAGATCGCCAGCATATGCGGCGGTGGCAAACGCCAGCGTCATCAAGACGGCAGCCGATGCGCGAAGGGATTTGGACAGGCGGGTCATGTCGTGAGGGCAATAAGAGAGACGTGGACGCTTTATGTCTGATGCTGCATGATGGCGGCGTGCGGCGGCCACGATGCGCCCGCCCCGAAGATCACGAAGATTGTTTTCCGGGAGCGTGATCGAAGTAAATAGGAAATCATAAACATAATGACGTTCCAGTTCGAAGTCTTTCCGGTAATTGGGCCGGACGATAACCCGCGTGCCAATGGCAAGGTCTTCCAGTTGCTGCGAGCCGTGCGCGAGACGGGATCGCTGCACCGGGCAGCCAAGCAGGTCGGGTTGTCGTACCGGCACGCCTGGGGCGTGATGCGGTCGTGGGAAGAGATGCTCGGGCGCTCCCTGCTCGACATGGAACGCGGCCGCGGCGCTTCTCTCACCCTGTTCGGCGAACGCATGCTGCGCGCCGAGATGCGTCTGCGCGAGCAGCTCGACCCCGTGGTGCGCCATGCCATGCATCAGTTTCTCGCTGAGCTGGAAGATGCCTCCCAATCGCAGACGCGCATCCGTTTTTCGGGCAGTCACGATCCAGCGGTCGAGGTGTTGGCTCAAACGTTTGCCAACGAAGGCCACGGCGCGCAGCTCGACACCGTGTTCTGCGGTGCCGTCGAGGGCTTGATCTGCCTGCAGGAGAAGCAGTGCGAGGTGGCGGGCTTTTACGTGGCGCCGCAACAGGGCGCTGGTTCGATTGCGCATCAGACATTGCGCAAATGGCTACGCCCGACGGCAGTGCGCCTGATCGCGCTGGCCGACCGCGAGCAAGGTCTGATGATGTCGCCGGAGTGGGCCGGACGTGTGCAGTCGCTCGCAGATCTGGCGCGCACGCAGGCGCGCTTCATCAATCGCCAGCGCAGTTCGGGCACGCGCTTGCTGTTCGATCAGCTGCTGGTGGCCGCGGGCCTGTATCCCGACCAGATTCTCGGGTACGACGAACAGGAGTTTTCCAGCGACAAGATCGCCGTGGCCGTGCAGGAGGGGCGGGCAGACGTTGGCTTCGGCCTGCGCCCGGGCGCCGAGGCCCACGGTCTGCACTTCGTGCCGCTCACGCGCGAAACGTATTACCTGGCGGTGCGCCGCAATGACGCGCTTGCGCCCTGGGTGCGCGAGCTGATGGAGCGCATCGGCGACCCCGGTTTCCGGGCGGGCCTGAGCCATCTGGCAGGCTATCGCGCACCCGAGCACGTTTCGCTGCTGACCGCCGAGCAGGCGCTGCCCTGGCACGCCGAGGGCCTCCCCGCGCTCGCGCGCTGAAGTCATGCGAACATGGCGGGGTCGCGCGTTCGACGCGCCCCGTCCGTGTTCTGCCCATGTCTCGATTTTCCGTGTGGATCCAAGCCTTGCGCATGCTGCGGCGCGACTGGCGCGCCGGTGAGCTGAACCTGCTGCTCGTCGCGCTCGTGCTTGCCGTGGCTGCCCTGGCGTCGGTCGGTTTCCTCGCCGATCGGATGCATGCCGGACTGGAGCGCGATGCGCGCCAATTGCTGGGCGCCGATGTGCTGGTGGTGTCCGACCAGCCGCTGCCAGCGGATATCGAAGCGCGGGCCCGCGCCAGTGGCTTGCAGGTCACGCATACCGCGGTGTTTCCGAGCATGGCCACAGCGCTGGCCAGCGGCATATCGGGCGAACCGGTCTCGCAACTGGCCGCCGTCAAGGCGGTCGACCTGGGCTACCCGCTGCGCGGGGCCATCAAGGTCGGTGACGGGGGCGACAGTCTCGGCGCACCCATCCACGCGATTCCCGCGCCCGGCACAGTGTGGGTCGACGCGCCGCTGCTTGAGGCGCTGGGCGTCCGCGTGGGCGATGCCATCCGTCTTGGTACGCGTACGTTCAGGATCGCCCACGTCATCACGCAGGAGCTTGACCGCGGCGCGGGCTTCATGAACTTTGCCCCCCGAGTGATGTTGCCGATGGCCGATCTGGCGTCGACGGGCCTGGTCACCTATGGCAGCCGGATAACCTATCGCTTGCTGGTGGCCGGTCCGGATGCCGCTGCAAACGCTTTCCGCAACTGGGCGGAGCAGGTGTTGAAGACGCGGCATTTGCGTGGTGTGCGAATTGAGTCTTTGCAGAACGGACAGCCGCAGATGCGTGAAACGCTGGATCGCGCCGAGCGCTTCCTGTCGCTCGTGGCGCTGCTGGCGGCGATGATCGCTGCCGTGGCGATTACCATGGCGGCGCGTCGCTACACCGCGCGGCATACCGATGCGGTGGCGATCATCAAATGCCTGGGGCTGCGGCAGGGGCAGATCCTGGGCCTGTTCGCGCTGGAATTCGTGCTGGTGGGCATCCTGGGGTCGGCCGCAGGCGTCGCGCTCGGCTTTGGAGCGCACTGGCTGCTCCTGGCATCGCTGGGTGATCTCCTGACCGTGTCGCTGCCTGCGCCGTCGGTGTGGCCGGCTGTCGTCGGCGTGATGGCGGGGCTGGTGCTGCTGTTGGGCTTTGCTGTGCCGCCCCTCCTGAACCTGGTGCGTGTGGCGCCGCTGCGCGTGCTGCGCCGCGATGTGGGTGAGCGTGCCGTTGCCACATGGGTGGGATACGCCTTTGGTGGTGCGACATTTCTCGCGCTGCTGGTGGCATCCGCGCGGGATCTGAAGCTGGGAGCGCTGATGGCAGCGGGGCTTGCCGGCGCCATCGTCATGTTTTCGCTGGCGGCCGCGGGCGCGCTGCGGGCGCTGTCGGCGTCGCGGGGTCGCGGGCGTGTGTTCGGCGTGGGGTGGCGCTTTGCGCTGGCCGTGCTGGAGCGCCGCCGTGGTGTCAGCGTCTTGCAGACCGTGGCATTGGCGGTCGGCCTGATGGCGCTGCTGCTGCTCGCCATGACCCGCAACGATCTGATCCGCTCGTGGCACAGCGCGACGCCTGCCGATGCGCCCAACCGTTTCATCATCAATATCCAGCCGGACCAGGTGGGGCCCGTCAGTCAGGCGCTGGCCCGCGCCGGCGTGGCAGAACCGAAGCTCTATCCGATGGTGCGCGGGCGCTTGACCCACGTCAACGGCCAGGCCATCGACCGCCAGACCTATGCCGAGTCGCGCGCCCGCAACCTGGTCGAGCGCGAGTTCAACCTGTCTTACGCAACCGCGCAGCCGCCGGAGAATCGCATCGTCGCGGGGCATTGGTTCGGCGGACAGAAGCCCGAGGCATCGGTGGAGGAGGGCATCGCCAAGACGCTGAACCTGCGCCTGGGCGACGTGCTGCGCTTCGACGTCGGCGGGCAGACCGTCGACGCGCCCATCACCTCGCTACGCAAGGTCGACTGGAGTTCGATGCGCGTCAATTTCTTCGTGATCCTGCCGCCCGTGGCGCTGCGCGACATGCCGCAGACCTTCGTGACAGCGTTCCGGATTCCCGCCGGCCAAGCGGACTTGCCGTCCAGGCTGGTGCGCGCGTTCCCCAACCTGACGGTGGTCGATACCGAGCTGATCCTGCAGCAGGTGCAAGGCGTGCTCGACCAGGTGACGGCCGCCGTGGAATTCCTGTTCGTCTTTACGTTGGCGGCAGGCATGCTCGTACTCTATGCGGCGCTGTCGGGCTCGCGCGATGAGCGGCTGCGCGATGCCGGCGTGCTGCGCGCCCTGGGCGCGGGTTCTCGTGTGGTGCGCCAGACGCAGTACGCCGAGGTGCTGATCGTCGGTGGCCTGGCCGGTCTGATGGCCGGTGCTGCAGCGATTGCGATCGGCTGGGCATTGTCGGCCTATGTGTTCGATTTTCCCTATCGGTTCAACCCGGCGATTCTTCCGGTGGGCATTGTGGGCGGCATGGTGTGCGCCTTTGCCGGGGGCTGGCTGAGTCTGCGCGACGTGCTGCGCCGGCCGGCCATGGCAACGCTGCGCGACGCGTGAGCGGAGCGTGATTCTTCTTGAAGTGACTGACGCTGTATGACTGATGCAACCTCCGGCCAGGAATCCCTGGCCTTCGACCTGATCGGCGGCGAGGCGCGTGTGCGTGAACTCGTGGACCGCTTCTATGACCTGATGGACCTCGAACCCGAGTTTGCCGTGCTGCGCGCGCTGCATCCGCCCAGCCTCGACGGTTCACGCGACAAGCTGTTCTGGTTCCTGTGCGGCTGGCTGGGCGGCCCCAGCCATTACATTGAACGCTTTGGACACCCGCGCCTGCGCGCGCGCCATCTCCCGTTCGAGATCGGCACGCAGGAGCGCGACCAGTGGATGCGCTGCATGGCACTCGCGATGCAGGACCAGGGCCTGGACGAAGCCCTGCAGATGCGCCTGATGCAGGCGTTCTGGCAAACCGCGGATTGGATGCGCAACGTACCGCGCTGATGGCGCGTGCCCATGACAAAGACAGGAGACTTCGCATGATCGGTTTGCCCACTGCCGACGACGTACTCGCGTTCTGGTTCGGGTCCGTGCCGCTCGTCGATGCGCGGCCCGAGTGGTTCACCAAGTCCGATGCGTTCGATGCAGAGATTCGCGCCCGCTTCCTGCCGCTGTGGGAGGCGCTCTCGGCAGGCGGAGGCGATACGTGGATGGACACGCCGCAGGAAGCCATCGCGCGCATCGTGGTGCTCGATCAGTTCTCGCGCAATATGTTCCGCAATACGGCCCGCGCCTTTGCCAGCGATGCAGCGGCCTTGCACACCGCGCAGATCGTCGTGGCCGCTGGCTGGGACACCCAGCTCCCAACCCGCTTCCACCGCATGTTCTGTTACCTGCCGTTCGAGCACAGCGAAGTGCCCGCCATGCAGGACGAGTCGATTCGACTCTATACGCGCCTGCGCGACCAGGAGGGCGATACGGATTCGCTGGTCTGGGCCGAGAAGCATCGGGACATCGTTGCGCGCTTCGGGCGTTTCCCGCATCGCAATGCCGCGCTGGGAAGGGCGTCGACGCCGGAAGAGGTCGCGTTTCTCGCGCAGCCGGGATCGTCCTTCTAGACTCTGACGCGGCTCAGCGGTTGAACGCCGACTACATGAGCGCGCCCGAAAACGTGATCGGCACCATCGAACCCCCGCGCAACAGCGTTGGCGTATGGTGCGCCCACGCGCGCCGCACTGTCAGCAGCACGCCATGCCGAGCAAGGTGTCTTGCATGCGTGGCCTACGTACGCTCGCGGCGCTCCGACCACTTGTCGACGGTGTCGCGCGGCGCGTTTGCCAGCATGTCGATCAGCGCGGACGGGTCGTCGCTGACATGCAGCAGATCGGCGTGGTGGCGTTTGAGGAAACCCTCTTGCACGGCATGGTCGATGAAGCCCAGCAGCTTGTCGTAGAAACCCGCCACGTTCAGCAGGCCGATCGGCTTGTTGTGATAGCCGAGCTGCAGCCACGTGAACGTTTCGAACAGCTCCTCGTAGGTGCCCACGCCGCCAGGCATGGCGATGAAGGCATCCGCGCGGTCAGCCATCATCTGCTTGCGCTGGTGCATGCTGTCGACGATGTGCAGTTCGGTCAGGTCTTTATGGCCGACCTCCTTGCGCACGAGCGATTTGGGAATGACGCCGATGACAGGACTGCCGCCGTGCAGGACCGCATCCGCCACGATACCCATCAGGCCAACATTGCCGCCGCCGTAGACGAGCGTGAGGCCGCGCCTGACCATCGCCTCACCCAACGCAATGGCTTGGCCTGCATATTCGGGGCGCACGCCCGGGCTGGAACCGCAATAGACGCAGATCGAATTCATTGGGCTGAGGTGACTTGGGGCGGCGGGTCGTTGCTGCGGCTGACTGCCAACAGA
The DNA here is from genome assembly GCA_028871175.1 of Burkholderiaceae bacterium. GTDB lineage: Bacteria > Pseudomonadota > Gammaproteobacteria > Burkholderiales > Burkholderiaceae > Ralstonia > Ralstonia condita. Next base: position 22,305 of record JAGWNU010000010.1, on the reverse strand, counting down.
TCGAAAGCCCGCCGGGGCTTGCCGCGCAAATACGGCGCCAGGATCGACAGGATGTGGTAGCTCACGCCGTGCAGGTGGTCACGGATCGCGTTGGGATCGTTGTATTGGCGTGGGTGCTGCACGAACTGGAACGACAGCCAGTATGTGGCCACCACGACGATGTTGGTGCAGATGACGTCCACCTGCTCGGGCGTGGCTTCCATTTCGCCGTCTTCGATGAACTGGTGGCAGATGTCCATTGCGAAGTGGCGTTTCTGCTCGACGATCCGCTTGAAGTTCAACTCCAGCATGCGATTGCGCGCAAGCAGATCGTTGATGTCGCGATACAGGAAGCGGTAATTCCAGAGGAATTCCGACATGTACTGCAGGTAGCCCCACGTTTCATCCAGTGTGGCCTTGTGGTCGTCGGGCAGCTTCAGGCGACGGCCCATCTCCTGTTCGAACTGGACGAAGATCGAGTTGATGATGTCGTCCTTGTTGCGGAAGTGGTAGTACAGATTGCCCGGGCTGATCTCGAGTTCTTCGGCGATCGTCGTGGTGGTGACGTTGGGTTCGCCGAGCTCGTTGAACAGGCGTAGCGACACCTCGAGGATGCGATCGCGTGTGCGGCGCGGGCCGGTGGAATGCTGCTTGGTTTCCATTGAACTGCCAAGGCCGGGGGCCCTGTCTCCGTGGCGTGTTGGTGCCCGGATTATAAAAGATCGTGCCAGTGCAACGTCGCTCCGGGTACAGCGGGGGCGACGTTGCCAAACGTTGACGTGGCGTAAGGGCGGGTATGTCCTAACGCGTGCCTAGTGCAGCAGCGTTGCCACCCAGGGCCAGGCGATCGCCGCCCATGTGCCCACGCAAAGCAGGAGGGCGAGCATGACCGCGGCGCTGCCGAAGTCCTTGGCGCGTTTGGACAGGCCATGCTGCTCCAGTGAAATACGGTCGACCGCGGCCTCCACGCTGGAATTGAGCAGCTCGACGATGAGCACCAGCACCAGCGTGCCGATCATCATGATGCGCTCGACCACCGTGGCGGGGATGACGAACGCGCACGGAAGCAGAATTGCGCAGAGCGTCAACTCCTGGCGGAACGCGCTTTCCTCGTCGATGGCAAAGCGGATGCCGCTGATGGAGTTCTTGAGCGCAAACCACGCCCGCGTGACGCCGCGGTTGCCCTTGTGCGGGTTGTCTGCCGGCGAATAGGCGCCTGCCGCAGGCGGTGCGGGCGGGCGTTCCGGCGGGGTGGTGGGCTTCATGGCACGCAAGGCTCAGGATCCCGCTGCGGTGGACGGCTGCGCAGCCTTGGCGCCAATGGCCTGGCCGGCGGGCAACGGACGCAGGTGCGCCACGAATTGTTCGGAGGCTGCGCGCCACGAGAAGCGCTCCGCATGCGCACGTGCCGTGGCGCGGTCGATGCGCAACGCTTCCAGGCAGGCTTCCCGCAGGTCTTCTCGCAGCGCGCCGGCCGGCGAGTCCCCCAGCACGTCGATCGGACCCGTCACGGGGTACGCCGCCACCGGCAGGCCGCTGGCAAGCGCCTCCAGCAGTACGAGGCCGAACGTGTCGGTGCGGCTCGGAAAGACGAATACATCGGCCGACGCATACACCTTGGCCAGCTCAGGCTGCCTGAGCACGCCCAGGTAGTTCGCGTTCGGGTATTTCGCCTTGAGGCCGGCCAGGGCCGGACCTTCACCCACGACCCACTTCGAGCCGGGCAGGTCGAGTTCCAGGAACGCCTCCACGTTCTTTTCGACGGCCACGCGGCCTACGTACAGGAAGATCGGGTGCGCGGTGTTGAGCACGTTGCCGCGTTGCGCCGTGAAGACGTCAAGGTCGACGCCGCGCGTCCACAGCACGCCGTTCGTGATGCCATACGCAGCCAGGTCTTTCAGCACGACGGGCGTGGGTGCCATCACGGCCTGGGCGGGGCTGTGGAACCAGCGCAGGAAGCGATACGTCCAGGCCAGCGGAATCCCGAAGCGCGCCTGTACGTACTCGGGAAAGCGCGTGTGGTAAGCCGTCGTATAGGGCAGCTTGTGCCGCAGTGCGTAGGCGCGCGCGGCGAGCCCAAGTGGGCCTTCCGTGGCGATATGCAGCGCTTGCGGCGCAAACGCTTCGATGCGCTCGCGCACACGCTTGGCGGGCAGAATCGACAGGCGAATCTCTGGGTACGTCGGGCACGGCACCGTTTTGAATTCGAGTGGCGTGATCATGTCGACGATGTGGCCCATTGCTTCGAGTTCGCGGCGTGTCTGGGTCAGGGTGCGGACGACGCCGTTGACCTGCGGTTCCCAGGCATCGGTGACGATCATGACTTTCACGGGCTCTCCTTGGGGCGTGGGTGCGGTGGATGTCGTGGCGGTAACGTCGAGGGGCGCGAGGTCGATACTGGTTGTGGTCATGTGGGTTTTCATCAGACAGCAGCCGCTGCGGCACGGCGTGCCCTGCGGGTCGTACGCGGTGCATCGAGCAGATGCGTCCAGTAGACGATCTGCAACTCGCCTTCCATGGTTTCGACGAGGGCAGAGAGGCTCTCCACCCAGTCGCCGTCGTTGCAGTAAAGCTGACCGTCGATCTCGCGGATCTCGGCCTTGTGGATATGCCCGCAGACCACGCCGTCGCAGCCGCGGCGGCGTGCCTCGTCGGTCATCACGCGCTCGAACGAGTTGATGAAGTTGACTGCGTTCTTGACCTGGTGCTTGAGGTATTGCGAGAGCGACCAATACGGAAACCCCAGCCGCACGCGAATGCGATTGAAGTGCCGATTCATCGCCAGGATGAAGGTGTAGAGCGTGTCGCCCACGTAGGCCAGCCAGCGCGCGTGCTGCATCACGCCGTCGAAGAGGTCTCCGTGCACCACCCACAGGCGCTTGCCTGCAGCCGTCACGTGCACCGCGTCCTCTGCGACCTCGATATCGCCGAAGTTGAGACCGTGAAACTGGCGCGCCATCTCATCATGGTTGCCAGGAATGAACACCACGCGCGTGCCTTTACGCGCACGGCGGAGCACCTTCTGCACCACGTCGTTGTGGGCCTGTGGCCAGTACCAGCCCTTGCGCAGTTGCCACCCATCCACGATGTCGCCGACGAGGTAAAGCGTGTCGGACTCGTTGTGCTTGAGGAAGTCCAGCAGGTAGGTGGCCTGGCAGCCGGCGGTGCCGAGATGAATGTCCGACAGCCAGATGGTGCGATAGCGGTGGATTTTTTCGATCGGCGGATCGGTATCGTTGTCCGCCAGTTGCTCTGCAAGCCGCATCGGGGCGGGCGCAGCCCCGGGCGGCTCATGGTCGCGCACGTCGCCGCGGCTGGCGGGTACTGCGGAACCCAGCGCGCCGGCGGCGGCGAATCCAGCGGCCATTTGCATCAGCGGCGGGGGAGCGTTCCAGTCGGAACCGATGGAGGGAGCGGCGCGAAAGCGTTGCGCGAAGCGGCGGAGGAAACCAGGGCGCGATGGCAGATTGGGCAGGACCATGTCGGCAACGAAGGCTGCGTTACATGGATTTCGCCACCGCTGCGTGAACGCGCCGTGTCAGAAACATGACCGTCACATGACGGGGTGCTCGCAAGGCGCTGCGGCATGCGCCCAAGACCCGCGCGGGGCGAGCCTTTCAAGCGGATGGGGTTGGCCTGATGCGTTCGATGCGTGCGAGTTCGGCCAGCACGGCGTTGCGCACGCGCGCGTCGCATAGCAGCGACACATGCCCGATGCCCGCGAAGGGAACGTGTCGTGCGCCCTCCAGCCATGACGCTCCGGCTGGCCCGACGATGGAGTCATGCCACGAGAAGATCGACGTGATGCGTGCACGCACAGCCGGCGTTTCGGATGCGGCCAGCTGACGCAGCCAGGGGCTGGCCCACGCCATCTGCCGCACATTGCGGCCGCGCCCGCCGCGCGCCATCACCGTGCCGCGATGTGGCGTGCCGAGCGTGATGACGTGCGCCACCGGGCAGCCGTCCCCCGATTGGCGCAGCAAAGCCCGTGCGGCGAGCCCGCCCATGCTGTGGCAGAGGAGGACCGGAGCGCGGCCATGCGCATGCGTCATGCTTGCAATGGCGCGGGCGATGTCGCGAGCGTAATCATCGATATCACCTAGCAACGGCATCAGATCGATCGCGTCGGTTGGGTGACCGGCTGCGGCAAGGTGCTTCTGTATCGGCAGCCACACCGCGCGATTGCAGCCATAGCCGTGGATCATCAACACCGGTATGCGCTGACCGCCTTCAACCGGCGTATCGAATGCCGCCTGTGCCCGGAATGGCTGGAGCACGTTGAACATCCATGCGACCGACGCGCATTCGCGCAGCCAGCATGCAATGAAGCCTGCGGTGCCGATGCGTTGCGTGCTCGGTACGGGCATGCGATCCCAGGCTGGGTCATCCGGATTCGCCGAGCCGAGACTCGCCAACGCGATGAGGAACGCCCAGCCAACCGACGCCACGTAGCCGAAGACCAGCGCCACTGCGGCAACGGCTGCTGCGCCTGCCCAACTGCATCCGCCCCAGCGATGCGCCGCCCAGGCTACCGCGACCGCCGCGACGCATTGGAGCGCCACGGCTGCACGGCGCGCATTGGCTGCCGTCAGCGACGCGAATGGGACGGATGGAGCAGCGAGATCGGCGCGGGTCATGGCAGGGCCGTCGCCGAGGATGACGTCAGTCGCGCACCAGCCGCGTGCCGGCCAGGCGATCGTGCATGAATTGGCGTTGCGGGTCGAGCCACGCCAGCGCGCCCCAGGCCAATACGCAGGCCAGAGCGACTCCGGCCCCGGCCCAGCGGGACACGCCGCTCAGGTGGATGACGCCAACGGCTACGGCGACCCACATCCACGCCAGCACATAACGGGCAATGGCGCGACCGATCGAAATGCGCGAACCGTCTGCATTCACCACGCGCATACGCCACGTCTGCATGGCGAGCGTCTGCCCGCGCTTGCGCCAGAAGCCCACGAAGTACAGACCGAGCGCGAAGAAGCCCCACACTTGCAGGCCTGCGTCGCCGGTGCGGGCCAATGGTGGGATGACTGCGCGTGCAAGCAGAAAGAGGGCCGTTGCCGCGAACATCACACCAAAGAGCAGCAGGCCTTCATAGAGCATGGCTGCGAACCGGCGCCGCAGTGTTGGCGCTGCGAGCGGGTCAGGCGCCGTAGTGGGGGAGGAGGGGGAGGCGATATTGAGCATCGATCCGGGTGCGCGCGTTCAGTGCGCTGTCGATCATGCGCCGGACTTCATGTGCGGCGCTTGTTCGGATTATGCCAAACGGCGCGCTGGGCTCAGCTGCCCAGCATGGTCGATGGTGGCGGGTTGCCGGAGTCGCCGTCGGAATGCCCGGCAGGCGCAACGGACGGGGTGCTGGCGGCGGCGGGGGCGGCAACTGCCGGCGCTGGTGCCGGCGTTGACGACGCTGTCGGCGCCGATGCAGTTACCGGCAGCGGCGCCGGTGTCGTCGCATTCGGTGCGGACTTGGTCGTGCCGGGCTTGGTGTGCGCCCCATGATGCACGGCTTTCGCAGCATCCTTGGCGAGCCGCGCGCTACTTGGCAACGCCGTGACAGCCGATAGACGCTTCTGTGCCTTGGCTGCCGCGGCCAGCTCCTTCTTCTGGTCGTCGGACAAGTGCTGATATCGCTGCCAGGCCTCGCTCTTCTTCTGCACCGGAACGGACTTCGTGGTCTGAAAGTTTTCGCGGGCGCGGTGACGCTGTTCCGGCGTCAGCTTGATCCAGTCGGCCATGCGCGCCTGCAGGCGCTGCTGCTGGGCCGGTGTGAATCTCGGATAGGCCTGGGCGATCTGCAGCCACTTCCTGCGGGCAAGTTCGGGCAGCCCGTTCCATTCCGGTGACAGCGGCGCGAGGATGCGTTGCTGTACAACGGTCAACTCCGACCAGTTTGGGTGGATGGAGGGCTGCGGATTGGTCGCGGGCGGCGTTGGCAGTGCCAGCGGAGTGGTTGTGCTGGCTGCTGCGCCAGAGGCAGCTGCCGGCATCGACGCTGTCTGGACCTGTCCGATGACGAGCCCGGTGGTGAGCAGTCCCGCGGCACCGATCAGCGCGAGGAGGATTGCGCGGGGGTGTGCTAATCGATCGCCTCGCGGTGCCTGGCCGTGGGTGCGGTGCAAGTTGCTCATCGATCAGCCTTTACTGATCGCGTTTGTCGAGATACTGATGGAAGCCTTGGTCGGCGTAGGCGGCCAGCGGCAAGTCATCCAGCAACATTGCGGCGTCCACTTCGGCGAGCTCGTTGACCCGTTGCTGCTGCTGCCACTGATAAATGCCGGCCAGCCCAGCGATCAGCGCGATGGTCGGCCACAGCAGGCCCAGGCGGCGCAGGAATGCGCCGGCACGCTGGAGCGGGGCGTGACCGCGTCCCTCCAGATCGAACGACACTGAGCCCACACCGGGCACGGCCATGGCAGGCGAACGCACCGTCTGCGGCGCCTCTGCTTTCTGGTGCGCGAGCGCTGTCCGGCGCGCCGCGGCGAGGCGGTCGCGCACATCGGGCGGCAACTGCCCGGCCGACTCGTTCAGAGCGGTGCGGACGGCATGCACGAAGCGGCGTTCTCGAAGTTCTGCCTTGTTCATAGTCGGATCCCTCGCGCCCGCAGCGCTTGGGCCAGGGCGTGCGTTGCCCTCGAGCAGTGCGTCTTCACGCTCCCCTCGGAACAGCCCATCGCCTGGGCGGTCTCGGCAACATCCATGTCTTCCCAGTAACGCATCAGGAAGGCCTCCCGTTGACGCGCCGGAAGCTTCTCGATCTCACGTTCCAGAATGTCCAGCATCTGCGCGCGCTCGAACTTGTCGGCGCTGCTCTCCGCTGCTGTGGAGCCGGCTTCGCTTTCGATCAACTCAAGCGGATCCGTATCGTCGCCCTCGGCGTCCGAGCGGAAGCTGGAGAACAAGCTGACCCAGGTATTGCGTACCTTGGCGCGGCGAAACCAGTCGTGAATGGTGTTCTGCAAGATGCGCTGGAAGAGCAGCGGCAGCTCTGCGCCGGGCTTGTCCCCGTATTTTTCGGCTAGCTTGATCATCGCGTCCTGCACGATGTCGAGCGCGGCGTCATCATCGCGGACCGCGAATACTGCCTGCTTGAAGGCGCGTTTTTCGACGCTTAAAAGGAAGGCCGACAGTTCCTGTTCAGAGGCCATACAACGGCGGGTGCGAATCCTGTGGGGCGTTTTGGCGACATTTCACATTGTCATAATGTGATGGTAGCGCCGCGCGGCTGACGGTCTAGGCCGCCAAAAATGTTGCGATGCTAGCAAAAATGCCGTTCCGCGGACAGCCCGGCTGTCCGGCGGACAGTCTGGTGTGGCGAATCGCGCGGCGGCTGGACCGCCTTGCGGCATTGCAGTATCATTCGCGGTTCACAACATCTGTGGTTTGTCTCATCTGGCCGCCCATCAGGCGGACCATCCATGCAGACGCGCACCGCTCAAACCCGCGCCACAAGCCCGGTAGAGAGCATCCAAACAATTTTTTGCCGAAAATTGCAAAGGACTGACATGAATATGCCAAGCGCGGAATTTTCCCACGCCAATAGCGGTTCAACTGCCGACATGATGGGGTCAGAGATCCTCGTCAATGCGCTCGCGGCAGAGGGTGTCGAGTTCGTCTGGGGCTACCCCGGCGGCGCGGTGCTCTATATCTACGACGCGTTCTACAAGCAAAACAAGATCGAACACATCCTGGTGCGCCATGAACAGGCGGCGGTCCATGCGGCCGACGGCTATGCGCGCGCCACGGGCAAGGTTGGTGTCGCGCTGGTCACGTCCGGCCCGGGTGTGACAAATGCCGTGACCGGCATCGCCACCGCGTACCTCGACTCGATCCCGATGGTGGTCATCACCGGCAACGTGCCGACGCACGCCATCGGCCAGGACGCTTTCCAGGAGTGCGACACGGTCGGCATCACGCGCCCGATCGTCAAGCACAACTTCCTGGTCAAGGACGTTCGCAACCTCGCGTCGACCATCAAGAAGGCGTTCTACATTGCCTCGACCGGCCGTCCGGGCCCGGTGGTGGTGGACATCCCCAAGGATGTCTCGCGCGAGATGTGCAAGTACGAGTATCCGAAGACCATCGAGATGCGCTCGTACAACCCGGTCAACAAGGGGCACTCCGGCCAGATCCGCAAGGCGGTGAGCCTGCTGCTGCAGGCTGAGCGTCCGTACATCTATTCGGGTGGCGGTGTGGTGCTGGCGGAGGCCAGCGAAGAGTTGCGCCAACTGGCTGCGCTGACGGGCTACCCGGTCACGAACACGCTGATGGGTCTGGGCGCCTTCCCTGGTACCAGCAAGCAGTTCGTTGGCATGCTCGGCATGCACGGCACGTACGAAGCCAACATGGCGATGCAGAACTGTGACGTGCTGATCGCCATCGGCGCACGGTTCGATGATCGCGTGATCGGCAGCCCCGCGCACTTCTCCACGCAGCCGCGCAAGATCATCCACATCGACATCGATCCGTCCTCCATCTCCAAGCGGGTGAAGGTCGACATCCCCATCGTCGGCAACGTCAAGGACGTGCTGCAGGAGATGATCGCCCAGATCCAGACGGGTGAAATCAAGCCCAACAAGACGGCGCTGGCGAAGTGGTGGGAGCAGATCGAACAGTGGCGCAGCGTCGATTGCCTGAAGTACGACCGTACCTCCGAGATCATCAAGCCGCAGTACGTGGTCGAGAAGATCTGGGAACTGACCAATGGCGATGCCTTCGTCTGCTCTGACGTCGGTCAGCACCAGATGTGGGCCGCGCAGTTCTACAAGTTCAACGAGCCGCGCCGCTGGATCAACTCCGGCGGCCTGGGCACGATGGGCGTGGGCCTGCCGTACGCGATGGGCATCAAGAAGGCATTCCCGGACAAGGAAGTTGTCACCATCACCGGTGAAGGCTCGATCCAGATGTGCATCCAGGAACTGTCGACCTGCCTGCAGTACGACACCCCGGTGAAGATCTGCTCGCTCAACAACGGCTACCTGGGCATGGTGCGCCAGTGGCAGGAAATCGAGTACGACAACCGTTACTCGCACTCCTACATGCAGGCGCTGCCCGACTTCGTGAAGCTGGCCGAATCGTATGGCCACGTTGGCATGCGCATCGAGAAGACGTCCGACGTCGAGCCCGCGCTGCGCGAAGCCTTCCGACTCAAGGATCGCACCGTGTTCCTCGACTTCCAGACCGACCCGACCGAAAACGTCTGGCCGATGGTCCAGGCAGGCAAGGGCATTTCTGAAATGCTGCTCGGCGCGGAGGATCTGTAATGCGTCACATCATTTCCGTCCTGCTGGAAAACGAACCCGGCGCGCTGTCGCGCGTGGTGGGTCTGTTCTCGGCGCGTGGGTACAACATCGAGACGCTGACGGTCGCTCCGACTGAAGATGCCTCGCTGTCGCGCATGACGATCGTCACGACCGGTTCGGACGACATCATCGAGCAGATCACCAAGCACCTGAACCGCCTGGTGGAAGTCGTCAAGGTCGTCGACCTGACCGAAGGTGCGCACATCGAGCGCGAGCTGATGCTCGTGAAGGTGCGCGCGGTCGGTAAGGAGCGCGAGGAGATGAAGCGTACCGCGGACATCTTCCGCGGCCGCATCATCGACGTGACCGAGAAGACCTACACGATCGAGCTGACCGGCAACGGCAGCAAGCTCGACGCGTTTCTCGATGCCATCGATCGCACTGCCATTCTTGAGACCGTCCGTACGGGCGGCTCGGGCATCGGCCGCGGCGAGCGCATTCTGAAGGTTTGAGCCGGCGCGTGCACCCAGCGTGTAACTGCGGCCGGACCCCATCGATATTGAAGTATTTGAAAATTAGGACATCAACATGAAAGTGTTTTACGACAAGGACGCTGACCTCTCCCTGATCAAGGGCAAGAACGTCACCATCATCGGCTATGGCTCGCAAGGCCACGCCCACGCCCTGAACCTGAACGACTCGGGCGTGAAGGTGACGGTCGGTCTGCGCAAGAACGGCGCGTCGTGGAACAAGGCTGTCAATGCCGGCCTGCAGGTCAAGGAAGTGGCCGAGGCTGTGAAGGAAGCCGACGTCGTCATGATCCTGCTGCCGGACGAGCAGATCGCCGACGTGTACAAGAACGAAGTGCACGGCAACATCAAGCAAGGCGCTGCACTGGCATTCGCTCACGGCTTCAACGTGCACTACGGTGCCGTGATCCCGCGCGCCGACCTGGACGTCATCATGATTGCCCCGAAGGCTCCGGGCCATACCGTGCGTGGCACGTACACCCAAGGTGGCGGCGTGCCGCACCTGATTGCCGTGCACCAGGACAAGTCGGGCGCCGCGCGTGATATCGCCCTGTCGTACGCCACCGCCAACGGCGGCGGCCGTGCCGGCATCATCGAGACGAATTTCCGCGAAGAAACCGAAACCGACCTGTTCGGCGAGCAAGCCGTGCTGTGCGGCGGTACCGTCGAACTGATCAAGGCTGGTTTCGAGACGCTGGTGGATGCTGGTTACGCTCCGGAAATGGCGTACTTCGAGTGCCTGCACGAACTGAAGCTGATCGTCGACCTGATCTATGAAGGCGGCATCGCCAACATGAACTACTCGATCTCGAACAACGCCGAATACGGCGAGTACGTCACTGGCCCGCGCGTCGTGACGGAAGAGACCAAGAAGGCCATGAAGCAATGCCTGAAGGACATCCAGACCGGCGAATACGCCAAGAGCTTCCTGCTGGAGTACAAGGCAGGCCAGCCGACGCTGATTTCGCGTCGTCGCCTGACCGAAGAGCACCAGATCGAGCAAGTGGGCGCCAAGCTGCGTGCGATGATGCCGTGGATCGCCAAGAACAAGCTGGTTGACCAGACGAAGAACTGATTGTTCGCGCCTTGTGCGAGAAGAAGCCAGCCTCCGGGCTGGCTTTTTTTATGCTGAATCCGGGGCGCCAACCATTGTTTCAAGTGCTGGCGCGGCCCCGTGTCGGCTAGAATGCCGCATTTCCTTCAAGACGCTGTCGAGGTCTGATTTGAACAACACGTATCCGCATCCCATCATCGCCCGCGAGGGCTGGCCGTACCTGGGCGGGATTTTCATCGTCACGCTCATCGTGCAGGCTGCCGCCGGCTTCGGCTGGGCTTGGCCGTTCTGGATGCTGACGCTGTTTGTGCTGCAGTTTTTCCGCGATCCGGCGCGCGCCGTGCCCACGCAGGCCAATGCGATTCTGTCGCCGGCCGATGGTCGCATCGTCGCCGTCGAGCAAGTGCGTGATCCGTACGCCGATCGCGATGCGCTGAAGATCAGCGTGTTCATGAACGTGTTCAACGTGCACTCGAACCGTGCGCCGGTCGACGGCACGGTGCAGCAAGTGCAGTATTTTCCCGGCAAGTTCGTGAATGCCGACTTGGACAAGGCTTCGCTGGAGAACGAGCGTAATGCAGTCGTGTTGCGTCGCGCCGACGGGCAGCTCGTCACGTCGGTGCAGGTGGCCGGTTTGATCGCGCGTCGTATTCTTTGCTATACCAAGGCAGGCGAGACGCTTGTACGTGGTCAGCGCTACGGTTTCATCCGATTCGGCTCGCGCGTCGATGTGTATCTTCCGCTGACTGCGCGCCCGCGCGTGACGATTGGCGAGAAAGTGTCTGCGACCCTCACGGTGCTCGCCGAACTGGACTGACGGAGGCTGCCATGCCCGCGTTCAACCGGCGCAAGAAGCGCTTTACTGCCAACAATGTGACGCACCTGCGTCCGTTGCGCCACAACCATCCACGATCGGAGGACGACGACCTCGAGGTCATGCGTCCACGTCGGCGCGGCATTTACCTGCTGCCCAATGCCTTCACGACAGCGGCCCTGTTCGCGGGCTTTTTTGCGATCGTGCAGGCCATGAACCTGAACTTCGAGACGGCGGCCATTGCCATCTTTGCGGCGATGGTGCTTGACGGCATGGACGGGCGTGTCGCACGCATCACCCACACGCAAAGCGCGTTTGGTGAACAATACGACTCGCTGTCGGACATGGTGTCATTCGGTGTCGCGCCCGCGCTGGTGATGTACGAGTGGATCTTACGTGACCTGGGCAAGTGGGGCTGGTTGGCTGCGTTCGTTTACTGCGCAGGCGCAGCGCTGCGTCTGGCGCGCTTCAACACCAACATTGGTGTGGTCGACAAACGCTTCTTCCAGGGGATGCCGAGCCCGGCCGCCGCTGCGCTGATCGCCGGCTTTGTCTGGCTGGCCATCGACAACAAGCTGCCCGTCAAGGAGCTGTGGATGCCGTGGGTTGCATTCGGGCTGACCCTGTATGCAGGGCTGTCGATGGTGTCGAATGCGCCGTTCTACAGTGGCAAGGCGCTTGATGTGCGGCACCGTGTGCCGTTCGGTGTGATGGTGCTGGTGCTTGTGCTGTTCGTGGTGGTATCGAGCGATCCGCCGGTGGCACTGTTCGGCCTGTTCGTTGGCTACGCCCTATCGGGTTATCTCCTCTGGGGCTGGCGCACGTTGCACGGGCAGCAGGGAAGTCCGCGCTTGCCAAGGCAGGCGTCCGAAGATGCGCATGAGTGACTGGTGCGCTGCACGATTGTGCGCTTGCGTCAATTTTTGAATTCGTCTATAGTCATTCGCATGCTTTCGCACCCGATTTCCATTCTGATTACGCTAGTCTCGATTGATGGCCTACTAGGTCGTCAGGTCGGGACACGCGCATAGGAAATCGCAAGACAAGGCAAGCAGAAACCGCCAAGTTTTCGCGAACCAGGATTCACAGCGCCCCGGCCTGCAACCATGCACGCCGGGGCGTTTTGCATTTTGCGCCGCAAAAAGCCAGCCCTTCACACCACTGAGATCGACGCCAAAAACGTCACGCCACCAAGGAGCCGCCATGAGCGACAAACTCATTATTTTTGATACCACGTTGCGCGATGGCGAGCAGTCCCCTGGCGCCTCGATGACCAAGGAAGAAAAGATCCGTATCGCCAAACAGCTCGAGCGGCTCAAGGTGGACGTGATCGAAGCCGGTTTCGCGGCCAGCTCGAATGGCGACTTCGAGGCCATCCGCGCGATTGCGCAGTCGGTCAAGGACTCGCGAATCTGTTCCCTGGCTCGCGCCAACGACCGTGATATCTCCCGCGCGGCCGAGGCGTTGAAGCCCGCCGGTCAGTTCCGGATCCATACATTCATCGCCACTTCGGCGCTGCACATGGAAAAGAAGCTGCGCATGACGCCGGATCAGGTGTACGAGCAGGCCCGTCTTGCGGTGCGGTTCGCGCGTCAGTTCACGGACGACATCGAGTTCTCGCCGGAAGATGGCAGCCGCTCCGACATGGATTTCCTCTGTCGCGTGCTGGAAGGCGTGATCGCCGAGGGCGCGACGACGATCAATCTTCCCGATACGGTGGGTTACGCGGTGCCGGAAGGTTATGCCGCACTGATTCGCTCGGTGCGCGAACGCATCCCGAATTCGGACAAGGCGATCTGGTCGGTGCACTGCCATAACGACCTCGGCATGGCAGTCGCCAATTCGCTGGCTGCGGTCAAGCTGGGTGGCGCGCGTCAGGTCGAATGCACCATCAACGGCCTGGGTGAACGCGCCGGCAATACCAGCCTGGAAGAGGTGGTGATGGCCGTCAAGACGCGCCGCGACTACTTCAACCTCGACGTCGGCGTTGACACGACGCAGATCGTCCCGGCTTCCAAGCTCGTCTCGCAGATCACCGGTTTCGTGGTGCAGCCCAACAAGGCTGTGGTGGGCGCAAACGCCTTCGCACATGCCTCCGGCATTCACCAGGACGGCGTGCTGAAGGCGCGCGACACGTACGAAATCATGCGCGCGGAAGACGTGGGCTGGTCTGCGAACAAGATCGTTCTCGGCAAGCTGTCGGGCCGCAACGCGTTCAAGCAACGCTTGCAGGAACTCGGTATCGAACTCGATTCTGAGGCGGAACTCAATGCTGCCTTTACGCGCTTCAAGGAGCTGGCCGATCAGAAGGCCGAGATCTTCGACGAAGACATCGTTGCCATCGTCTCGGATGAGGCGCAGCAGAGCGAAGGCGAGCATTTCCGCTTCGTGTCGCTGTCGCAGCGCTCGGAAACCGGCGAGCGTCCGCATGCCCGCATCGTGTTCGTGGCGGACGGCAAGGAGGTAACGGGCGAGGCGGAAGGCAACGGTCCTGTTGATGCCACCCTCAATGCCATCGAGAGCAAGGTTGCCAGCGGTGCCGAGCAGTTGTTGTATTCCGTCAATGCCATCACGACGGGTACGCAGGCGCAGGGCGAGGTTACGGTTCGCCTGTCGAAGTCGGGCCGCATCGTCAACGGCGTGGGCACGGATCCGGATATCGTCGCCGCCTCGGCCAAGGCGTATCTGGCCGCGCTGAACAAGCTGCAGGACAAGAGCAGCGAGAAGCTCAATCCTCAGATCTGATCGCGGTTCCACAGGAACATCACAGAGCGCGCACCCGGTTACCCATCGGGTCGCGAGCGGGTGCGGCCGTATCGGGTTGCAGAAAAAGCGTGATCCGATGCCAGCCGTCTTTGAGAGCGGTGTCCGTGCGATCCACGACATTGCCGACCCGAATGTCCACGCCAGGTCATCTGCCTCGCGTGGATGTTGCGGCTGAAAAACGACGCGCGCTCATCCCTTTGCCACGATCGCGTGTCGAAGCCCGGTGCCGATTTCAGGGGTGCAGTCGCTGGGCAAGGGCGGCTGCTTGTGCTTGCGCCCGTGGCGGCTTTACCATCCGCGCTTCACGGGGAGTTGCCATGATGTTTCGTTGGTTGATGGCCGCGCTGGCGGCAGTGGGCCTGTGCGGTGCGGCATGCGCTCAGCCTGAGGCCGCGCCGATCCGGCTCGCACTGATTGAAGGCCTGTCGGGTCCCTTTGCCAATGCGGGCGAGGCGGTAGATCGCAATCTGCGCATTGCCATTGAACGTGTGAACGCGCGCGGAGGCGTGAGGCTACCCGATGGGCGCCATCCACTCGCCCTGGTGCGTTTCGACAGCAAGAACACCGTCGATGAGTCTCTGCTGCAATTGCAGGCGGCCACCGATGCGGGCATCCGATTTGTCATGCAGGGCAATAGCTCTGCGGCTGCGGCGGCGCTGTCGACGTCGATTTCGCGCTACAACGAGCGCCATCCTGGCGCGCGCGTGCTATTTCTGAACTATGCCGCCGCCGATCCGGCATTGACCAACGAAGCATGCAGTTTCTGGCACTTTCGCTTCGATGCCTCGGCCGAGATGCGCATGCATGCCCTGACCGAAGTCATCCGCACGGACCCGTCCATCAAGAAGGTCTATCTGATCGGGCAGGACTACACGTTTGGTCGTCAGGTCGCGCAGTCTGCACGCCAGCAGTTGGGAGAGAAACGGCCCGATGTCGCCATCGTCGGCGAGGTGCTGCATCCGATTGGCAAGGTGAAGGACTTTGCGCCTTACGTGGCGCGCATTGCAGCGTCGGGGGCCGATACGGTCATCACCGGTAACTGGGGCAATGACCTGACGCTGCTCGTCAAAGCCGCCCGCGATGCGGGGCTCAAAGCGCGTTTCTTCACGTTCTATGGCAACTCGCTGGGTGCGCCTGGCGCGATGGGGGAGGCAGGCGTCGGCCGTGTGGTGGCGGTGGCGGAGTGGCATCCGAATCTAGGTGGCGCCAAATCAGACGCCTTCTATAGGACGTTCCGTGCACGCTATCCAGCCGCTGCGGACGACTACCCGGTTCTGCGTGACCAGATGATGGTCGACATGCTGGTCGCTGCCATCGAGCGCGCCGGCACGAATGAGGCGGCAGCCGTGGCGCGTGCTTTGGAAGGCGCTTCGATGGACAATGGTTTCCACCGCATCACGCTGCGCCCCGAGGACCACCAGGCGATCCAGCCGCTGATCGTCATGCAGATGGAGCGCGCGGGCACGCCTGGCGTACCCTTCGATATCGAGGGTTCCGGTTACGGCTTTCGCACGTTGAAAGTGATTAATGCGGCGCAAACGGCTTTGCCGACGACCTGCAAGATGGTGCGCCCCTGAGCGGGAGTGGCATGAAACAGTCGTCAGTGCAATGTTCTGAGCTATAATCGCGGTCTTGCCGGCCTGATCGGGTTTGACACGTGTCCGGCAAGACTATCGTTTAACACGGCATCGGCGGCGGCCACTCCTGGCGCTGCAGTGTCCGCAAGTCAAAGGAATCAACATGTCCGTCGCTGACATCAACAAGCAAGAAATCGTCAAGGATAACGGCCGCAGCGCCAACGACACGGGTAGCCCGGAAGTGCAGGTTGCACTGCTGACGGCCCGCATCAACGAACTGCAGCCGCATTTCAAGGCGCACATGAAGGACCACCACAGCCGCCGCGGCCTGCTCAAGATGGTGAGCCGTCGTCGCCGTCTGCTGGACTATCTGAAGGGCAAGGACGCCGACCGTTACACCGCACTGGTTGCAAAGCTGGGTCTGCGCAAGTAATGGTGGGTATCACGCGCAGCGCGTGATGAATAAGTGCCTGCGTCAGCATGCTGATGCAGGCATTTTGTTTTTGGCGGCCGCGTTTGTGGTCGCGCCGGGCAACCGGCAAGCGAGGGCAGCCGGTTGATCGGCTGCCAAGGGCCGGAGGCGGCAGGAAGCAGGATCTTGTGTCATTCCAGCGCGGCGTTGCGGCAGCGCCGCTCTGGAATGGCATAAACACACTTCTGCAACCGCACCGTCTTCCGGAGCGTGTTTGTCGTGGCGCATGAGAAACGACGTCGAAGCGTCGGCGCCGCGAATACCGAACAGGAGAAAACATGTTCAATAAGATCGTCAAGGAATTCCAGTGGGGCGGCCATACGGTTCGCATGGAAACGGGTGAGATCGCTCGTCAAGCCAGCGGCGCCGTGGTGCTCGACATGGATGACACCGTCGTCCTCGCCACCGTGGTCGGTGCCAAGAACGCGAAGCCGGGCCAGGATTTCTTCCCGCTGACCGTCGACTACCTGGAAAAGACCTACGCCGCCGGCAAGATCCCGGGCGGCTTCTTCAAGCGTGAAGGCCGTCCGTCGGAAAATGAAACGCTGACCTCGCGCCTGATCGATCGTCCGCTGCGTCCGCTGTTTCCGGAAGGCTTCTACAACGAAGTTCAGGTCGTCATCCACGTGCTGTCGATCAACCCGGAAGTGCCGGCCGACATCCCGGCGCTGGTCGCTGCTTCGGCTGCACTGGCCGTGTCGGGCCTGCCATTCAACGGCCCGGTGGGGGCTGCCCGGGTGGGTTACAAAGATGGCCAGTACCTGCTCAACCCGAACCGTGCGCAACTGGCGCATTCGGAACTGGACCTCGTCGTTGCCGGTACCGAGCGTGCCGTGCTGATGGTCGAATCCGAAGCCAACCAGCTGTCGGAAGAAGTGATGCTGGGTGCCGTGGTGTACGGCCACGAGCAGATGCAGATCGCCATCAACGCGATCCATGACCTGGTGCGTGAAGGCGGCAAGCCTGAATGGGATTGGCAACCTGCGCCGAAGAACGAGGCGCTGGTCGCCAAGGTGTCGGAGCTGGGTCTGGCCGACCTGCAGGCCGCTTATCAGCTGCGCCAGAAGTCGGCTCGCAGCCAGAAGCTGAAGGAAGTCTACAAGTCGGTTGCAGCCAAGCTGGCTGAAGCCGGCGTGGATGCCGACGGCGTGGAAGTCGACAACATCCTGTTCGAACTCGAGTCGAAGATCGTGCGCGGCCAGATCCTGAGCGGCGAGCCGCGTATCGACGGCCGCGACACCCGCACGGTGCGCCCGATCGAGATCCGCTCCTCCGTGCTGCCGCGCGCGCACGGTTCGGCGCTGTTTACGCGTGGTGAGACGCAGGCGCTGGTGGTGGCCACCCTCGGCACCAAGAGCGACGAGCAGATCATCGACGCGCTGCAAGGCGAGTACCGCGATCGCTTCATGCTCCACTACAACATGCCGCCGTTCGCCACGGGCGAAACCGGCCGTGTGGGCAGCCCGAAGCGCCGCGAGATCGGCCACGGTCGACTGGCCAAGCGCGCGCTGATTCCGGTGCTGCCGAAGGACGACGAATTCGCTTACACGATGCGCCTGGTATCGGAGATCACCGAATCGAACGGCTCGTCCTCGATGGCGTCGGTGTGCGGCGGCTCGCTGGCACTGATGGACGCAGGCGTGCCCATCAAGGCGCACGTGGCTGGTGTGGCCATGGGCCTGATCCTGGAAGGCAACAAGTTCGCCGTGCTGACCGACATCCTGGGTGACGAAGATCACCTGGGTGACATGGACTTCAAGGTGGCGGGTACCGACGCTGGTATCACCGCGCTGCAGATGGACATCAAGGTGCAGGGCATCACCAAGGAAATCATGCAAGTGGCACTGGCGCAGGCCAAGGAAGGCCGTCTGCACATCCTGGGCAAGATGCAGGCTGCCATGGGCGGCGCACGCACCGAGCTGTCGGAGCACGCTCCGCGCATGATCACCGTCAAGATCAATCCGGAGAAGATCCGCGACGTGATCGGCAAGGGCGGTTCGACCATCCAGGCGCTGACCAAGGAAACGGGCTGCACGATTGACATCCAGGAAGACGGCACGATCACCATCGCGTCGACGTCGTCGGAAGGCATGGCCGAAGCCAAGCGCCGCATCGAAGGCATCACGGCCGAGGCTGAAGTGGGCAAGATCTACAACGGCACCGTGCTCAAGCTGCTGGACTTTGGCGCGATCGTCAACATCCTGCCGGGCAAGGACGGTCTGCTGCACATCTCGGAAATCGCCAACGAGCGCGTAAACCAGGTGTCCGACTACGTGAAGGAAGGCCAGGCTGTGCGCGTGAAGCTGCTGAGCACCGACGAGAAGGGCCGCATGCGTCTGTCGATCAAGGCTGCCAAGGCTGAGGAAGGTGACGTGCCGGCTGCGGCACCGCAAGCACCGGGTGCTGGCGACGCTGCCTCGCAGCAACAACAGCAACAACAGCAGTAAGCGCGGCGTTTCTCGTGACAGAAACGGCTGGACGATGTCCAGCCGTTTTTTTGTTTACACTGCGTCGCGAGTGTTTCTCGCAACCCCATCGCGCCCTAACATGAGCCGTCTGTTCGAGCAAAACCGCATCGCCGTCGTCTGGGATTTCGACAAGACGCTGATCCCTCGCTACATGCAGGAGCCTCTCTTTGAACGCTACGGCGTTGCCGAGCAGGCGTTCTGGGACGAAGTCGACGCGGGCGCGAGGGAAATCGAGTCTCGCGGACAAAAAGTCAACCGCGAAACCTTCTACCTGAACGTTTTGCTGCGCCACGTGCGTGACGGCCGCATGAGTGGTCTGGACAATGCCACGCTGCGCGAACTTGGCGCCGAGCTTGAGTTCTTCCCGGGCGTGACCGACTTTTTCGAGCGCAGCAAGATCTGGGTGCGCGACAGCGGCGCCTACCAGGCGTTCGACATCAAGCTCGAGCACTACATCGTCAGCACTGGCCTGACCGAGATGATCAAGGGCTCGCCCATCGCGCCGTATATCGATGGCGTATGGGGCTGCGAATTTCTGGAAGCCCCGGATGCGACCGGCCGGCTCGTGATCTCGGAGGTCATCTATGCCATCGACAACACCACCAAGACACGCGCGCTGTTCGAGATCAACAAGGGCGTCAACAAGCACCCGGAAGCGGTCAACGTCAACTCGTCCATCGCCGAGGATGAGCGTCGCGTGCCGTTTGCCAACATGATCTACGTGGCCGATGGCCCGAGCGATATTCCGGCGTTCTCGGTGGCGCGCAAGGGCGGCGGTCGCACGTACGCGGTCTACAACCCCGAGAGCCCGCGCTCTTTCGAGCAGGCCGACAACTTGCGTGCGGATGATCGCGTCGACATGCACGGCCCGGCCGACTACCGCGCCGGCTCGCCGACTGAGATGTGGCTCAAATTACATATCGGCAAGATCGCCGATGCCATCGTCCATGGCAAACAGGAGATCCTGCGCGAAACCACGCGCGGCATTCCGCAGCACTTCGTCGAACCGAAGCGCTCTGTGTCGTAACCCTCACTGACCCGATTCCCATGAAAGCGATTGAAATCACACAATACGGCGGCCCGGAAGTCCTGAAGCTTGGCGAGCGGCCCACGCCGGAGCCGAAACCGGGCGAAGTGCTGATCCGCGTGCGCGCGGCCGGCGTGAATCGGCCGGATGTGTTTCAGCGCACCGGCAATTACCCGGTGCCGCCCGGCGCCTCCGATATTCCCGGGCTGGAGGTGGCTGGAGAGCTCGTCGGCGGAGATCTGTCGCACGCCGACAACCGGTATGGCTTGAAGCTGGGCGATCGCGTATGCGCGCTGGTGCAGGGTGGCGGTTACGCAGAATTCTGCACCGCTCCGCTGGGCCAGGTGCTGCCGGTGCCGGCAGGCTTGTCCGACGTCGAGGCTGCCGCCCTGCCGGAAAACTATTTCACCGTCTGGTCGAACGTCTTTGATCGCGGGTTGCTCGGGCGGGGCGCACATGGTGCCGAAGAAACCCTGCTCGTGCAGGGCGGCTCCAGTGGCATCGGTACCACGGCCATCCAGCTGGCTTCGGCATTGGGCCATCGGGTGTTCGCCACGGCAGGCAGCGAGGACAAGTGCGCGGCCTGCGTCGAACTGGGCGCCGCTCGCGCCATCAACTACAAGACAGAAGATTTTGTCGAGATCGTCAAGTCGGAGACCGGGCGTGGTGCCGACGTGGTGCTGGACATGGTGGGCGGCAGCTATGTCGCGCGCGAGATTGCCTGTACGGCCGACGACGGGCGTATCGTGCTGATCGCATTGCTCGGTGGCGCCAAGGCCGAGGTGCCGCTGGGCGACATCCTGCGCCGGCGCATCACGCTGACGGGCTCGACGCTGCGCCCGCGGCCGGTCGCCTTCAAGGCTGCGATCGCCAGCCACTTGTACGAGACGGTATGGCCCCTGCTGGCGTCGGGCCGCATCAAACCAGTGATTCACGAGGTCATGCCGGCGGCACAGGCGGCTCAGGCGCATGCCTTGATGGAGTCGAGTGCCCACATCGGCAAGATCATGTTGATTTGGGATTGACGCCAAGACGCGAAAATTGACCCCGTTTTTGCCGCCACGGTAGAATGCCGGGTTTATTTGACAGTCGACCGAGCAAAAACGTGAACGCAAGACCGAAGCTGGTGGTGGGCAACTGGAAGCTGCATGGCAGCCTGAGCACCAACGCCGCGCTGCTTGAACAGATCAAGGCGGCAGGCAAAACCAACGCCACGCTGGCGGTGTGCGCCCCGTTCCCGTACTTGGCGCAGTGCCAGTCGCTGCTGGCCGGCTCGATGGTGGGGTGGGGTGCTCAAGACGTGTCGGCAGAAACGCGCGGCGCCTTTACCGGTGAAGTGGCGGCGTCGATGCTGTCGGAATTCGGCTGTGGCTACGTGATCGTCGGCCACTCCGAACGCCGAACGTATCACGGCGAAACCGATGCGCAAGTGGCGACGAAAGCGCTGCGGGCCTTGGAACACGGCATCATCCCGATTGTCTGTGTGGGTGAAACGCTCGCCCAGCGTGAAGCCGGTGAGACAGAGCAGGTGGTCGGCCGCCAGCTGGACGCGGTGCTGGACGCGCTGTCGGTTGAGCAACTCGGCCGCATCGTTGTGGCCTATGAGCCCGTCTGGGCCATCGGTACCGGTAAAACGGCGACGAGCGAGCAGGCTCAGGCGGTCCATGCGTTCCTGCGTGGCCGCGTCGCTGCGTGCCATGCTGATGTGGCACAGCGCCTGCCGATCCTGTATGGCGGCAGTGTGAAGCCGGACAATGCGGGTGAGCTGTTCGCAATGGCCGATATCGACGGCGGCCTGATCGGCGGTGCATCGCTGAAGGCTGAAGATTTTCTGGCGATCGGCCGCGCGTAAGCGGCTGTCTAGGTCGTCGCACAACGGATGTGCGCGACCGCAACATATTCTTGAGAGAAGCGAAATGGCGATTCTGAAAACTCTGCTGCTGGTAGCGCAAATCCTAAGCGCACTGGGCGTCATCGGGTTGGTGCTGCTGCAGCACGGCAAGGGCGCGGATGTTGGCGCGGCATTCGGCTCGGGCGCCTCGGGCAGCCTGTTTGGTGCCAGTGGCTCAGCCAACTTCCTGTCGCGTACGACGGCGGTACTGGCCACCGTGTTCTTCATTGCCACGCTGGCGCTCACGCTGATCGGTACGAATAAGGGTGGTGTTTCGGCGGGCGTGATGGGAGCGGTGGCGTCTGTTGCGCCGGCGGCTTCGGCGCCTGCTGCGTCGGCTCCGGCGGCATCAGCGGCAGCGTCCGCGCCGGCTGTGCCGAAGTAATTCCCCGTAATCAAGAGGGGTGTGCTGTCGCGGTTCGAAAGCCCATCTTGCAGTGCAAGTTTTTTGTTTGTGCATTGAACAAAAGTCTCGCTTTGCGGTA
>JAGWNU010000173.1 GCA_028871175.1 Burkholderiaceae bacterium | reverse complement strand
CCGACGACGCCGCAAAGCGCTGGACGACACCGTCGGCCAGAGCGGATTCCACCGGATCCCCCTGGCGCAGGTATCGGTTCACATCGGGCGCGGGCGGCCGATGGAAATCCGGCCCCACGGCGCACCCGCCCGCAAGCGCGATGGCCGCCAGGCTGGTGGCCATGCAGCGCGCCGCCTTCATCACGATGCCCCCTGCAGATAGACATCGACCAGCTGCCCCGGATACACCATGAGGTTCGCTGGCTGTGCGAAACGGAACAGCAACGGCAGCACACGCACGTCGACGCGTTCCGAGCGTTGGTCAGAAAGCTGCACCTTCGGCGAGATGTAGGGCTGCACGCGCACGAACTCCAGCGGCACGCTCACATCGGTGCCACGGAAGAACATGCGGGCCTGCACCTTGCCCGGCGGGAGACGATGCACAAGGATCTCGTCCACATACACGCGTACGGCCAGCTTGCCCTGCCCGGATCGCATCATCACGAGCGGCACGTAGCTGCGCGTGTAGGCATCGTAGGTGCCCTGCGCGGAAACATAAGCCCCGGGCGAGGTGTTGACCGACATCACGACGCCATCGACCGGCGCGCGGACGACATACTTCCCGAGCAGGGCGTTGGCCGCTGCGGCGCCCTTCTGCAGCGCGTCGCGCTGCTTCTGGAGCGAGCGCACGTCGTAGATCCACGCGCCCGCGCGCGTGAGCTCATACTGCCGCTGCGCGACGGCGAGGTTGCCGTGTGCCACGCGTACTGCATTGGCGGCGTTGTCCATCGCATCGCGGCTGACGGCCCTCGGATTGAGGCGGGCGGCTGCCTCCAGCTTGTCCAGTTGGTCCTGCACCGTCCGAAGGCCCGCTTCTGCCGCGGTGACCTGCGCGCGCGCGACCTCAAGCGTTTCCTTGCGCGGCTGGGCGGTCAATGCGCTCAACTGGGCGTCGGCGGCTTCGGCCTGCGACTGTTGCTGTGCCGCCAGCGCGCGCTGGACGGAATCCTCGACCTGGATCAGCGCGTCGCCCTGCTTCACTGTCTGACCTTCCTGCACGAGAATGCGCGCCACGGTGCCCGACACCTCGGCGTACAGGTTCAGGTTGGCGCCGCTGGACTGATCGCTTTCGATGATGCCATTCGCGTAGATGCCGGTGGCATAAGGGTTGGACGCCGCCTTGAACACCGGCGGCAAGGGCGGGCTCTGCCGCCCGTAATAGATGGCAGCCCCGATGCCCGCAAGCAAGCCGAGCACGGCCAGGATCATCAACCACCGGATCTTCATTGCGAGGCCCCACGTTCAATGTGGCTCAGGCGGCCGTCCTCCATGTTGAGGATGCGGCTGGCCATGTCCAGGATGCGCGCATCGTGCGTCACGATCACAATGCAGCGCTGCGCGTTGAGGATCTGCGTCTTGACGAATTGCATGATCGTGCGGCCCGTATCGCCGTCGAGCGAGGCCGTCGGTTCGTCCAGGATCAGGATGTCCGGCTGCGAGACGATGGCGCGTGCGATGGCCACGCGCTGCTGCTCGCCGCCGCTCAGCTTGACCGGCGGCAGTTGCGCGCGATTCTTCAGGCCGACCACGTCGAGGTACTGCATGCCCTGCGCCAGCGCCTGGTCCCAATCCATATGACGCAGCACCAGCGGAATGGCCACGTTCTCGACCGTGGTCAAGCGCGGAAACAGGTGGTAATCCTGGAACACAAAGCCGATCTTGCGCAGGCGGAATTCCGCCAGGGCATCGGCTCCCAGCTTCCAGATATCGACGCCGTCGACCACGGCACGGCCGTCATCCGGACGCAGGATGCCGGAGATCACGCTCAGCAGCGTGGTCTTGCCGCTGCCCGACGGGCCCACGATGAACAGCATCTCGTTGAAGTAGGCCTCGAAGCTGACTGCATTGAGCGCCCGCGTGCGCGCCTCGCCCTCGCCGAACCATTTGTCGATGCCCTGCGCGGCAATGGCGACATTGGCCACGATCATCCCCGGAAAATGTCGAAGGGCTCGATGCGCAGCACCTTGCGCACGCCGATGTAGCCCGAGATCGCGGCAATGATGATCACCATGACAAGCGCAAGCAGCAGGTTGGTGAAGGTGATCATGGCGGCGTAGTCGGGAATCCGCAGCCGGACCAGCGCAATGGATGCCGAGCACAGGCCGATCCCCAGACCATAGCCAAGCAAGGCTACGAAGGTGGCCTGGAATACGATCATCATCACCAGCTCATACCCCTTGGCGCCGATGGCCTTGAGCGCGCCGAAGCGTTCCAGGTTCTCCAGGATGAACGTATAGAACGTCTGCCCCGAGATCGACAGCCCGACGACAAAGCTGATCACCGTCATCAGCAGGATGTTGGTACCGAGGCCGGTCTGGTAGGTGTAGAAATGCGAGATGCGTCTGATGAACTCTTCCTTGGTCAGCGCGCGGTAGCCAAGCCTGCCCACCGCGCGCTCGATGCCGGCGATGTCGGCATCGCTCTTGGGTTCGACCAGAACGTAGGACATCGTGTAGCGCGTGCCGGGCAGGTATTGCACGGCACGGCGGTACGTGGTGTACAGCGTCGGCACGCCGAACAGGCCGCTGGTCACGACCTTGCCGATGCCGACGATCACGCCGCGATGGTCGTTGATCTCGAACTCGGTGCCGATATGCGGGTTCTCGAGCTTGCCGAACTCGGCGTCCTGCATGACGATGAAGCCGTTCTCGCCGTACACATCCTCGATGCGGCCGCTGAGCATGCGCGGGCGGCCGAACAAGGTGGCGTCATCGATGCCGACGACCGAGACCGGCTGGTAGGTGCCACTGGCCAGGCGCACCAGCGCGCCGCCCGAATACAGCGGCACGGCAAATTTCACACCGTCGATGCTGCGCACGGCGTCGAGCACGTAGTCGGGCATGCCGATCGTGTTGGCGACCGTGTTGACGGCCGGGTCCATGACCCACATGCGCGCGCCGATGTTGTACACGGCCGAAGACGACCGGTTGAGCACGCCCGCAAAGAGCGAGGTCATCTCGATCATCAGGAACACCGCGAACGTGATGCCCACCAGCAAGCCGCTCAGCTTGGCCTTGTCATTGACCAGCAGCTTGTAGGCGAGTCTGAGGATGGCTGGCACGTGACCCCCTGTTGGTCATGCAGGGGGTAGCCGGAGCCAGGCCCGAAGGCAGCATCTGACCCGGCGCCGATGCACGTGCCTTCACGATAGCGCGCGACCGGCGTTCCTCCTTGACGTGCCGCAAGGGGAAAAAACTTCCGCGCAGTGTGCGCGCCGGACGTGACGACCACGCCGCGCATGGCAATGGAGCGGTTACAGCGTGTCTTCGTCCGAGAACAAATGGTGGCGTATCGCGTAGCGCACGAGCGCTGCCTCGCTCGAGAGCTGCAGCTTGTCCATCAGCCGCATCTTGTAGGTGCTGATGGTCTTGGCGCTGACGCACAGGCTGGTGGCGATCTCGGTCAGGGCCTCGCCCTGCACCAGCCTGCGGTAGACCTCCATCTCGCGGTCCGACAGCCGGGTATGGGCCGCCTCGTCGTTGGCTTCGCCCAGGCTGTGCGCGAGCTTTTCGGCCATGGCAGGGCTGACATAGGTACCGCCACTGGCGACCTTCTGCAGGGCCGCGACCAGCTCGGTCGCAGCACTTTCCTTGGTGAGGTAGGCCGCTGCCCCGGCACGGAACGCGCGCGCGATGTACTGCTCCTCCGCATGCATGGTGAGCACCAGCACCCTGACGCCGGGATGGTCCGCATGCAGTTGACGCACCAGTTCCAGTCCGTTGCGCCCCGGCATGGACAGATCCAGCACAATCACGCGCGGCTGATGGTCGCGCACCAGTTGCAGCACCTGCGTGCCGTCGGAGGCTTCGCAGACGACATCGAAATCGCCAGCCCGCTCCAGAATATGGCGCACGCCGTCGCGCATCACGGCGTGATCGTCGGCGATCATCACGCGGATCATGGGCGGCTCTCCTCGGTGCGTTCTTGGGCGGCCGGAAACCGCACCGTCAATCGGAAACCGCTGTCCAGCGCATGCGACGTCGTGGCCTGGCCGCCGAGTTGCCGCGCCCGCTCTCGGATACCAAGCAGCCCAAGTGGCCGGCGCGCCCCCACGGCTGGCGGTGCGCCGCTCCATCCGCGGCCGTTGTCCTGGATGTCCAGCTCCATCATGTCACCCTTACGGCCAAACTGGATCTCGACACGCGTGGCGTCGGCATGGCGCACGACATTGTTCAGCGCCTCCTGCACGATCCGGAACACCGAGATGGCCGAGCGTTCGTCCATCGGCACCTCTTCGGCCTGCACATGGATGACCAGTCCAAAGCGCTGGCGGACATTCTTGGCGATCCATTCGATGGCAGGCACCAGCCCCAGTTCGTCGAGCAGCGGCGGACGCAGATCGGCTGAAATCTGGCGTACGGCGGCGATGGTCTCATCGATCACGCGCTGCATGGCCAGCGTCTGGGCGGTCAGCGCGCCGGGCGTGCCCGCCGCATGAAGATCCGCCCCCAGCAGGGAGAGATCCATCTTCAGGGCGCTCAGGCGCTGCCCCAGGTCGTCATGGAGTTCGCGGGCGATGCGGCGCCGCTCCTCTTCGCGCGCCGCCAGAATGCTGTCGGACAGGTGCTGCAGTTCTTCCTGCGAGCGCCGCAGCGCTGCCTCGGCCCGCATGCGCTCGGTCGTGTCGCGCAGCATCACCGTGAACAGCTTGGTGCCGCTGTCCTCGATCTGCGAGATGGATGCCTCGATCGGAAACTCCCGGCCGTCCGCGTGCAGGGCGAACAACGCACGCTGCTTGCCCATCTGGCGTTCCGAGACGCCGGTCACGCCAAAGCGGCGAACATGGGCCTCGTGGGCGCTGCGAAACCGCTCGGGGATGAAATCAGCCAGCGGGCGGCCGATGGCGTGGCTGGCCGGGCAGCCGAAGAGCGTTTCGGCCATCGGGTTGAAGAGGACGATGCGCTGCGCGTCGTCCACCGAGATGATCGCCTCCATGGACGAGCGGATGATGCCGGCGAGACGGGCTTCGCTCTTTTCGAGGTAGGCGAGATAGTCGCTCACGGTGGCGCGCAGCATGCGCAGCCGGAACCAATAGAACGTGAGGGCCAGGACGGCGGCGATACAAGCCCCGGCAAGCAACACGACGGCCGCACCGCGCGCACGCGGAATGACCGCCGATACCAGCCAGGCTGCCGACACGAACAGCAGCAGAATGGCCACCGCACCGGCGAGCAGTTCCGCCGGCGTGGAATGCAACTGCAGCACGCGCCGCCGCGACGCCGGCGCGGAATGCCCGACTTGCCCGTGTGGCTCCATTGCTGAGCGCCGCCCCGATCAGATAGAGATGTCCAACCTTAATGCATCTGGGCGCCGAATGGAATGAGCCAAGTGACGGAGGCGTCGCCGCACCCGGCGGCTGTTGTCAGGGATTCCTGACAGCGCCGCAGCGCACGCCGACGCGACTCTCAGCGCTGCCTGATTTCGATCAAGGCCAAGCGCTCTGATACTACGCATACGGACGCCGCCACAGCCAGACTGTCGGCGATCAGAGGCCGAACGCAGCACGCCCGCCCCCTCAGGAGAGACATCCATGATTCCGAATGCCCTCGAAGCCCGCCCCCAGATCGATGTGGAACGCCCCGCCCCCGTCGCCACGCTCAAGCTGGTGCGTGATATCAACGCCCACGTGCCGATGGACCCCGCGCTGCAGAGCCAATGCGCCAACTGCGTCATGCATTGGGCATGCCTGACCAATGCCGTACCCTCGGCACAGCGCACGCACCTGGAGCGCATGGTCCACACGTGGCGCAAGGTCGGCAAGGGCGAGGCGCTGTTCCGCGCCGGCGACACCTTCCACTCGATCTACGCCATCCGTTCCGGTTCGTTCAAGACAGTGGTGTCGCACCCCAACGGCTCAAATCACGTCACCGGATTCCAGTTCCCCGGCGAAACGCTGGGCCTCGATGGCATTGCGGCTGACCAGCACACCTGTGACGCGATTGCCCTGGAAGACAGCACCGTCTGCTCGATGCCGTTCCATTGCGTGGAAGATCTTTGCCAGGACATCCGCCCGCTGCAGCATCGGCTGCATCAACTGCTGGCCGAGGAGATCGTCCGCGAATCCGGGCTGATGCTGCTGCTGGCAGGGCTGACCGCCGAGGCGCGCGTGGCGACCTTCCTGCTGAACCTGTCTGCGCGCATGCAGGCGCGCGGCTATTCGCCATCGAGCTTCACCCTGCGCATGACGCGCGACGAAATCGGCAGCTACCTCGGCATGCAGCTGGAAACCGTCAGCCGCGCGTTGTCCCGCTTCCAGCGCGAAGGCTGGCTCACCGTTGAAGGCAAGCGGATCGAACTGCTCGATCCGGATGCGCTCGGCGCCCTCTGAGTTGTCGATCCCATGCGGCGCCATCCCCCTGGCCGGGTCAGGGGGCCAGCTGCAGATGATCGATGACTTCCGTCACGCCCGGCGCCGACCACGCGGCGCCCATGGCGGCACGACGCTCGGCAGCCGAATCGATGCGCCCGCTCAGCGTGACCGTGCTCCCCTGCACAGACACTTGGATATGGCTGGCTTCACGTTCGGCATGCCGGCGCAGCGCGGCTCCGATCTGCTGCGTCACGTCGGTCGGCACGAGCCGCTCCTTGATCTTCAGCCGGTTGATGAGCCCCCCTACCCCGCGTAACGACCCGACCGCGCGCGCGGCCAGTTCGCTCTGGTAGGGCCAGTCGACCTCGCCGGACAGGGTCACCCAACCGTTCTCGACCAGCACCTCGATACGGTTCGACGGCAGGCTGGCGTGCCACTCCAGGGCAGATCGCGCCGCGTACGCGATGTCCTCGTCCGCATGCGTACCGGGTAGGCGGACTTCGATCTTCTGGACCACGCCCCGCACACCCGCCACCCGTTCCGCAGCGTGCTCGGCAGCCAGCTTTTCCGTGTAGCTCTGCACGTGGCCGGTCAGGGTCACCACGCCGTGATCGACCTCCACGCCGATCGCCGCCGCATCCACGGCGGGTTCCCACAGGAGCTCATCGCTCACGTCCTGCTTGATGCCCAGATCACTCTTCATGTCAGCCTCCATGCCTCGGTGGTTCGCTTGCACTTGCATTACGCCCAGTGGCGTTCCCGGGCCGCCTGGCAGGCAACGCAACGCTCCGCGGTGGGCTGGGCCTGCAGTCGCAGGAACGGGATGGCATCGCCGCAGTCCACGCAGACACCGTACCGGTGCTCACGCATGCGCTCGCGGCTCGCTTCAATGTCGGCCAGCTCCTGCCGATAGTGCGCCAGCATGACGTCGCCGGCGAGTTCGCTGGTTTCCTGTGCCGCCAGGTCAGCGTCTTCAAACGGCTCCGCCGCCATCGGCGGAGGCGCACTGGAAATGACGCCAGCCAGCTGTCGGCGCACGCGGCTCTCGTGCTCATCGAGCAACGCATTGAGCTGCTTCCATTGCGCGTCGGTCAAATGGGTCATGCCCGTCTCCCCTTTCCCCTGTTGATCCCCGTCCATGGGCAGTCTCATGCCTCCGAGGGCGACAGCCACGCCGGGCGCCGCTTTGTCTGCCCCCAATGGCCAGCGACCCGCACCTGATCGATGAACCCCGCGACCTCTTCTTGCGAAAGCCCGCTCAACACATCGCGCTGGCACAGTGCCAGCACCGGCGTGGGGATCGACGCAGTGATCTGCGCGATCTCCTCCACGGCCCGGAACGCACCGCGTGCGGCCATCACGCACACCACGGAAAGATGCGCGGGCAGCGGCATCTGGTCTTTCAGGAAATCCCGCATGGGTGAGGCAAGGTGACCCATCCAGATGGGTGCAAGTACCACGACC
>JAGWNU010000368.1 GCA_028871175.1 Burkholderiaceae bacterium | reverse complement strand
GGCGACGATTTCGACGGTCTGCCCGTTCTTGAGCGGCGTGTTCAACGGCACCATCGCGCCGTCGACGCGGGCTCCTCGGCAACGATGCCCGAGGTCGCTGTGAAGGTAGTAGGCAAAGTCGACCGGCGTCGCACCTTGCGGCAGGGCAATGACACGCGCCTGCGGCGTCAGCACGTAGATGTGGTCATCCAGCTCCGTGTGCTTCAGTTGCTCCCACGGAGAATCCTCGTGCGCGACGGTGTGCTCGGCCTCATCCTTCCAGGCGAGCAACTGGCGAAGCCAGGCGATCTTCTCGTCGTAGCGCTCACTGGCGGAGAACTGCCCGGCGTAACCCTTGCTTCCCGCCTCCTTGTAGCGCCAGTGCGCAGCCACGCCGTATTCGGCGAAGTGGTGCATTTCGCGGGTGCGAATCTGCACTTCGAGCGCACGGCCGTCATCGCCGATCACCACCGTGTGCAGCGACATGTAGCCGTTGGCCTTGGGGCGCGAGATGTAGTCGTCGAATTCCTTCGGGATCGGCTGCCACATGTGGTGCACAAAACCGAGCACGGTGTAGCAATCCTTGATGTCGTCGACGATGACACGGAACGCACGCACGTCGTACAGGTCAGCAAAGTCGAGTTCCTTGCCGCGCATCTTCTTCCAGATGCTGTAGATGTGCTTGGGCCGACCAGAAACCTCCGCCTGGATGCCTGCATCGTGCAGCGTCTGTTGCAGCTTGGCGATGGCTTCGCCGATGAACTTCTCGCGCTCGATGCGCTTCTCATCGAGCAGGCGCGCGATGCGCTTGTAGGTGTCGGGGTCTTCGAAGCGGAAGCCGAGGTCTTCGAGCTCCCACTTGAGCTGCCAGATACCCAGGCGATTGGCCAGCGGCGCGTAGATATCGAGCGTCTCGCGCGCCATGCCTTCCGGCGCCGGGCGCTTGCTTTGCGCCAACCAGCGCAGCGACTGCAGCCGCGACGCCAGCCGGATCAGCACGACACGAATGTCCTGCGCAAAGGCGAGCAGCATCTTGCGCAACGCCTCGACCTGGGCACGGCGAGCCTCGGCTTCGTTCTTGCGGGTGATGCTGGCGTCCGTGGGGCTGACCAGGCCTGCGATCGCCCCGATGCGCAGCAACTGCCGCACGTCGTGGACCAGCTTGACCACTTCGGCGCCGAAAGCCGGTTCGAGCGCCTTTTCGTTGTCCATTGCCAGCGTGGGCATCAGGAACAGCGCGGCCGCCTGCAGCGATGGCGTGTCGACGCGTAGCCCTTCGAGAATGGCGATCGTGCCGCGCGCGTGCGATTCGAGCGGCTCGCCGGTCAGCGTGACGCGATCGCCCACGTTGGCCGCGAGATGGTCGATGGCCCGCGCAACCTGGACGCTGCCCGCGCCGTGCTCTGCCGTCGTTCCGGCCTCCTCAGCCGGCCGGTCGGTCTTGTTGTTCATGATGCGTCCTGCAATGACGCGACGGGCTTCAGTTCTTCTGAGCGGCCGTCACAACGATTTCGATGCGGTACTTCGGGTTGGCCAGCGCCGCCTCGACGG
>JAGWNU010000367.1 GCA_028871175.1 Burkholderiaceae bacterium | reverse complement strand
ACCGCGCGTGTTGGTATCAAAGATGAAATCAAAGTCGTCAGGCGTGACATCGACCATGCGCTGCGTCGTCGAGACACCCGAGTTGTTGACCAGGATATCGATGGTGCCGGCTTCGGTTTCTGCGTGAGCGATGGCCGCGCGGATGCTGTCCGGATCCGTCACATCCAGGCGCACGACGTGCGCGCTCCCACCCTTCGATTCAATGTCGGCACGCAGCTCCTTGAGGCGCTCGACGCGCCGGGAGGCCAGGACGACCTTGGCACCCGCGGCCGCCAGCGTATGCGCAAAGCGCGCGCCAAGGCCGCTCGACGCGCCCGTGATCAGCGCGACCTTGCCTTCCAGATTGATCGACAAACCCATGATGCGTGATCCCCGTTGTGTTGGTGTTGCGGGTGCCGGGCCGGTAGACAACGGCGTCAGCATGTGATTTGGGCGCAGCTTAGCAAAAAATCGAACGATCGTTCAGAAATTTCTCTTGCCGCATCCGGGCGCCTCCCGGACAATGCGGAAAATTCTAATGCAGTAATCCGTCATACCGATAAGC
This sequence comes from Burkholderiaceae bacterium, assembly GCA_028871175.1. Classification (GTDB taxonomy): domain Bacteria; phylum Pseudomonadota; class Gammaproteobacteria; order Burkholderiales; family Burkholderiaceae; genus Ralstonia; species Ralstonia condita. The sequence continues at coordinate 1,003 of JAGWNU010000367.1, read as the reverse complement.
AAACGCCCCTAACTGTCCCACAAGCAGCGAAGAGACACTTATGAACCAGCAGCAGCTCCTCGAACAATACGGCCCGCGAGAGTCCATGGAGTATGACGTCGTGATCGTCGGCGGCGGTCCTGCCGGCCTCGCGACTGCGATCCGCGTCAAGCAACTGGCTGCCGAGACGGGCAAGGACGTGTCCGTCGTCGTGCTGGAAAAGGGCTCTGAGCCGGGCGCACACATCCTCTCGGGCGCGGTGATGGACCCGCGTGCGATCACAGAACTGCTCCCGAACTGGAAGGCTGACGGCGCGCCGCTCAACCAGGCGGTGACGGGTGACGACGTGCTCTTCCTGAGCGAGACCGGTTCCAAGCGTACCCCCGACTGGCTCGTGCCGCGCAACTTCCACAATGACGGCTGCTACGTCGTCTCGCTGTCGAACGTGGTCAAGTGGATGGCCACGCAGGCCGAAGCGCTGGGCGTGGAAATCTTCCCCGGTTTCGCTGCCGCAGAAGTGCTTTACGACGACAAGGGTGCGGTGCGCGGCGTGGCCACGGGCAACATGGGCATCGGCAAAGATGGCGAGCCGACCGAGAACTTCCAGCTCGGCATGGAGCTGCTCGGCAAATACACCATCTTCGCGGAAGGCGCGCGTGGCCATCTCGGCCGTCAACTGCTCGAGAAGTTCAAGCTCACCGCAGGCAAGGACCCGCAGACGTTCGCCATCGGCATCAAGGAACTCTGGGAAATCGATCCGGCCAAGGCCAAACCTGGCCTGGTGGTCCACACCGCCGGCTGGCCGATGGAGGATGACACCTTCGGCGGCGGCTTCCTGTACCACCTCGAAGACAACAAGGTCACGCTCGGCTTCGTGATCGGGCTGGACTACAAGAACCCGTGGCTGAGCCCGTTCGAAGAAATGCAGCGCTGGAAGGCCCATCCGGCCATCCGGGCACATATCGAAGGCGGCAAGCGCATCGGCTACGGCGCCCGCGCCATCAACAACGGCACGCCGCAAGCG
>JAGWNU010000366.1 GCA_028871175.1 Burkholderiaceae bacterium | reverse complement strand
CGCGTTTTTTGTTGCCCGCTGGGCGCTTACTGCTCGTCCGAAGGCGGCCGTTCGTACGTGACGAACGCGTAGTCGAAATCGTTGGGCGCGGCGGCGTGATGCGTTTCGCGCGCGACCTCACGCCAGACCGTCGGGTCCGGCGCCGGGAAATGGGCGTCGCCATCGAAATCAGCGTCGATCTCGGTAACGATCAGCCGGTCGGCGCTGGGCAGGGCATCCGCATACAGCTGCGCGCCGCCGATCAGGAAGATCTGGTCCGCGCCCACGCACAGCCGCTGTGCATCTTCCAGCGAGTAGGCGATCTCACAGCCAGGCAGCTCCAGCTTGGCGTTGCGCGTGACGACGATGTTGCGCCGACCCGGCAGCGGGCGGCCGATCGATTCGTACGTCTTGCGGCCCATGACGATGGGGGCGCCCATGGTGGTGCGCTTGAAGTGCGCGAGGTCTTCGGGCAGGCGCCACGGCAGGGTGTTGTCGCGGCCAATGACGCCGTTGCGCGCGCGGGCGACGATGAGAGTCAGGATCGTCATGCGTTATACCGCCACGGGCGCCTTGATGGCGGGATGGCTCTGGTAGCCGACGATTTCAAAGTCTTCGTACTGGTAATCGAAGATGCTCTCGGGCTTGCGCTTGATCTGCAGCCTGGGCAGCGGCAGCGGCTCGCGCGCGAGTTGCGTCTCGACCTGTTCGAAGTGATTGTTGTAGAGATGGCAGTCACCGCCGGTCCACACGAAGTCGCCGACATCCAGATCGGTCTGCTGCGCGATCATGTGCGTGAGCAGTGCGTAGCTGGCGATATTGAACGGCACGCCGAGGAAGATGTCGGCGCTGCGCTGGTAGAGCTGGCACGAGAGCTTGCCGTCGGCCACGTAGAACTGGAAGAACGCGTGGCAGGGCGGCAGCTTCATGCGTGGGATGTCGGCCACGTTCCAGGCGGAAACGATCAGGCGGCGGGAATCCGGATTGCGCTTGATCTGGGCGATGAGTTCGGCGATCTGGTCGATGTGCTCACCGGTAGGCGAGGGCCAGGAGCGCCATTGGTAGCCGTAGATGGGGCCGAGTTCGCCGTCGGCGTCCGCCCATTCATCCCAGATCGTCACCCCATTGTCTTGCAGCCAGCGCACATTGGTGGCGCCTTGGAGGAACCACAGCAGTTCATAGACGATGGACTTGATGTGCACCTTCTTGGTGGTCACCAGCGGAAACCCGTCTTGCAGGTTGAAACGCATCTGGTGCCCGAATACGGAGCGCGTGCCCGTGCCGGTGCGGTCGGCTTTGTCGGTGCCATGCTCGTAGACATGGCGCATCAGGTCGAGGTAGGGCTGCATTGCGGCAGGGGTGGAAGCGGCGTCAAAAATCGGGTGAGCCGCATTGTAACGTGTGCGACGCGGCGCCGACTGTACTGGTGCTGTCAGCGAACTGGCCCGGTGAAACGGGCGAAACAGTTTGAGCGGCAAATCGCCGAACTGTCGATGTTCGCGGGTGGGGAGGGCGGCGAATATAGCGTCATCGCTGCAAACTGTCTGACGGAGTTCGCCATGTCGCCCCTTAC
>JAGWNU010000172.1 GCA_028871175.1 Burkholderiaceae bacterium | reverse complement strand
TTTACGACAGCAAGCTGCAGGATGCCAATGGCGCGCCCCTTGATCTGGCCCGTTTTCGAGGCCACCCGGTCGTGATCAACTTCTGGGCGCCGTGGTGCGGACCTTGCGTGGAAGAGATGCCCGAATTGTCGGCGCTGGCGCAGGAACAGCAGGCCAAGGTCAGGTTTGTGGGCATCGGCATCGATACCGCCGCCAATATCAAGACCTTCCTGAACAAGGTACCTGTCGCGTATCCGGTGGCTGTCGCCGGCTTCGGAGGCACCGAATTGGGGCGCCAGTTTGGCAACGATGCCGGAGGCCTGCCCTTTACCGTGATCGTCAACGCACAAGGGCAGATCACTTTCCGGAAGATGGGTCGAGTACACGCAACAGAACTGATTGAAGCCTTGCAACGCACGTGAAGACGCAAAAACGTCATACGTGCGCTATGTGCTTTTAAATTCCCTTGTTCTGCATGCAAGAAGCGGATGGCTCGCTCCATATCGGTGAAAACACCGATTTGTCGATAGTTTTTCAGCAAAAACTAGACATACCATTCTAACTTGCGGTAAATTGCGCTCAACTTCGCTCAACCGGTCAAATCGTGGCTGAAAAACCGATCGCTAAAGCGCCTCGCAGCGTGCTCGTGTTGCACGGGCCCAACCTGAATCTCCTTGGAACGCGCGAGCCGGAAGTCTATGGTGCGACCACCCTCGCCGACATCAACGCCGCCCTGGTCGAACGCGCCACGGCGCGCGGCGTGACGTTGGCGCACTTCCAGTCGAACCATGAAGGCGCACTGGTTGACCGCATCCATGCCGCCAAGAGCGAAGGCGTCGAATTCATCATCATCAACCCGGCCGCCTACACGCACACGAGCGTGGCGCTGCGCGACGCACTGGCCGGTGTGGTGATCCCGTATATCGAAGTGCATCTGTCCAACGTGCATCGTCGTGAGCCGTTCCGCCACCATTCGTACCTGGCGGACCAGGCGGTGGGCGTAATTTGCGGACTGGGCTGGCGCGGCTATCTGGCGGCGCTGGACTTCGCCATCGACCAACACGGCGGCTGATCAGCCGTCTTCTTCCTTTTATTTCAACCACTTAACCAACGCAACGACGCCAGCGCCTGGAGCGCCATTGACCGATGCGCGGCCGAAGAGCCATTCGCGTGCATCCACCGCCCCAGATCGCCGACGCTGCAGGAGAACGTTCATGGATTTGCGCAAGCTGAAAACGCTGATCGACCTGGTGGCCGAATCGGGCATTTCGGAACTCGAAGTGACCGAAGGCGAAGGCAAGGTCCGCATCGTCAAGTCGGCGCCGCAAGTGATGGCCCCGATGCAATATGCCCCGATGCAGATGCAGGCCGCGCCGGCCATGGGCGCACCCGCTGCAGCGGCTCCGGCCGCCGTCGGCGCCGAAGCTGCCGCGCCGGCCCTGCCGGCCGGCCACATCGTGACGTCGCCGATGGTCGGCACGTTCTACCGTTCGCCGTCGCCGGGCGCCGCCGAGTTCGTCAAGGTGGGCGACACGGTCAAGGAAGGCCAGACGCTCTGCATCATCGAAGCCATGAAGCTGCTCAACGAGATCGAAGCGGACAAGGCGGGCGTGATCAAGGAAATCCTGATCGAGAACGGCCAGGCTGTGGAGTACGGCCAGCCGCTGTTCGTGATCGGCTGATCTTCCGGCATCCGACCCTCATCGTGCGGCGCGCAGCGTGCCGCATCCGAGCGCGAGCCGGCGCACAAGGGCTGCCACTGAGAGCGGCCCAGCCACTGCGCCCTCGCCTCTCCTTTTTGTAGCGAGAACACGATGTTCGACAAGATCCTGATCGCGAATCGCGGCGAGATCGCTCTTCGCATCCAGCGCGCCTGCCGCGAACTCGGCATCAAGACCGTGGTGGTCTATTCCGAGGCGGACAAGGAAGCCAAATACGTCAAGCTGGCCGACGAAGCCGTGTGTATCGGCCCGGCACCGTCGCCGCTGTCGTACCTGAACATGCCGGCCATCATCTCGGCCGCCGAGGTGACCGACGCACAGGCCATCCACCCTGGCTACGGCTTCCTGTCGGAAAACGCCGACTTTGCCGAGCGCGTGGAGCAATCCGGCTTCACCTTCATCGGCCCGACGCCTGAATCGATCCGCCTGATGGGCGATAAGGTGTCGGCCAAGCAAGCGATGATCAAGTCCGGCGTGCCGTGCGTGCCGGGCTCGGAAGGCGCCCTGTCCGAAGACCCGAAGGAAATCCTGGCAACGGCCAAGAAGGTTGGCTATCCGGTGATCATCAAGGCGGCTGGCGGCGGTGGTGGCCGTGGCATGCGTGTGGTCCACACCGAGGCTGCGCTGATTAACGCCGTCAACATGACGCGCGAAGAAGCCGGCCGCGCCTTCGGCAACCCCGAAGTCTATATGGAGAAGTTCCTGGAGCATCCGCGCCACGTGGAAATCCAGATCCTGGCCGACCAGCACCGCAATGCCGTCTGGCTGGGCGAGCGCGACTGCTCCATGCAGCGCCGCCACCAGAAGGTGATCGAAGAAGCGCCGGCACCGCACATTCCGCGCCGCCTGATCGAGCGCATTGGTGACCGCTGCGCCGAAGCCTGCAAGAAAATCGGCTACCGCGGCGCCGGCACGTTCGAGTTCCTGTACGAGAACGGCGAGTTCTACTTCATCGAAATGAACACGCGCGTGCAGGTCGAACATCCGGTCACGGAAATGATCACGGGTGTCGACATCGTGCAGGAGCAGATCCGCGTGGCGGCCGGCGAAAAGCTGCGCTTCCGCCAGAAGGACATCGTGCTCAAGGGCCACGCCATCGAGTGCCGCATCAACGCCGAAGATCCGTTCAAGTTCACGCCGTCGCCGGGCCGCATCACGTCGTGGCACGTGCCGGGCGGGCCGGGTGTCCGCGTGGATTCGCACGCCTACAACGGCTACTTCGTGCCGCCCAATTACGACTCGATGATCGGCAAGGTCATCACGTACGGTGCGACGCGTGAGCAGGCCATCGCCCGCATGCGCATCGCCCTGTCGGAAATGGTGGTGGAAGGCATCCAGACCAACGTGCCGCTGCACCGCGACCTGATGCTCGACGCGAACTTCGTGGAAGGCGGCACCGACATCCACTACCTGGAGCACCGTCTGGCGCAACAGGAAGTGGCCAAGGGTGGCGGCAAGTGACGTACCGCGAATGCGTGCTCGAAGTGGCGCGTGACGACGCCGAAGCGTTGTCCGAAGCGCTGTTTGATCTCGGCGCGCTGTCGGTCTCGGTGGAAGACGCCGATGCCGACACGCCCGAAGAGCAACCACTCTTTGGCGAGCCCGGTCACGAGCCGACACGCCTTGCGTGGAACCGCTCGCGCGTGGTTGCGCTGCTCGCTGACGATGCCGACCCGGCATTGCTGGTGGCAGCCGCGGCCAACGAGATCAACCTGACGCCGCTGCCGGCATACACCGTGCGCGAAGTCGAAGAGCAGGACTGGGTGCGTGTCACGCAATCGCAGTTCGAGCCCATTCATATTGGTGAGCACATCTGGGTCGTGCCGTCGTGGCACGATGCGCCGGAGCCCGATGCCGTGGTGCTAGAGCTCGACCCGGGCCTCGCCTTCGGCACCGGCAGCCACCCGACCACGCGCCTGTGCATGGAATGGCTCGAGCAGCACGTGCAACCCGGCGAACGCACGCTCGACTACGGCTGCGGCTCGGGCATCCTGGCCATCGTCGCCAAGAAGCTCGGCGCCGGTGAAACCGTCGGTGTCGATATCGATCCGAACGCCGTGGAAGCCTCGCGCTACAACGCCGAGCGCAACCACGTCGAAGCCACCTTCGCCCTGCCCGACGATGCACCGGAAGGCACATTCGATCTGGTCGTCGCCAACATCCTGTCGAACCCGCTCAAGCTGATGGCAGCCATGTTGTGCGCACGCGTGCGACCCGGCGGCCGGCTGATCCTGTCTGGTGTACTGGAGCGTCAGGCCGAAGACGTGGCCGCCGCATACGCCTCCGCCATTCCGCTCACGGTGTGGCGCGCGCGTGACGGCTGGGTCTGCCTGCACGGCGTCAAACCGGTCTGAGCACGCACGATGGATCGCCAGCGTCACCGCAAAGGTCGACGCTGGCGTGACTGTCTGCAATACTCGCGCGGTCGGCTTTTTTCTCTTCCTCCCGCATGGCAACCGCGCCACGTCTCGCCGCCCGCTGCCCCAATTGCCACACCGCATTTCGCGTCGTCGCTGATCAACTGCGCCTGCGCGGCGGACTCGTTCGCTGCGGACGCTGCAACCACGTCTTCGATGGGCGTACGCATCTGATCGAGCTCGGAGCCGTGCCGGCTCCGGCAGAAGCGGCGCGTGCCCCAGCCCCGACGACGCCAGCACGCCCGCCTGCACCGCTGGAGCCGCCCGCCGCGTCGGCACCGGCCAGGGCGGCCGGGGTTCCCGTTGCGCCAGCCGAAGCCCAGGCAGTACCACAGGCTGCCGAAGACGATCACGGCTTCGGCATGACGCTGATCTGGGAAGAAGACATCGCCGAAGGCAGTGTCGCCGAAGTCCATCTCGGTGAAGTGGAAGGCGCAACGCCCGTTCCCGAAACGGAGCCGACTGCACCTGACACGCGCCCGCTGCTTGACGAAGCGCCAGCCCAATCCGCCAGCCCGCTTCCCGCAGGCGCGCCGGTTGCGCCTGCGACCCCTCAGCCGCCGGCAGCGCCGGCTGACCCCTTCCACGGGCTCCCGCCGATCCGCGATCTCGAAGACGACGAAGACGCCTTCGCAGCGGCCTTGCCCAGACAGCCGTCGGCAGACTTGCCGGCCGAACCTGCCAGTGCGCCCGCACCTGCGGCAATACCCTCGCCACCCACGCCGGCTGCCTCGCCGAAGGCGTTGGACGAGCGGCATGACTCGTTCTGGATGCGCCACGAGTCCGATCCCCACACGCTGTTCGCGCCCGTGCCCCGCCGCCACGGCAGCCACGGCAGCCACGCACGCAAGACCCACGAAGGGCGCGACGATCGTGCAGGTCCGGCACCGCAGCGCACGCTGACCGGGGCACCGCGCCAACGGAAGACGCGCGGCCCGAACCACGGTGTCTCTGCGGCGACGCTGGATTTCCTGCGCGCTGCACAGGCGCGCGAACAGGCCCGCAAATCAACGGGCCGCCGAGCCTTGGCGCGCATCGCGATCGGTTTGCTGGCCATGACGGCGATCGCGCAGGGACTCTTCCTCGGCCGCGCCGAAATCGCCCGACGGCTCCCTTCGACGCGCCCACTCTGGGAAGCGGTATGCCAGCCGCTGCATTGCAGGATCGCACCACCTCGTAACCTCGAGGCATTGCAGATCGAATCGTCGCAACTGCAGCGCCAGGAAGGCGATGCGTCCGACCAGTATGTGCTGACCGCCACGCTGCGCAACCGGACGGGCGGCCCTGTCGCGCTGCCGGCCATCGAGCTCGTGACGACCGACTTGCAGGATCAGCTTCTCGCGCGCCGCGCCCTGTTGCCTGCCGACTACCTGAACCCCGCCGACCGGGCATATGGCACATCAGGCCTGCCCGCCCGCGCCGAATTGCCGATTCGGGTACGATTCGAATCCCAGCGCCCGACGGCTAACTACCGGGTCCTGATTTTCTACCCCTGATTCACCCCAACACGTATCAACGAAGGAGCAGCACACCATGGCAAACGTGACCCTTGGCGGCAACCCGATCGAAGTCGGCGGCCAATTCCCGACCGTCGGCGCGAAGGCCCCGGCATTCACGCTGGTCGGCAAGGACCTGAAGGACGTTTCGCTGGCTGATTTCGCCGGCAAGCGCAAGGTCCTGAATATCGTGCCGAGCCTGGACACGCCGGTGTGCGCCACCTCCACGCGCAAGTTCAACGAAGCGGCATCGAAGCTGGACAACACGGTCGTGTTCTCCATCTCCGCCGACCTGCCGTTCGCCGCTGGCCGCTTCTGCACCACCGAAGGCATCGAAAACGTGGTGCCGCTGTCGACCTTCCGTGACAAGGGTTTCAAACAAGCCTACGGTGTCGACATCACGTCGGGGCCGCTGGCCGGCGTGACGGCGCGCGCAGTCGTCGTACTGGATGGCAGCGACAACGTCCTGTACTCGCAGCTCGTGCCCGAGATCAAGGAAGAGCCGAACTACGACGCCGCCCTGGCCGCGCTGAAGTAAGCTCACCAACATTCTGCCGAGACCGATCCCCCGGTCTCGCATGCATCACACGGCCGTCCACTTGGGCGGCCGCGTTTCCATTTGGAGCCTTTTCAATATGGCCAGCGTGATCTGCGGCTCGGTCGCCTACGACACCATCATGACGTTCGACGGACACTTCCGCGAACACATCTTGCCGGACAAGATCCACATCCTGAATGTGTCCTTTCTGGTACCAAGCATGCGCCGGGAGTTTGGCGGCTGCGCAGGCAACATCGCCTTCACGCTGAAGCTGCTCGGCGGCGAGCCGATCGTCATGGCCACGGTTGGTCAGGATGCCGGTCCGTATCTCGCGTACCTGAAGAACCTCGGCATCTCCACGCAGCACATCAAGGAGATTCCGGACACGTTCACCGCCCAGGCGATGATCACCACCGACCGCGACAACAATCAGATCACGGCCTTCCATCCGGGCGCGATGAGTGAGTCGAGTCTCAATTCGGTCAAGGATGCCCTGCCGGCCCGGGTCGGTCTGGTCGGCCCCGACAGCCGCGACGGCATGCTCCACCATGCCACGCAGTTTGCCGAAGCCGGCGTGCCGTTCATCTTCGACCTTGGTCAGGCGATGCCGCTGTTCGACGGCGGCGACCTGCGCCGCTTCGTTGAACTCGCCACCTACGTGGTGGTCAATGACTACGAAGCGCAGGTCATGCTGTCACGCACGGGCTACAGTGCGGCAGAACTGGCGCAGCGCGTCGAGGCGTTCATAGTCACACGTGGGGAAGAGGGGGCGGAGATCCACGCCGGCGGCAAGCTGTACACGATTCCGGCGGTGCCGGCCGAACGCGTGGTGGACCCGACCGGTTGCGGCGACGCTTTCCGTGGCGGTCTGCTCTACGGCATCGAGAACGGCCTGGATTGGGAAACCACCGGCCGGCTCGCCAGCCTGATGGGCTCCCTCAAGATCACCTGCCAGGGCCCGCAGAACCACGGCATGCCCATCGACGAGATTGCACGGCGCTTCGAAACCGCTTTCGGATACCGGTATCAATAAGGAACGAACATGAAACCCATCTATCGCATTGGTGCCGCGACCCTGCTCGTCGCCGCGCTGGGCCTGCAAGGCTGCGCCATGGGCACCAACTCCAACAGCGCTTATACGTCGGGCCAAGCGCAGCGTGAGCAGACCGTGCGCTTCGGCACGGTCGACTCCGTGCGCAACGTCGTGATCGATCGCGAACAGACCGGCGTGGGTACCATCGCGGGCGGGGCAATCGGCGGCATCGGCTCGGCGGCGGCTATCGGGCGGGGCAACGGTTCGGTGGCCGCCGGTGTGCTCGGCGCCATCCTGGGCGGCGTCGCGGGCAGCGCGCTCGAAGGCCAGGTGAACAAGCGCCCCGGCCTGGAAATCACCGTCAAGCTCGACAACGGCGAATATCGCGCCATCACGCAAGACGCCGACGAGGCGTTCCGCCCGGGCGAGCGCGTGCGCCTGCTGTCTTCCGGCGGCGTGACGCGCGTGACGCACTGATCGACGCGACGTACGCCCCTCGGCGGGCTACGAGACCAGCCGCATCGGCATTGCGCCGGTGCGGTTTTTTTATGCCTCGATGAATCGCGCAGCCAAGAAAAAGCCCGCCGGGGCGTGAGCCGATCGGCGGGCGGTGCAAGACACCAGGTCTTGCGGACCGGATACGCAGTATCCGATCAGGTGGGCGCGACACGCGCGCCGCTTGGGTCCCGGAGGATCACCGTCGTAGGAATGACTTACGGACGGTTGCCGGTCGGGAACGGCCATGCCGCAGCCGGGTTCAGCGCGGTCTTGGCAGCGGGTGCAGCAGCAGGTGCAACGGCCGGAGC
>JAGWNU010000171.1 GCA_028871175.1 Burkholderiaceae bacterium | reverse complement strand
GCCGCCACCCATTGCCGGACGCCGAAGCGCTGGTCGCGCGCCTGAGGGCGCTGGGTGTCAATGACGATTCACAGGTCGTCGCCTACGACCGGCAAGGCAGCATGTTCGCCGCGCGCCTCTGGTGGCTGCTGCGCTGGGTCGGTCATCCGGACGTGGCTGTACTCGACGGTGGCCTGCAGGCGTGGGAAGCCATGCACTTCCCGGCCGATGCGGTCGTGCCGGAAGAACCCCAGCTCAACGCCGCGCCAGGCAACCTCGCCCGCAAGCCCTCGCTCGCGCCGCTGGTGACGGCCGACATCGTGCAGAAGTACCTGGGCCACGCGAACAAGCCCATCATCGATGCCCGCGCCCCCGATCGCTACCGCGGAGAAAACGAAACGCTGGACCCGGTGGGCGGCCATATCCCTGGCGCGCGCAACCGCTTCTTCCGTGACAACCTGCAGCCCGATGGCACGTTCAAGCACGCAGACCAGTTGTACGCCGACTTTGCCGCCGTGCTGGCCGGTGCAAAACCGGAAGACGCCGTATTGCAGTGTGGCTCTGGTGTGACTGCCTGCCATAACGCACTCGCCATGGAAATCGCCGGACTGCCTGGCGCTGCCCTGTACGCCGGTTCGTGGAGCGAATGGTGCAGCGACCCGTCGCGCCCGGTGGCAAGCGGGCCGAATCCATAACCTGCCCCCGTGCACAAAAAAGCCCGGCATCGACCGGGCTTTTTCTTTGGGAAGGCTGGCTCAGTGCGCGTGGCCGTGCAGGCCATCCGTCAGGAGGAAGATCATCACGATGCCTGCCACAATCAAGGCAACCTGCACCGCCGATTCCTGCCAGCGCGGCTTGCGCTTCATCTGCGGCATCAGGTCGCACACGGCGATGTAGATGAAGCTGCTGGAGGCCACCACCAGGACGTACGGAATCCACGCCGTCAGCCGGTCCAGCAGGTAATAGCCGAGTACCGCGCCCACCAGCGCACAGAGGCTGCAGATCAGGTTGTAGACGAACGCGCGGGCCTTGGTGAAGCCAGCATTGAGGAGCACCATGAAGTCGCCGATCTCCTGCGGGATTTCGTGCGCGGCAATCGCCAGCGCGGTGACAATGCCAACCCGGGTGTCTGCCAGGAAGGCGGCAGCAATGACAATGCCGTCCGAGAAGTTGTGCAGGCCATCGCCGACGAGGATCATCAGGCCGCTGCGGCCCGCTTCCTGGCGATCGTGCCCGTGATGGTGGCCATGCCCGTCTCCCTCGTGATGATGCGAGTGGCGGATCAGCGAGATCTTTTCGAGCAGGAAGAATCCGAGCAGGCCCGCCAGCAGCGTCGCGAACAGCGCATGCGTATTGGGCTCCATGCCGTGCCGCGCCTCGAACGCCTCCGGCAGCGAATGCAGCAGCGACGTGGCCAGCAAGACGCCGACGGAAAAGCTGACCATGCGGTCAACCACGCGCGACAGCACGGTCAACGACAGCACGGCTGCGCCGGCCATGCTGCCGATACCCGACAGCGCGGTGGCCACGAGGATGCCAAACAGGGTGGTATCGAAGGTCATGCGGCGCGCGCCTATAAACGCAACCGAGTTGCAAGAAGAGGCGCATTGTATGCCCCTTTGCCCACCTTTACCAGCGCAACCAGAACAAAAGGCCCGCGCGGGGCCTCTCCTGCCGGGCGATGAACCCCTACGCGACGCCGTGGTCCTTGAACCAGGCGATGCACTTCTTCCAGCCGTCTTCCGCGTCCGCCTTGACGTAGCTCGGCCGGTAGTCGGCATGGAATGCATGGCCCGAATTCGGATACACGATGATGCGCGACGCATGCGCCTTCGGATTCCTGGATGATTCCAGCGCCGTCTTCAGCGCACCGACAGCGTCCTGCGTGATACCGGTGTCCTTGCCGCCATACATGCCCAGCACGGGCGCCTTGAGCTCGTCCACCCTGTCGATTGGAAAGGTCGGCTGCAGAGGCGTGGGGTTGCCCTTCGGCTGGCCGTACCACACCACGGCGGCCCGCACGTCCGGGCTATGCTCGGCAAACAGCCACGTCTGGCGACCGCCCCAGCAGAAGCCGGTGATCCCGATGCGCGTCGGATCGCCCCCGTTCTGCTTGGCCCAGGCCACCGTCGCATCCAGGTCGCCCGTGACCTGCGCGTCAGGCACCTTTGAGATGATATTGGCCTGCAATTCCTGGATCGTGGCGTACGACTGCGGATCGCCCTGGCGTGCGAACAATTCAGGCGCGATGGCCAGATAGCCCAGCTTGGCGAAGCGCCGGCAGACATCGGCGATGTACTCATGTACGCCAAAGATTTCACTGACGACGATGACCACCGGCAGCTTGGTCTTGCCTTCGGGCTGGGCGCGATAGGCCGGCATCTTGAAGTCGCCCACGGGCACTGTCACCTCGCCTGCCGTCAGCCCGATGAAATCGGTCTTGATGGCCTGCGCCGATACCGGCAGCACCGCCGCCGCAAATGCCGAACCCAGCGCGGTCTTCATGAAGCCACGGCGATCAAAACCGCGGCCAGGCACCAGGCTCTCCACTTCTGCTTCCAACTGCATCGCACGCTCCTTGCGCCCCGGGGGGCGATTACGGTGAACGAGGCGATGAGTCTACCCAAGCAGATGCAACGCTGCAGAGCCCGGCATCCCGGCGGCGCGCCTAGTGCAGCTTGACCCGCGGGTTCGTCTTGCTGCGCAGCCAATGCGTCACGGTATCGAGCGCCATGCGGACCCAGCCGTGCAGCGCCAGCACGTGCATGCGGTACAGCGACGTATACATCAGCCGCGCCATCAAGCCCTCGATGAACATCGAGCCGCCGATCAGGCCGCCCATCAGGCTTCCCACCGCACTGAAATGGCCGAGCGACACCAGCGACCCCAGGTCCTGGAAGGCGAAGGGCTCGACCGGCCTGCCCTCCATGCGCCGGCGCAAGGCCTTGTACAGATAGGTAGCCTGCTGATGTGCCGCCTGCGCGCGAGGGGGCACGCTGGTGGACGCCTCCGGCCAGGGGCAGCTCGCGCAATCGCCGAAGGCATAGATGGAATCTTCGCCTTCCACCTGCAACGTGCGAGACACGATCAGTTGCCCCAGCTTGTTGACCGGCAGACCCAGTTCACCCAGGACCGAAGGCGCGCGAATGCCTGCGGCCCACACCGTCAGGTCCGCGGGGATGGACTTGCCGCTGGCCGTGTTCACGGCGTTGGCGGTGACTTCGGTCACGCGCTCGCTGGTGATCACGTCCACGTCGAGCTTGTGCAACAGCCCGGTGGTCGCGGCCGAAATCCGCTCCTTGAGTACCGGCAGGATGCGCGGACCGCCTTCGATCAGGTGGATGCGGATATCGTGGCGCGGGTCCATCTTGTGCAGGCCATACGCGGCCAGCACATGCGCGGTGTTACGCAATTCGGCGGACAGCTCGACCCCCGTGGCGCCCGCGCCCACGATGGCGATGTCCACCTGCGGTCGGGCGTCGCCCACGCGATTCTGCGCACGCATGCACGCCGAGATCAGCTTGCGACGGAACCGCTCGGCCTGCCACGCAGTATCCAGCGCGATAGCATGTTCGGCCGTGCCCGGCACGCCGAAGAAATGCGTCACGCTCCCGATGGAGAGCACCAAGGTGTCGTATGGAATGGCACGCTCGGGCAGCACCTCGGTGCCATCGGCATCCAGGCTCCCGGACACGGTGATGGTCCTGGCCACACGGTCGAGCGCTTTGAGTTCACCCTGCTGGAACTCAAAGCCATGCCAGCGCGCCTGCGCGGCGTACTCGAGCTGGTGGGTGTTCGGATCCATGCTGCCTGCCGCAACTTCGTGCAACAGCGGCTTCCAGATATGTGTCGGGTTGCGGTCGACCAGCACAACCTGCGCTAGGCCGCGCTTGCCAAGCTTGTCACCCAGTCGCGTTGCCAGTTCAAGCCCGCCTGCCCCGCCCCCCACCACCACGATGCGCGGTCCGTCCGCGCGCTCCGTCTGCCCTGCCATGTGTGTCTCCCTGCAAGCCCTGAAAATCGATGCGATCGCGTGATCTGTCAGTTGCAGTCTGCTGCAACGCAAAATCTGCCGCAACCCCAGGCGCGTGGATAGGCCGGATCAGGGATACCGCATAGCACGTCCGTTCGCAGGCTGCCTTGGCAGGCAAGCCGCCGTCGCGCGTTGTCCGGCGGACAGGTGGCGGTGCTTCAGTGCGCCTCTTCCCAGTTGGCGCCCACGCCCACCTCTGCAACCAGTGGCACACGCAGCGTTGCGACACCGCACATCAGTTCGGGCAGGCGCTCGCGCACGACGGTCAGTTCCTCCTGCGGAACCTCCAGCACCAGCTCGTCGTGTACCTGCATGACAAGGCGCGAACGCATGGCCTCTGCTTCCAGCCAGCCCTGCACGGCGAGCATCGACAGCTTGATGAGATCGGCTGCCGTGCCCTGCATCGGCGCGTTGATCGCAGCGCGCTCCGCAGCCTGGCGGCGGGGGCCGTTACCGCCGTTGATGTCAGGCAGCCACAGGCGTCGTCCGAAGACGGTCTCCACATAGCCACGCTCGCGCGCCGTCTGACGCGTTTCATCCATGTACCGGGCAGCGCCAGGGTAGCGGGCAAAGTAGCGATCGATATAGAGCTTGGCGGCATCGCGGCCGATCCCGAGGTTGCTGGCCAGCCCGAATGCGCTCATGCCGTAGATGAGCCCGAAGTTGATGACCTTGGCGACGCGCCGCTGGTCAGCCGTCACCTCGAGCGGCGTCACGCTGAACACTTCAGCAGCGGTGGCCCGGTGCACGTCCTGCCCTTCCTGGAATGCCCGCAGCAGGCCTTCATCCTGGGACAGATGGGCCATGATGCGCAGCTCGATCTGCGAATAATCCGCCGACACGATCACGCTGCCTTCCGGCGCGATGAACGCCTCGCGGATGCGCCGTCCCTCTTCCGTGCGGACCGGAATGTTCTGCAGGTTCGGATCGGTCGATGCAAGTCGGCCCGTCACTGCCGTCGCCTGGCCATACGTGGTGTGAACCCGGCCGGTGCGCGGATTCACCATCTTCGGCAGCTTGTCGGTGTAGGTGGACTTGAGCTTCGCCAGACCCCGGTAATCCAGCAATAGCTTGGGCAGCGGGTAATCCTCGGCGAGCTTCTGCAGGACCTCTTCGTCAGTCGACGGTGCGCCGCTGGCGGTCTTCTTGATGACCGGCAGCTTCAACTGCGTAAAGAAGATGTCGCCGATCTGCTTCGGGGAGTTCAGATTGAACGGCTGGCCTGCCAGCGCGTGCGCCTGTATTTCGAGTTCAACCAGGCGCTGGCCCAGTTCACTGCTCTGCTTCGCCAGACGGTCGGCGTCGATCAACACGCCGTTGCGCTCCATCTTCTGCAGCACGATGGAGGTTGGCATTTCGATCTGCTCGTAGACGTAGCGCAGCTTGTCGTCTTCCGCCACCTTCGGATACAGCGTGCGGTGCAGGCGCAGGGTGATATCGGCGTCCTCGGCCGCGTACTCGGTCGCGCGATCGAGCGGGACCTCGTCAAAGCCGATCTGCGATGCGCCCTTGCCGCACACCGCTTCGTACGTGATGGTCTTCAGATGCAGCACGCGCTCGGCCAGCGCATCCATGCCGTGATTGCGATGGGACTCGAGCACGTACGATTCGAGCATCGTGTCATGCTCGATGCCACGCAGCGCAATGCCATGGTTGGCGAACACGTGCGCGTCGTACTTCAGGTGCTGACCGACCTTCTTGCGCGATTCATCCTCGAGCCACAGCTTCATGCGCGCGAGGACCGCATCGCGCGCGAGCTGCGCGGCGCCATCGAGGCCGGCGACATCCGGCCCCCGGTGCGCCACCGGGATGTAGCACGCCTCACCCGGCGTGACAGACAGCGAAATGCCCACGAGCTGCGCGAGCATCGGATCGATCGACGTCGTCTCCGTGTCGATGCTGACCAGGTCCACCTCGTCCAGGCGCTGCATCCACGATTCAAGCTGCGCCTCGGTCGTCACCGTCTCGTACCGCACCTCGTCGGGCGGCGCCTCGAGGTCGAACAGGCTGGCTTGCGCCTGCTGCTGTGCGGCTTCACCAGCGTAGTTCTTCACGGGTGTGGCGGCCTTGCGCGCCGCGCCAACACTGCGCGTGTCTGGCAGTGCCTCACCGGAGGCTTCGCGCAGCCACGTCTTGAAACCGTAGCGCGAAAAGAAATCGACGAGCTTGGATTTGTCTTCGCCGCCGTCGATCAGTGCGTCGAACGTCGGTACCTCGTTGGCCAGATCGCAGTCGAGCTTCACCGTCAACAGCTCGCGCCCCTTGGGCAGCCATTCCAGCGTATTGCGCAGATTCTCGCCGACGACGCCCTTGATCTCGCCGGCACGGGCGATGACATTGTCGAGTGAACCGAATTCGGACAGCCACTTCACGGCAGTCTTCGGGCCGACCTTGGGCACGCCCGGCACGTTATCGACCGTATCGCCGATCAGCGAGAGGTAGTCGACGATGCGCTCGGGCGGCACGCCGAACTTCGCCTGCACCCCCGCCGGATCGAGCGTTTCGTTTGTCATCGTGTTGACCAGCGTGACGTGGTCGTTGACCAGTTGAGCGAGGTCCTTGTCGCCCGTCGAGACGATGGTGCGAATACCCTCGCGGGCCGCCCGATCGGCCAGTGTGCCGATCACGTCGTCAGCCTCGACGCCATCCACCACCAGGATGGGCCAGCCCAGCGCGCGCACGGCTTCGTGGATCGGTTCGATCTGCGCGCGCAGGTCGTCCGGCATGGGCGCGCGGTGTTCCTTGTATGCGGGATACAGGTCATCGCGGAAGGTCTTGCCTTTAGCGTCGAAAACGCAAGCGCTATACTTGGCCGGGTAATCGTTGCGCAGCTTGCGCAGCATGTTCACGATGCCGTAGATGGCGCCCGTAGGAAACCCTTCTCCATTTCGCAAGTCGGGCAGTGCGTGATAAGCACGGTACAGATAACTCGAGCCATCGACGAGCAACAGCGTTTCTTGACTTTCCGACATTCCCATGGACTCTAAAGTGACTGGCGCGCCCGAAGGCGTTTCCAACAATGGCGCTTCCGCTGAAGGTGGCGTGGCGAAGCAGGCTGCAGGTGTATCGGCGGCCGACATGGACGTCAACGTGACGGTGGGCGCCGACCATCCTGTGGAGATTGCTTCCGCCAAATCGGACACCGCAGCCGGCCGTACCGATCGCAAGATGATCCCCAGTCTGCGGGCACTTGCTGACGAGGAACGCGCCACCGCAAAGAAAGCGCGCGCCTCCTGGCAGATGTTCACGATTATGGCAGAGTTCATCGAGGCGACCGAGTACCTCTCGGAGATCCGCCCGGCCGTCTCGATCTACGGCAGCGCGCGCCTGCGCGAGGATTCGCCGTACTACGAACGCACCATCGAAATCGCCCGCCTGTTCTCGGACGCAGGCTTCGCCGTCATCTCGGGCGGCGGGCCCGGCATCATGGAAGCGGCCAATAAAGGCGCGCATAGCGGGAAGTCGGCCAGCGTCGGCCTGAACATCGAGTTGCCGCATGAGCAGCAGGGCAATCCATACCAGGATATTTCGATGCGTTTCCGCCATTTCTTTACGCGCAAGGTCACCTTCGTGAAGAACTCCGACGCGTTCATCGTCATGCCCGGCGGCTTCGGCACGCTCGATGAACTGGCCGAAGTGCTGACGCTGGTCCAGACCGGTAAATCGCGCAGCGTGCCGGTCGTGATGTTCGGCAGCCGCTTCTGGAAGGGCCTCCTCGACTGGTTCCGTTTCACGCTGCTGCCGATGGGCCTGATCGCCGAGCACGATCTCGACATCATGCGCATCGTTGACGAGCCGAAGGACGCGCTGGACGCCGTCTACGAGTTTTATGAAAAGCGCGAAGGCACCTCGCCGATTCCTCCGAAGGAGGAGATGTTCTACCTGTAACGACAGGCGCAGGCCGCACGGCGGATGGCGAGGGGCTCGGACTGCTAGAATGTGCGGTCCCGGATCACTCGCTGGAGTCCATCATGGATTCGCTGTTTCA
>JAGWNU010000365.1 GCA_028871175.1 Burkholderiaceae bacterium | reverse complement strand
GGGAAATCCTTGCGGAACGGATGGCCGATGAAACCGTAATCGGTCAGGATGCGGCGCAGGTCCGGATGGCCTTCGAAGACCAGACCGTACAGGTCGAACGCCTCGCGCTCGAACCAGTTTGCGGAATTCCAGATGTCTACAACGGACGGCACGACAGGAAGGTCGTCATCCGGCGCAAACACGCGCACGCGCACGCGCCAGTTGTGCGATACCGACAGCAGATGCGAGACAGCGGCAAAGCGCGGACCATTCCAGGCACCATCGCCGTAGTCGGCATAGTCGACGCCGCACAGATCCATCAGTTGCTCGAACTTGAGCGAAGCGTCGTCGCGCAGCACCCGCATGGCCTCGAGATAATCGGAAGCCTTCACCACCAGGGTGAGTTCACCGACGGCTTCGGACAGACTCTGAATGCGGTTGCCTAGCGCCTTCTCGAGCGCGGCTTTCAGGGTGGCAAGCTTGTCGGTCATGTCAGCCCTTGCGCGCGATGGTATTGGTACGGCGGATCTTCGCCTGCAGCTGGATGACGCCATAAATCAGCGCTTCCGCCGTCGGCGGGCAGCCCGGCACGTACACATCGACCGGCACGATGCGATCGCAGCCGCGCACGACGGAGTAAGAATAGTGGTAATAGCCACCGCCATTGGCGCACGACCCCATCGAGATGACCCAGCGAGGCTCGGCCATCTGGTCGTACACCTTGCGCAGCGCGGGCGCCATCTTGTTACACAGCGTGCCGGCCACGATCATCACGTCAGACTGACGCGGCGACGGGCGGAACACCACACCGAAGCGGTCCAGGTCATAACGCGATGCGCCAGCGTGCATCATTTCGACGGCACAGCAGGCCAGGCCGAACGTCATCGGCCACAGTGACCCGGTACGGGTCCAGTTGATCAGCTTGTCAGCGGTTGTCGTGACAAAGCCTTCATTGAGTACGCCTTCGATCGCCATTTCACATCACTCCCAATCGAGCGCGCCTTTTTTCCAGATGTAGACGAAGCCCACGAGAAACTCGAGAAGAAACACACCCATCGCGAAGAACCCAGGCCAGCCGATCTCACGCAGCGCCACGCCCCACGGAAACAGGAACGCAGTCTCCAGATCGAACAGAATGAACAGGATGGCGATGAGGTAATAGCGCACGTCGAACTTCATGCGCGCGTCTTCGAACGCTTCGAAGCCGCACTCGTACGGCGAGAGCTTGTCAGGATCGGGATTGTTCGGACCGAGAACTCGGCCGATGGTCATCAGAGCAAGGCCAAGGCCAACGCCGACAACGATAAACAACAGTACGGGGAAATAGGCTTCGAGGTTCAAGGGACGCCCGCCTTTTTGAATGGTTGCAACAGCACTGCCCGCAGGCGGCGCCTTGTCGCCCCATCGAAGGCGCCGGGTCCGCAGCCTTACGACGCTTCAACTGCGCGTCGTCTTGCGGAGGGGCCTGCGCGGAACATCCCGTTGAACAGACCCCGAATTTGATTGGTGCCGACGGCGAGACTCGAACTCGCACAGCTTTCGCCACTACCCCCTCAAGATAGCGTGTCTACCAATTTCACCACGT
>JAGWNU010000364.1 GCA_028871175.1 Burkholderiaceae bacterium | reverse complement strand
TACTGCGCTGCGCCCGTCTCCTCGATGAAGCCCATGCCGCCATGCACCTGTATGCCGAGGCTCGTCACGTCGATCGACATCTCGGTGCTCCAGCCCTTTACGATCGGCACCAGGAACTCGTACAACGCGGCGTTCTGCTTGCGCACAGCCTCGTCGGCTGCATGATGGCCGGCGTCACTGGCAGCGGCTGCCACAAAGGCCAGCGCGCGTGCGCCTTCGGTCATCGCACGCATCGTCAGCAGCATGCGCTTGACATCCGGGTGATGGATGATCGGCACCGGCTTGGCGACCGAGCCATCCACAGGGCGGCTCTGCACGCGATCGCGCGCATAGGCCACGGCTTTCTGGTACGCGCGCTCGGACACACCGATGCCCTGCATACCCACGGCGTAACGCGCGGCGTTCATCATGATGAACATGTATTCAAGGCCACGGTTCTCCTCGCCGACGAGCGTGCCAATCGCGCCACCGTGGTCGCCGAACTGCAGCACGGCGGTCGGGCTCGCCTTGATGCCGAGCTTGTGCTCGATCGATACGCAATGCACATCGTTGCGCGCGCCCAGCGAGCCGTCGTCATTGACCATGAACTTCGGCACCACGAACAACGAGATCCCCTTCACGCCTTCGGGGGCATTCGGGGTACGCGCAAGCACCAGATGGACGATGTTCTCGGCCATGTCGTGTTCGCCCCAGGTGATGTAGATCTTCGTACCAAAGATCTTGAACGTGCCGTCACCCACGGGCTCGGCACGCGTGCGCACCAGCGCCAGATCAGAGCCGGCCTGCGGCTCCGTCAGGTTCATCGTACCGGTCCATTCACCTGAAATGAGCTTGGGTACGAAGCGTTGCTTCTGCGCTTCGCTGCCAGCCGTCAGCAGCGCCTCGATGGCGCCATCGGTCAGCAGCGGGCACAGCGCAAACGACAGGTTGGCCGCATTCAACATCTCGATGCATGCGGTGGCAATCAGTTTGGGCAGGCCCTGGCCGCCATATTCCAGCGGGTGCTGCACGCCCTGCCAACCACCCTGGCCAAATTGTTGGAAAGCGTCCTTGAAACCGGCGGTCGCTGTCACAACGCCGTCCTTCCAACTGCTCGGGTTCCGATCGCCTGCGACATTGAGCGGCGCAACAACCTCGCCGGTAAAACGCGCGCTTTCTTCAAGGACGGCTTGCGCCGTGTCGGCAGTGGCCTCTTCGAAGCCGGGCAGCTTGGCAACGTTATCCAGGCCCGCGAGTTCGTTCATCACGAACAGCATGTCCTTGACAGGGGCTTGATAGGTCATGTCTTTCTCCAATCTCGTTCAGCACAATCAGGGCACTGCGTCAGTCGTAGGCTTCATCCTGATCGCGCTCGCGTACAAAAAAGCCGCTTCCAAACGGGTCGGAAACGGCTTTGCGTCGGGCAGTAGTGCAGCGTGCCAGATGATGCGCGCCGCGCGGTGCAATCAACCCAGTGCGGTCACCAGCTCCGGCACGACGGCGTTCAGATCGCCCACGAGGCCGTAGTCAGCCACCTGGAAGATCGGCGCTTCCGGATCCTTGTTGATCGCCACGATCACCTTGG
>JAGWNU010000170.1 GCA_028871175.1 Burkholderiaceae bacterium | reverse complement strand
CCGACCTGTTCGCACAGCAGCAGGCCCTTGTAGACGATCGTGCGCGCGGACATCGACGGCACGAAATATTCCTTGCCGTGCTTGAGCTTGAGCGCCTGGATGGCATGGCTGGCGGTCTTGCGGATCACGTACAGCTTCCGCTCCAGCGCATCGGTGGTCATGATGTCGCGGCCGCGCCCGATGAAGATCTGGCGGATCACCGGCTCGGTCTTCTGCACCGTGGGCGACATCGGCATGGTCTTGTCGACCGGCACGTCGCGCCAGCCCAGCACGACCTGACCTTCCAGGCGCACCGTGCGCTCGAGTTCCTGTTCGCAGGCCAGGCGGGAGGCGTGCTCCTTCGGCAGGAAGACCATGCCGACGCCGTATTCGCCGGCGGGCGGCAGGTTGACGCCCTGCTTCGACAGATCTTCGCGGAACAGCTGGTCGGGGATCTGCAGCAGGATGCCCGCGCCGTCACCCATCAACGGGTCAGCACCGACGGCGCCCCGGTGGTCCAGGTTGTGCAGAATGCGCAGCCCTTGCTGGACGATCTCGTGGCTCTTCTTGCCTTTGATGTGCGCGACAAAACCCACGCCGCACGCATCATGTTCGTTGGTCGGGTCGTACAACCCTTGGGACGACGGCACGCCCTGGACGGCGGTCGGTTCAGCGCCCTGCGGCGCGGCGGGGAAGGAATGTTGTTCCACGGCGATCTTCCGATGTAGTCGGCACGACGCGCCGTGGAGGGCCTTCGCGATAAGGTGCAGATGCGATGGACAGACAATGGCGCGCCGCACCATGAATGCGGGTGGATCGACTATAAGAGAGCGCCCCGGAACAGGCAAAAGTTTTTAAATGGGGTCGGAGTAAATTTAAAAATGCCTACTCCCGGCACGGGCTTTTAAATAGGGACAGATCAGAAATGCGCTGATGGATATGCATGTGCGCGGGGAGTGCGGCACGGCGCTAATCAGCCTCGGTATTCCTCTGACGCCCGCTCTCTTCTGTTCGACGCGGCGGCCTCCCCTTTGGCAGCGGCGCCACACGTCGCCCACCCATACGCGCCAGCGTCGCCAGGAACGCCTCGCCACCCAATGGCCATCCACTATGGACGTGTTGGCGAATCTGCGCGAGCTGGTCCGGTCCCAGGCCCTCGTGCCACAACGCCCGGTACCGGGACTGGCGCTCGAACGGCGTGTTTCCCAGGCGCCAATAGCAATAGTGATCGCTCACCCACGGAATCGATTGGATACCGGCATGGTGGCGATACGTGCTCCACCGATCCTCCTCCGGCGTCGCGGCCAGGCCGGCACGCACGGCGTTTGACTCCACATAAAGCTGCATCGGAAGTACCCATTCGCTCGGGTCCAGCACGGTCGAGCGAAAGCGGCCTTCCCATAGCGTGCCGCTGCGTTCGGCCGCCGCGTTGAAGTACCGCGTGTACCGCCGCCCCACCGCTTGCAGCGTGCGCGAGAGACTGTCAGGCGCCTTGGGCGTCCCCACCAGGTGTACGTGATTGGGCATCAGTGCGAAGGCGTGGATGGCGAAGTCATGCTCACGGGCGGCCATGCGCAACGTGTCGAGGTAGAACACATAGTCTTCGTCGGTACGAAATACCGTCTGCCGATTGTTGCCGCGCTGCAACACGTGCACGGGCACATCAACGGGACTGAGGCGAGGCAGACGGGCCATGGTGACAAGACCGAATTGGGAAACACGTATCGTAGCGCGAGCGCTCCATATCTGTCCCCATTTACTCGAATACCAAACGGTTGCGGAGATGCGGCCGCCAAGGCGCAACGTGAGGCCGCGCGTTCACCGCGGAATTTGCGTCGCGTCAAATCGGCGGGCAGGCGCCTGCGCGGCGGCACCCCGAAGTTGATCGGGCGCAAATCGATTGGGCGACTTACCCGCGAGACTGGCTCCCATCACATCACGACATACCATCACAAGGGAGCGATTCATGGCTTTTGTTCGCCTAGCCGCCGCGGCCGCAGTCAGCGGAGTTCTTGCTGCCGCCTTCAGCCCGACCGCCTTTGCGCAGACGACCGATCTGCCGGCAGCGACCGGCAACTGGATGGTGCGCCTGCGTGCCGTCAACCTGACCGCGGCCAACAAGTCGGATCCCGTGCCCGCGCTGGCTGTGCCTGCGGATGCGATCCAGATCAACAACAAGGCGTTCCCGGAGCTTGATGTCTCGTACTTCTTCACCCCGAACATCGCGACCGAGCTGATCCTGACCTATCCGCAACAGCAGGACGTGACGGTCACGCAGAGCGCGTTGGGCGGTCCGACCAAGATCGGCAGCTTCCGCCATCTGCCGCCGATCCTGACGCTGCAATATCACTTCACGCCGGAATCACGCTTCAAGCCGTACGTGGGCGCGGGCATCAATTACACGCGCATCTCCAACGTGGATCTGCAGGTGCCCGGCGTCGGCCCGCTGGATCTGAGCAAGAACAGCTTCGGCCCCGCGCTGCAGGTGGGTTTCGACTATCGCCTGTCCGATCACGTCTACTTCAACGTCGACCTGAAGAAGACCTGGATCAGCGCAGACGTGAAGATGGCTGGCCAGACCATCAGCAAGGTCAAGGTTGACCCGTGGCTGCTGGGCGTCGGCCTGGGCTACCGCTTCTGAGGGAGACGATCAGCGAACCAGACTTCTTCTGATCGACTTTTCCGACGTGCCGCAGGGGCCGTCGACGGCGGGGGCGCTCGTCGGCGGTGGTTGGCGCGTTCGGCCCGGCATGCGTTGGGGCGGCCGGGCATTTTTTTTGGGCGCTCGCTTTGGGGCCGGCGTCGATCGCCCGGACGCCACGCGGCGCAGCGATCGTTCAGACCGCATCCACCGCGAAGATGCGGCGATGCTCCTTGATGGCGTAGCGGTCCGTCATGCCGGCAATGTAATGCGCAATCCAGCGGGGTTGCTCGGCGGGGTCGGACTTCGCCTGATACTGGGGCGGCAGCAGGCGCGGATCGTCAAGGAATACGCTGAACAGGTCTTCGATAATCCGGCGAGCCTTGGCGGACATCCGCATGACGAGGTAATGCCGGTAGAGGTTGTCGAACAGGAAGCGCTTGAGCGCGCGCGCCTCTTCGCGCATCGGCTCGGAAAACGTCACGAGCGCTGGCGCGGCACGCACGTCGTCGATGTTCTGCGGCCCAGCTTCTGCAATGGCGGCACGCGTGGCACGGATCAGATCCACGATCAGCGCATTGATGATGCGCCGGATGGTTTCGTTGATCAGGCGCCGTCCACCGACTTCCGGAAAGGCCGCCTCGGCCTCGCGGCGATGGATCGCCCAGAGCGGCACGTCCTCCATCTGCTCCAGCGTAATGAGGCCGGAGCGCAGGCCATCGTCGATGTCGTGGTTGTTGTACGCGACCTCGTCGGCCAAATTGGCAAGTTGCGCTTCGAGCGAGGGCTGCTGGCCCTCGAGAAAGCGTCTCCCAAGCTCGCCCAGTGTGGCGGCGTTGTTGCGCGAGCAGTGTTTGAGGATGCCCTCACGCGTTTCGAATGTCAGGTTCAGGCCGTCGAAACCGCCATAACGCTCCTCCAGCCTATCGACGACCAGGAGGCTCTGCAGATTGTGCTCGAAGCCGCCATACGGCTTCATGCAATCGTTGAGCGCATCCTGCCCCGCATGGCCAAACGGCGTATGGCCCAGATCGTGCGCCAGTGAAATCGCTTCAACGAGATCTTCATTGAGGCGCAGACTGCGCGCAATCGAGCGGGCGATCTGCGCGACTTCGAGGCTATGCGTGAGCCGGGTGCGGAACAGGTCGCCCTCGTGGTTCACGAACACCTGCGTCTTGTATTCGAGGCGGCGGAACGCCGTGCTGTGGATGATGCGATCGCGGTCGCGCTGGAACTCCGTGCGCGAGGTGGACGGTGGCTCGGCGTGGACGCGGCCGCGCGTCTGCGCCGCGTGCGCGGCATACGGAGCGAGATGGCCCTCGAGATCGAACGGTGCGGGCGGCAAATCGAGTCGATCGTTCATCAGGCCCTCTCGTCAGGCATCAGGCGACAGGGGCCTCGGTCGGCGGGCGCAGCACGGCATGCTGCAAGGTCGCGCGCAGATCGGCGTCCGGCACGGTGGTCACGAACGCCTCGCCAAGCTTACGCAGCAGCACGAACTTGATCTCGCCAGCCTCCGCTTTCTTGTCGACGCGCATCAGCTCGATGAAGCGATCGACGCCGAGGTTTGGGGCGACCGTCGGCAGGTTTGCGGCCCGCGTCAGTGCCGCGATGCGATTGCGCGTGTCGATATCAATGAAACCCAGCCGATGTGACAGATCGGCCGCCATCACCATGCCGCAGCCGACGGCCTCGCCGTGCAGCCATTCGCCGTAACCCAGGCCGGCCTCGATGGCGTGCCCGAAGGTATGGCCGAAGTTGAGGATCGCGCGCAGGCCGGATTCGCGCTCGTCCTGGGCAACGACGGCAGCCTTGATCCGCACCGAGCCGCGCACGGCCTCGGCCATCAGCCCGGCATCGCAGTTGTTGAGGCCGCCGATGTTCCGCTCGATCCAGTCGAAGTAACCGGCATCGGCAATCGCGCCGTGCTTGATGACTTCGGCCATGCCGGCGGCAAGCTCGCGTGCGGGCAGCGTGCGCAGCGTATCGATGTCGGCCAGCACCGCCTGCGGCTGGTGGAACGCGCCGATCATGTTCTTGCCCAGCGGGTGATTGATGCCCGTCTTGCCCCCCACGGACGAATCGACCTGCGACAGGAGCGTCGTGGGCACCTGGATGAACGGCACGCCGCGCATATAGCAGGCGGCGGCAAAGCCGGTCATGTCGCCGATCACGCCACCGCCCAGCGCGATGAGTGTCGTCTTGCGATCGGCACCCGAAGCCAGCAGCGCGTCAAAGATGCGATTGAGCGTCTCCCACTTCTTGAACGATTCACCATCGGGCAGCACGACGGTATCGACGGCCTTGCCGAGCGATCGGATGGCCTCTTCGACCTGCGCGGCGTACAACGGCGCAACAGTCTCGTTGGTGACGATCACGGCACGCGCGCCGCGAATGTGGGGACCAAACAGCTCCGCCCTGGACAGCAGCCCCGGCCCGATGTGGATCGGATAAGCGCGCTCGCCAAGGTCGACATCAACGGTAATCATGACTGAGGGGAAACGAACGAGGGTGAGGAAGAACCCGCTGGTGGCGCCACAATGCCGGCCACTTCGAGTTGCATGAGCACCATATTAACGAGCTGGGCGACCGTGGGCTTGCCGGTTTCGATGACAAAGTGAGCCACCTCGCGATACAGCGGATCACGGATGGCATGCAACTCTTCCAGCTTGGCACGGGGGTTTTCTGTCTGCAGCAACGGCCGGTTCTTGTCGTGGCGCGTGCGCAGATACAGGTCGTGCGGATTGGCACGGAGGTAGATCACGGTGCCGCGCTCCCGCAGCATCGCGCGGTTCTGCGGCCGCAGGACGGCGCCGCCGCCGGTGGCCACGACCACGCCCTCCCGGGAGGTGAGTTCGTCGATCATGTGGGTCTCGCGATCGCGAAACCCTGCCTCGCCTTCGAGTTCGAAGATGACCGGCACGCGAACGCCGCATCGCGCTTCGATCTCATGGTCGGAGTCGAAGAACGGCAGATCGAGCCGGCGGGCAACCGCCCGGCCAACCGTGGTCTTGCCGGCGCCCATCAGGCCGACGAAAAAAACGTTGGGAACAGACAAAATCGCGTGAAATCGGAAAATTGAGTCCGATTGTAGTGGCTTTTGCGCTCCATCCCGCGCAAACCCGCCCGCCAGATGCAAAAAAGCCCGGCGCTCCATGCAGGAGGCCGGGCTTGCAGATGAGATCCCGGACCGCCGATTACTTCTGCGACAGTTGATCAGACAGCACGCGCGGCGTCAGGAACACCAGCAGCTCCGTCCGGTTATTGATCTTGTTGGTGCTCTTGAACAGGTTGCCGACCACCGGAATGTCGCCCAGGAGCGGCACCTTGTTCACATCCGTCCGCTCGTTCTGCGTGAAGATCCCGCCGATCACGACCGTCCCGCCGTTTTCGACCAGCACCTGCGTCTGCACGTGCTTTGTGTCGATAGCAAAACCGTTGGTGGTCTGGATGCCGACACTGTCCTTGTTGACGTCCACGTCCAGGAAGACGTTGCCGTCCGGCGTGATCTTCGGCGTCACTTCCAGCTTCAGGTTGGCCTTCTTGAAAGACACCGAGGTGGCACCGGAAGACGTCGCCTGTTGATAGGGGATCTCGGTCCCCTGCTCGATCAGTGCCTTGATGTTGTCGGCGGTGACCACGCGCGGGCTGGAGATGATCTTGCCGCGACCGTCAGCTTCCAATGCGGACAGTTCCAGCGCCAGGAAGCGGCCGGCACCGGCGTTGAACAGGCTCACCGCCACGCTGGCGGCGTTCACCCCGTTGATGCCGTTAGCCGGGAAGCTGAGGGCCGGGCTGTTATCCCAGGTCGCACCCTGCGTGATGGGCGACACCACGTTGGTATAGGTGTTGCCGTAGCCCGCGCCGTTGGTCTTGGAGGCGAAGCCCAGCTTGGCACCCAGGTTGCGGCTGAACGTGTCATCCGCCTCGACGATGCGCGCTTCGATCATCACCTGGCGAACGGGGATGTCGATCTTCTGGAGGAAGGACTGGACCTCTTCAAGCTTGCTCGGAATATCCGAGACAAACAGCTGGTTCGTGCGGGTGTCGGCCGTGAGCGAGCCGCGCTTGGACAGGATCCGCGAGGTCGTGGTGGCACCGCCCACCGCACCGCCTGCGCCGCCGGCAGCCGCGACGCCCAACAGCATGTTGCGCACGTCGGCAGCGCTCTGATAGTTCAGCCGGAACACCTGGCTGCGCAATGGCTCCAGTTCGGTCACCTGCTGCTGCGATTCGAGTTCGGCCTTTTCCTTCGTCGCGAGTTCGCCGCGCGGCGCCACCCACAGCACATTGCCGTTGCGACGCGAAGCCAGCCCCTTGGAATCGAGCACGATCTGCAGGGCCTGATCCCACGGCACGTCCTTCAGACGCAGTGAAAGGGTGCCCGTCACGCTATCGCTCGTGACGATGTTCAGGTTCGTGAAATCTGCAAAGACCTGCAACAGCGAACGCACATCGATGTTCTGGAAGTTCAGCGACAGCCGCTCACCGCGGTAGCCGGGGCCCGAGATCAGCTTGTTCGGGTCTTCCTTGGTCGGGCGGACTTCCACCACGAATTGCGTGTCGGTCTGGTAGGAGCTGTATTGCCAGTTGCCGCGCGGCTCGATGACCAGGCGCGCGCCGGTGCCGTTGTCGGTGGCGCGCATGGCCTGCACGGGCGTGCCGAAGTCGCTCACGTCGTAGCGGCGACGCAGCGACTGCGGCAGCGTCGCGCCAACGAAGTCGACCACCAGGTTCTGACCCTGCTGGGCGATATTGATTGCCGAATTTGCCGTCGACAAATCGACCACCACGCGGCCGGCCTGATCTTCGCCGCGGCGGAAATCGACGTTACGGACCGCAGGACGCTCAGCGCCAGCCGCCGGCGTGGGCGCAGAGAAGGTCGGCGCAGGCGAGGCCGCCGCGACCGGTGCCGCCGCCAGCGTCAGCACATACTGATTGCCACGCACCTCTGACGTGTACTGCGTCTGGCGCGACAGGTCGAGCACGACGCGGGTGCGGTCCCCGATCTGCACGACATTGGCCGCACGCAGCAGCTTGCCGCCGTATTGATAGTTCGCACGCCCCTGCGCAAAGCCGGCGCCGAAGAAATCGACGGCGATGCGCGCCGGCTGCTGGGTACTGAATTCCACCGGCTTCTGCGCGGGCGCGCTCTTCAGCGTGATCGTCACCACGGTGGATTCACCGGCCGAGGCCTGCTCCACCTTTTCGATCATATTGCCCGCCACGGCCGCAGGAGGCGTGGCCGCCTGCTGAGCCACGGCCTGGCCGGCCACCATGAGCATGCACAGCGAGAGCCATGCGACCGCGCCCCCCCGGGCCACTCGGGCGGCCTGCGCGAGGCCGCCCTTCACGAGACGCATCGTCATTGCGCGCCCTCCTGAACTTTCAGGGTAGTCATTTTTTCTTTCCATT
>JAGWNU010000169.1 GCA_028871175.1 Burkholderiaceae bacterium | reverse complement strand
CCACGGCCTCGCGGGCAATGCCGGCCTCGTGTGCGCTGTTCTGGATGGCCGGTACGAGCCGCTCGTACTCGATGTCCGCCGCCACGCCATACGACGCAGCCTGGTGCGTGATCACCTCGCGGATGCGGCGCTCCAGCAGATCGCGCACGTCCGGCTTGGTGGCGCGCACGCTCAGCTTGAGCATGGCCGTCTCGGGAATGATGTTGTGCGTCGTCCCGGCGTGCATTTCGCCAACGCTGATGACGGCGGCGTCCACGGGCGCCACGTTGCGCGAAACGATGCCCTGGAGCGCCAGCACGGTGGCCGCCATGGCCAGCGTCGGATCGTTGGCCAGATTGGGGATGGCGCCATGGCCGCCGCGGCCGCGAAACGTCACGGTGACGCGGTCCGACGAGCCGCCCAGCGGGCCTTCCTGCACGACGGCCGCACCCAACGGCAGCCCTGGTGCGTTATGGAACGCGTAGATGCCGTCACACGGAAAACGTTCGAACAGGCCATCGTCCATCATCGCCAGCGCGCCGGCCAGGCCTTCTTCGTCGGGCTGGAAGATCAGGTTGAGCGTGCCGCTGAAGTTGCGCGTGGAAGCGAGATATTCGGCGGCGGCCAGCAGCGTGGCGGTGTGTCCGTCATGACCGCAGGCATGCATGCGGCCCGGGACTTCGCTGGCGTAGGGCAGGCCCGTGCGTTCCTGCATCGGCAGGGCGTCCATGTCCGCTCGCAGGCCGATGCTGCGCGTGCCGTCGCCAACCTTGAGCTGGCCCACGATGCCGTGGCCGCCCACGGTGTGCACGCTATAGCCCCATTGTTTGAGCAAGCCGGCCACCAGCTCGGCAGTGTTGGCGACATCGCCCCCCAGTTCAGGCCGGGCGTGGATGCGCTGCCGAATCTGGGCGAATCGCTGTGCTGCTTCTCGCAGCGGTGCGGGAATGTTCAGATTGTCGGGAAGTTGGTTCATGGCGTGATGCACGTTCGTATGCGTATGCGGTAAGGGTCAATCGCGGCCGGGATGCGAGGGGAACAGCGTGAGCGCGACCAGACTGATGGTGCTGGCGGACATCAGGTACCAGGCCGGCGCCATGGGCGAGCCGGTGGTGGCAATCAGCCAGGTCACGATCAGCGGCGCGAAGCCGCCAAAGACGGTCACGCCCAGGCTGTACATCACCGCCATGCCGGTGGCGCGATGCTCGCGCGGGAACGCTTCCATCATCATGGCGGCGCCGGCACCGCCACTGATCGACATGATGGTCACGCTCACGCCGATCTGCAGCACGACGGATATCAGCGTGGCGTGCGTGGTCAGCAGCAGGAAATTCGGGTAGCACCAGGCCAGCGACGTCAGTGCAGCTACCACGATGATCGGCTTGCGCGTGGGCAGGCGGTCTGCAAGCCTGCCGAACACGGGCGACATGACCAGCATGGCCAGGCCCGCCATGCAGGCGGCGAGAAAAGCGGTGACTGGTGGCATGTGGATCGACTGGATGAGATACGTCGGCATGTAGAACACCGTGATGTACATGCCCGAGGTGCTGCCCGTCATCAGCAGCATGCCCAGCAGCAGCACGCGCCAGTACTGGCGGAACACGGTCTTGAGGTCGGCGTGTTCGGTGCCGCTCACGTGCGTTTCCTTCAGGTTGCGGCGGATGTAGAAGCCGACGGGCGCGATCAGCAGGCCGATCATGAACGGAATGCGCCAGCCCCACGACATCATTGCTTCCTGCGAAAGCGTTGCCGTGATGGCCGCACCCGTCAGCGCACCGGCGAGCGCCGCGCCGCCCTGGGTCGCACCTTGCCAGCTCACCAGGAAGCAGCGCTTCTGCTTGCTGGCCGATTCCATCAACAGCGCCGAGGCTGCGCCGATTTCTCCGCCGGCCGACAGGCCTTGCAGCAGCCGCCCCAGCACCACCAGGACGGTGGCGGCCAGTCCGATCGAGGCATGAGTCGGTGCGAAGGCGATCAGCGCCGTGCCAGCCGTCATCAGGCCGATGGTCAGGGTCAGTGCCGACTTGCGGCCTCGGCGGTCGGCGAAGTGCCCAATCAGCACGGCACCCAGCGGACGCATGACGAAGCCGGCGCCGAAGGTGGCAAACGAGAGCATCAGCGAGGCCAGCGGGCTGGTGGCTGGAAAGAACAGCCGTCCGATGGTCGCGGCGAAGAAGCTGTAGACGGTGAAGTCGTACATCTCCAGGCCGTTGCCGATGGCGGCGGCGACCACGGCGCGACGCGCGTGGGAACGTTCAGCCGCAGGCGGGGCAGCGGCCCCTGGCTGCGACGGCAGGGAAAGTGACGCGGGCTGCGACTCGATCATGAAATCCTCGCTGGTATGGCAGGTCGCACGGGAAGGAGACCGGTGCGCCCGATCCTGTGCGGCACATAGTAAGAGCCCAGCGGCATCCACGGCCCTCGCTTTTGTTCATGGGTATGAGCAACGGCTATGGCTCGTTCGGGTTATCCCCGAGGCCGGCGGTCGAGGCGTGGAGCAGGGGAATTGTCTGGCCCGGGCGGCGACACCAGATCGGCACAGGCACCGTCGTCCGCTGGCGCGCGCTCATGGTTGCTCGGCGCCTCGTGGCGTGGGAGCCCGTGGCGCAGAGTGCTGGATTGCCTGGGCAGTCAGGTGAGGTTTTCCGCGCGCGGGGTGCGCTGCGAGGTCAGTTCGAAGCGGGGAGCTTCTCCAGATACCCGTGTCGTCCTTGCAGCCCGGCGAGCAGGCGGCTGTGCAGGCGTTCGGCGGCCCATGTGAGGGTGTGGCGGTCGCGCGTCACGAGGGACACCATGCGGTCTGGCAGGGGCTCCTCGATGGCAAGGAAGTCGATGGTCTGCAGGATCACGGAATGGCGCACGGATTCAGCTGACAGGAGCAGCAGCGCATCGGACTTCCAGCACAGCTCCAGCGCGAGATTCATCGACGTGCATTCGACCACGCGTCCGGGCAACTCGAGCCCGGCGTTGGCGAAGAGGCGCGAAAACGGCGCGTGGATATCACTGAGCGGATCGAGGGTGAGCCAGTCCGCTTGCTGGAGTTCGCGCAGCGAACGTGCGCCGCGCAACGGATGGTCCTTGCGAGCACCGATCACCGAGGGCACCCGGCACACCGGCGTGCAGTCGAGACCGCCATCGGCGGGCAGCAATTGCGACGTCAGGGCGAAGTCCATCAAGCCCTCGCGTACCTGTTCCAGCAACTGCGCCGAGCGCATTTCCTGGATGCGCAGGCGCGCAGCGGGGAACTCGCGGCGGAACGTATCGAGCACGGCTGCCACCGGCCGCATCAGGGCCGTGACCGGCGTCACCCCGAAGCCGATCTCGCTGACGACCGTCCCCTTCATGTCCTCGAGGTCTTCACGCGCGCGGCGTACGTTCTCGCTGATGAGTCGCGCGTGGCTGACCAGTCGCTGGCCATGGGGCGTCAGGCGGATCCCCTTGCTGGAGCGCACGAACAGCGTTGCGCCCACCGAAGTCTCAAGCTCCTTGATGGCCTTGCTGAGCGCAGGCTGCGTGATGTGCAGCACGCGCGAGGCCTCCTGGATGCTGCCTGCGTCGGCAATGGCGGCAAGTGCGCGGAGCTGGTGAAGTTTCATGAGAGGGTCTTGAACGAGGGCCTTGCCGGCACGATGCGGCCGTCCACCGCCGAGGCCTCGCCATTTTGTCGCGGGCGCGAGGCGAGGGCAATTGCAGGCGCGTGGGATGCCACAGGCTGCCGTGGCGGGCACTATAGCCGACCCCGCACCTGCGATGGGACAAGTCGCGCTGTGAGGGCTACGTCTCCGTGGCGAGCATGACGCGATTCCGCCCCGCCTGCTTGGCTGCGTACATCAGCACGTCAACGCGGCGCAGGACGCTCTCCTGGGACTCGCCGGCCTGCACTTCTGCCACACCAAAGCTTGCCGTGAGTGGAACCGTGATGTCCCCATAGCGCAGCGGCGACTGCTCCAGGGTCTGGCGAATCCGTTCAGCGACCTGCAGCGCAATCGCGATGGTCGTCTGCGGCATCAGGATGACAAATTCTTCGCCGCCGTAGCGTCCGAAGTCGTCCGTTTCTCGAATGCATGACCTGACCAGAGCGCCGACGTACATCAGTGCAGCATCGCCGACGTCGTGGCCGTGGCGGTCATTGATCTGCTTGAAATGGTCAAGATCGAACAGCACGCACGACAACTGAACCCGATGGCGCTGAAGGTTGGCGAGGTGGCGCCCCAGCTTTTCCGTGATGACGCGCCGGTTCAGGCCGCCCGTCAGGTAGTCATTGGCGGCCAACCCTCTCAGACGACTGACGAGCCTGCCCACGACCACGCCGATGGCCGACATGTTCGCGATCACCAGGAAGACCATGAAGCCCCAAAGATAGGGGACAAAGCTCACGCGGAAGTCGCTCACCGGCGTGCTGCCTTGCAACATGGCCGCGATGATCTGTGCCAGGCGCGCGAAGAACAGGATCCCGACACAGAGGAACGGAAGCGCGAGCAGTATTCGGCTGTGGTGCCTTGCGAGTCCTCTGAGGCATTGCATACCGGCGAAGAACGTGAGGAAGCCGGTTGCGGCGTTGAATACCATCGACCTCAGGAGGTAGGAGCTGGCATTGGACGGAACGAAGGCCGTCGATACCACCTCAATGAGTAGCGGCAGGTACCAGACTGGCGGCGATGGCCGGGCCGAGTCGCCAAAGGCGGCAACTGCGCGGCAGAACACCATGAGGCCTGCCACGACCAGCCAGTCGGCGATCTGTACGGTGACGAAGTTCGAGTAGATGACGCGCTCTGTAATCAGCGCCACGCCAACGCCGGTGGAGATGTTGGCGACAAAGAGCAGGCTCCCCTGTTTGATTTCTTCGCGGAAGACCCGGCCCAGGACGGCCCACATGACGCCGCACACCGCAAACAGGATCAGCATCACCAGCCGCAGGATGCTTTCGCTCTGATCCATCATCGATGCTCCCATGCACCGGTTTCTTTTTTGATCCGGTTATCGGCTAGCTAACGGCCGGGAGCCTGCGTCCTGAACCCCACTCTGGTCGGGGGCGCGCGCTGCCTGGCAGCCTCGCGTGAGCGCCGTCCGCCTCTCGACGAACGTGTCGAAAACGCGTCTTGTTTGCAATGGCGTTGGCGCTCGCTGCGGGCGGCAAACGTGCGGTGTCCAGGGCGGTGCCGGTTCGTGATGCAGCGCGCGCTGCAACTTGCCCTCCGCAAGCCCGGGACCCGCCATGAAGCCAGCGAATGAAATCCTAGCGGAATGGGTTACGCGTGCGATTGCCGGTTTCTGTGCAGTCGAGATGCCTGAGGCGGGGATTGGCAATGCGATTGTTGCGGGGGCAACCATGCAGGCGCGATGATCGTTGTCGTCGTTTCCACAAGTCGACTCGACGGGATGCCGAGGACCGATTGCATAGCGCTCCTCCTGCATGCCGATCGACTCGTCACCGATCGCTCGGCGCTGGATGCTGCGCGTGCGCGTTGCCTTGGGTGGGCATCGAGCATCTGTCCTCTGTCCCTTCTGCTGACTTCAGCAAGAGCGTCCTTGCTGAAGTGCTCGGGCTGGACCCTGTCTGCGCGATGCATCCCAGAGGATTGCGGGGTCGATCTCGACGCAGCGTATCGAGATGCCATTGACCCTGCGTTTGATGGCAATGCCGTCTCCTGTGTGGCTAACGCGCGAGCAGGATTGACCCGCTTGACGGAGTGATTCGGAGCGGGCCGCTGCGGTGGCCGATGGGATTCACTCCAAACCGTGGTTCAAATTGGACTGCGCGCGAACACGCCGCGAATCTTCGAGATTCTTCAGGCTGCCGGTTTCCGTTTGAGCCGGGGCCGACGACGCCCTCAACACTGTCCTGAATCCGATGTGCACCGTGCCGAGTGTCGGATCCTGAGGCTGCCGCGATGACGGCCGGTAGCGCACGCAGAAGTTCGGTGCGCACAGGAAGGAGCCACCCTTGATGACGCGAGCCGGATGACGTCCGTCATCGAACGGCGCAGATACTTTGACGACGAGTGGGTTCTGAGCCTCTTCGGCAGGATGCCGATCCCCGTAGACGTCTTTCGTCCACTGCCACACGTTGCCGACGGGATCGAGCATTCCATAACCGTTCGCCGGATAACAACCGACAGGTGCGCTGTCCCTGTGGCCGTCGCTCGCTTCGTTATGCGCAGGGAAGTCGCCCTGCCAAGTGTTGGCCATGTACTTGCCATTGACCTTGAAGGTGTTACCCCACGGATATGTCTCACTCTCCCTGCCGCCGCGCGCCGCGTATTCGTATTCGGCTTCGGTCGGCAGGTCATGGCCGAGCCACTTCGCGTACGCTAGCGCATCGCGATACGTCACCTGCACGACGGGATGGTTCGCCTTGCCGGCGATGCTGCTCCCGGGCCCATACGGATGCAGCCAGTTTGCGCCCGGCTGGAAGCGCCACCATCGGTACGACTGCTCGAACTGCTCGGCGCCGTTCGGCCATACGAACACCACCGACCCCGGTCGCAGCTGCTCCGCAGGGACTCCGGGAAAATCGGAGGGATCGCGCTGGCGCTCGGCCTCGGTGACGTAGCCGGTCGCCCGGACGAACATCGCGAACTGCGCGTTCGTCACCTCATGCGCATCGATCAGGAAGCCGTCGAGCTTCACCGGCTGGACGTTACGCTCTTCCGGATAGCCTTCGGTCGAGCCCATTCGAAAGCGGCCCGCCGGAATCGCGATCGTGCCTGCGCGATTCGGCACATCGCCGCGCATCGGGCCGAAGCCGTCGGGCACGCCGCGATAAGCCTCGCACAGCGGCTTGTCTGTCGATGCGAACGCCAACGAACACGCCGTCGTGAGCCACAACGCAGCGAGTACGCAACGATTACGGATTCGTGTCGAGTTCATCTTGATAGTAGTGCGTGCCGTTGCTGTAGCCGGGGCGTTCCGCGAGGCCGGGAATATCCTGCACGCCGTTCGCAGCCTGATACTTCTCATAGTCGGCGACGAGTTCTTTCAGCTTCGCCGGGTACCGTGCGGCGAGGTCGTGTAACTCGGAGCGATCGACGCTCACGTGATACAGCTCCCACCGATCCTTGCCCCACGGCTTGTTCGCATAAGCGATCTTCCAGTCGCCCTTGCGCATTGCGCGGCGGCCGTTCAGTTCCCAGCCTTCGACGAACTGCCCGTGAACCCGGCTGCTCTGACCGGACAGGAAGCCCAGCATCGACGTGCCCTGCATACGGAATACTGGGCGCCCGTCGTACCAGCCGTCGGGAGGCGATACGCCTGCGAGCTGCAGAATGGTCGGCGCCACGTCTGTGACATGGGCAGGCACGCGGCTGATCTCTCCGGCGCGCGGAGAGCGTGGCATCACGACGATGCTCGGCACGGCGATGCCGCCCTCGTGGGCGAACGCCTTGTACAGGTGCCAGGGTGTCGCGCTGACCTGCGCCCAGCCGGGGCCGTACTCGACAAACGAGCCCTTGCGTCCGGTGTTGGCAATGCTGTTGTCAGCGTGGCGCCTGATCCAGTCACGGTCGGCGGCTTCGTCGAGGATGCTGTTGCCATCTGCGCCGTTGTCCGACATGAAGAAGATCAGAGTGTTGTCGTACTGCCCCGTCTCCTTCAGATGCGCGACGATACGCCCGATCTGCGCGTCCATCGCCTCGACCATCGCGGCGTACACGGCCATGCGCTTCGCTTCGATCCGCTGCTGCACCGGCGTCAGCGAATTCCACTTCGGCCAGGTGTCGTTGCCCTCATAGGCCTGCATGTCCTTTGGCACGATGCCGAGCGCTTTCATGCGCGCGAGACGCTGCGCGCGGATCGCGTCGTAGCCAACGTCGTACTTGCCCTCGTATTTCGCAATGTACTCGTCAGGAGCCTGCAGCGGCCAGTGCGGCGCGGTGTATGCGACATAGGCGAAGAACGGCTTGCCGTCGTCCCTGTTGCTGTCGATGTAGGACAGCATCTTGTCCGTATAGAAGACGGTGGAATAGAAGTTATCCGGCAGATCGACGAGTTTGCCATTCTCGCGGTACATCGCTTTCGGCGTCTTGTCAGGGTCGGTCGTGATGATGCCGGTCTGGTCGAAGTGACTGGCGCCGCCTTGCACCATTGCATATGA
>JAGWNU010000168.1 GCA_028871175.1 Burkholderiaceae bacterium | reverse complement strand
GATGGCAATGCGCTGTGCCTGCACGTCTTGCAGCGGGTTGATGTACGGCCAGCCTTGCGGCACCCAGCGCACGCGCAAATACAGGCGCCGGTCCCGGTAGTAGTTGGGCATGGGTAGCACGCCGGACAGCGCCACGGCATCCGTCCAGGCGGCCCACACGGGGCGGCAGTACTGGTGGATGAAGACGTTCCACTGCAACTGCTCGAGCTGGCGCCGGAATTCGCCGAGGATCACGCGCAAGGCTCGGTCGCTGACGTCGCGCAGGTCGCCGGTGAGGACTTCATACGGCAGGCCCACGGATGCGGCTGCGGCCATGAGCTGCTGACGCATGAAGGGGCCGTAGTCGGTGCCGGCGCCGGGCGGTTCGGCGAACTGCACTTCCTCGCCGGGGAGCAGTTCCTGCAGGGAGCCGGGCTCCATGGATGTGAGCGCTGTGCCGTCGCCGTCGAACTGGACTGGATGGCCCGTCAACGTATCCAGCTTCACGCTGGTGGGCGCTGGCCGGGTGATGAAGCCGGCGAAGAGGTTTGCCACCTCCTGCCGCACAAGCACCGCATCGTCGAAGCTGTCGAGCGTGTGCAAGCGCAAGAGCACCGTCGCCAGCG
The DNA here is from genome assembly GCA_028871175.1 of Burkholderiaceae bacterium. Lineage (GTDB taxonomy): Bacteria > Pseudomonadota > Gammaproteobacteria > Burkholderiales > Burkholderiaceae > Ralstonia > Ralstonia condita. The sequence continues at coordinate 7,520 of JAGWNU010000168.1, read as the reverse complement.
ACGAGCACCCGCGCACGGCACCCGGCCGCACCGGTTCGAATACGTGCTGGATCTCGGCGGCCGGCACGCGGGTTATTCCGGCCTGTGTGGTCGCCCGCCCCGCCTCGCCCGGATGCCGCCTGTGCAGGTGGTAGGCAACGCGATCGCCATCGCGGTCGAACTCAACGCCGGACACAATCTCGCCGCCGTTGGGCAGCATCTGATTCAGGTTGGCCGGCAGGTGGTCCGCTTCAAAAAGCTGCACCTGCAGCGGCACGCACAGGCCACGTTCCGGGCGGCGGGGGCGGACGCGGTTCAGAACCTCCCCATCGGTGAACAGGGAGCGCGCAGCCAGCGTCTGCAGGCCGTAGAAGTCGAGCAGGCCATCGGCGTCGGCTTCCGGTACCCAGTCCCTCCAGAGCTCTTTGAGCGCGCCGCACATGTCGGGGTCGGGATGCTCAGGATGCGGCACGATGCCAGTCCCAATCGCATTGGTCACCAAGCTTGCAATCGCTTTCTTGGCCCATGGGTCATTGCGGACGGCACTGCGCGCCCGCGTGCGGATGGTGGCGAGGTTCTGCGTGACAGAGGCGTTTGGCCCGGCGGCCGAGGTGCGCCAGGCGCGACCACGGCCGCCGGTGGTGCCGCCCGCTTCGTACGCCTGCGCCCGAACCGCCCGCTCCGCCGGCAAGACGAAACCAAGCTGGCCCAGCGCAGGGAACTGGGTCATGTGACCCCCTTGCCCGCCGAGCGCAGCCGAATGACGCGCGATGCCGGTGCGGCATCTTCGAGATTGCGGACGATCTCGCTGCGGATGCGCAGCATTTCGTCCACCGAGCGGTATCGGGCGCGCCGGTCCTGAAACTGAACCTCGAGCTCGCCCTTCACCAGTGCACGCTCGATGCGCTGGAGATCTTGCTGTGTGTAAGCCATGCGGTTCTCTATCGTCGTTTGAGGTAGCGCGATGCGGCCACGCGGCGGCGTGTGTGCGCGGTGCGCGGTGGCTCGATGGCCGGCGGTGCGACGGGCGCTGCTGGCGTCTCGTCGTTGACGGGCGCCGGGGCGAACAAGCTGCCTTGATCGAAGTGCATGCGCAGCCGGCGCCAGTCGGGTTCCTGATACTTGTGCACGCCGAGGTAATACGCGGCGGCGAGGTTGTAGACGTTCAGGTCGAGGATCTCGTTGCGGTCTCCGCGTGCCTTGACCCACTCGGTGCGCGGGAAGCCTTTCACGTAGCGCACGATCTGCTTTTCGGCGGTGAGCTGCTTGTAGAACTCCATGGGGAGATCGTTCGAGAAGTGCAGCGCGCCAGGGCCGCTGGTCAGCTTGAAGCGGTTGTAGATCCAGTCCTTGGCGGTGTCGGTGCCGACGATCCACAGTTCGGCGCCGTCGACTTCGGTCGTGCCTTGCCATGTGACATCCACGCGCGACGGGCGCTGCGCGATCACGGGCCGGTTCGGCTTGCTGGCGCCCTTCACTGCGAGTACGTGGCGCCACTGGCGCAGGCGTGTGAAGTGATACACGTCTTGCGTGTGGCTGCCGCCGGAGTCGATGGCGACCGCGCGGATCTGCATCTCTTTGCCGGAGGCGTGCAGGAACGTGGCCTGCAGCGCTTCGTCGAGCGTGGCCCACAGCGTTGCGTCGGACGGGTCGCCCATGAGCACCTGGTGGTCGATCGTCCAGCGCTCCATGCCTTCGCCCCAGCCCATGATGAGCAGTTCGAGGCGGTCGTCCTGTGTGTCGACTGCGGCGGTCAGCAGCAACGCGCCTGCGGGGACGGTGCGCAGGCGGTAGTCCTCGGCGCGGTCGCGCAGCTCGTCGGCGCTGGTGCGCTGCTGGGCGTTGTCCCACAGGCGCGCGAGGCGCGTGTTGTAGAACACCTGCATCAAGCCAGGATCGCCCTTCTCCATCGCCAGCTTGGCCTCGCGATGTTCTTTGACGAGGGCACGCCAGGACACCCAGCCAAGCGGCGCATACATCGTCGACAGGTGGAAACCCACCGTTTCGCCATCGCCCTGCCCGTGTGCGATCCAGCGGCCGGTCTTGTAGAGCGCGGGCTTTTCGTGCTCGCGGATCTTGTAGAAGCACGCAGGGCATTCGCAGTAGACGTCGGACAAATCGTCGCTGGCGCGCAGCTGCTCGAATTCGAGGATGTGCTCGTGGCCGCAGTGCGGGCACGCCACGTAGTAGCGGCGCTGGTCGCTCTGGGCGTAGAGCTCGGCGATGCGCGAGGCGCCGTCGATGGTGGGCGAACTCGAGTAGTAAAACTTGGCGTTGCGGCCAAAGGTGCTGGCACGCTTTTCGGCGATGCCGATAGGGTCGCCTTCGTTGTTGAGGTCGCGCACCCAGCGGTCGATTTCGTCACCGTACACGTAGCGCGCGGAGACTTCGGCCAGGTTGGCGGCAGAGCCGGCTGTGTTGATGAACAGCGTGCCCTTGCGGAAGTCTTTGCGCTCGGCGGTGTTGGCGGCGTCGCGCGATCGGGCGGATGCGATGCGTTCGCGCAGTACCGGCACGGCATCGAGCGTCTTTGCCACACGGGCGGAGAACCGGCGCGTGAGGCTGAGCGTTGGTTGCAGCGCGAGGAAGTTTGCCGGGGCGCGGTGGATCGTCGCCGAGATCCAGTTCAACGCGATCTGCGTCTTGAACAACTGCGATGCAACCATGGCGACCACACGCAAGCACGGGTGCGCGGCCGATAGGCACTGCATAGGCTCGACGGCGTATGGCGTGCGTGCAGAGCGGTACGGTCCGGTTTCGGCGGCGCCCGACTCGTCGGGGATCACCATGAATTCTTCGGACCACTGGTCTACCCACAACTCGGGGTCTGGCTTGAGGCCGGCCAGGAAGGCGCGGGCGAACAGTGCGGCTCCGTCGGGATGGCTCACGATGTGTCGATGGGCTCCATGGAGCCGTACCTCTCTTTCCCCGCGCGCGACAGGTCGGCCAACTTGCCGCGGTCGGGATCGTTGATGGATTCGGAAAGCACGTTTGCGCCGTGGGCGATCATGTCGTCGAGCACCTTGCGCAGGGCGGCTTCGAGGTGGCGCTCGACGGCCCATGGGTCGGTCATCGAGGCGAGCTCGGGGGCGATCTGGCGCGGTAGGCCCATGATGCGATCGCGCAGGTTGGCGCCGATCTTTTCGGCGGCGTCTTCGACGGCAATGCGGCTGACCAGCAGGCCGGAGACCCACTGGTATTCGGTGCGGGCTAGCTGTGCCTGGTAGTACTCGCGTTCGGCGCGGGCGGCTTGGAAGTCGTGGCCGAGGGAGGGGTCGGCGTCGGGCGTTGTATCTCTTGCGCTGTAGACGTCGCGGTTGATGCGTTCGGCTTCGTGGCGGGCGCGGACGGCTTCTTTGGCTGGGTCGGCGCCGCGCTTGATTTTTGCGAGCGTGGCGTCGACGTCGACCAACTTGCCGTCGGGCGTGGTGACCAACTTCCCTTCTTTGCCGAGCTTGGTGACGTAGCTGGGCGACCAGTTCTGGCGCGCCGCGAACGCAGAGCGCGTCAGGAGGGTCGTTTCACTCATGATTTCACCATTTCACCTCGGAGGAGGTGAATTTCACTAAGCTGGAAAACTGGCCGCTAACGAAGAATCGCGGGTCCGCTCACCCGCAGTACCCCTCGGGCCCAGGGGCCCCCGGCCTTGTTGAGGGGCAACCGTACAGGATGAGCCGCGCCCTCTTTGAACACCCGGCAAAGGCGACTAAGATGCCGATAAAGTGTAGTCGCGCAGAGGCACAGTCAACAACTAAGGAGCCACAGGTGATATGGCTGACTGGAAGCGTTTCACGATCGTCGTCTCCCTGTTGACGCTGTGGTTCGCAGCTTCCTTCATTCTGTTTGGGGGACTAACGTTTGGATATTCCTTGCGAAGCGTGCTTTTCCTTGGCGCGGCAGGATTCTTCGCGGGCGCAATCGGAGCTCCGGAAGTTGAACCACGATTGTTTCGGTTCCCAAGGCTGTGGCAGATTTGTTTTGCAGTCTTCGGCTGCGTCCTCGTTGCAATGTATCTTCAGGTGGGTGCACTCGGCTATTTCATTGCCGGCGTCGCGGGCTTGATTCTTGGCTACCTCGCGCCGCTTTGGATACCCCACGTTCAAGTTCCATGACGCAAGCTGGAGCGTGAAATGTCCGGCATTGACAAGACTCCGCCATCGAATCGACTCGCTCCACAAATCCTTGCTGCACAAAACAAAAAGCCCGACACGGACAACCGGTCGGGCTTACGTTTTCTATGGGCGTGCGTCGCCCCACGAACCGAACTTTAAGCGACGCCCCCACGCCCCATCAATACTCGACACCGAATTTAACAATCCAAGGTCGTATCGCCACCTTCGCCGCCGCATACGCCAACGGCTGCCGCAGCCCCGCCCTTGGGTTCCGCCACACCCCCGGCCCGCGCCTGTTCCGGCACTCCACCCGAATCGCCAGCGCATGGTCGCCCGAGATCGCCTCCATCGCCGCCGCCACCTGCTGCATCTGCCACGCATCCACGCTTGCCTCGTGAATGTCATCCGTCGACATCCACTGCCGCGAGCTCGCAGACCCGCCGCACGTCGCATCCCGGTTCGAATACCACTTCTCGCCTGAGTATTGCGCCTCCCAGCAGAACCACGCGAACAGCAGATCATCGAGCGCCTGATCCTCGCTCGACACCAACGCAGATCGCCTCGTCACCTCACGCGGCTTAACGCAATACATCCTGCCTCCTCGATCCGACGATTTCGCGCATGCGCGCAAGTTGCTGCTCAGCCTGCACCACAGACGGCGGCGCCCCCACCAACGGCGCATCCGGTATCGGCGGCAAATGCTCCACCACCGCCACCCGCCAGAGCGCAGACCACCGTTCCTCCGCATCCGCCCAGCGCGCCGCCTCAACGGCACGCATCCCAAACCGCACCGCCGACCAGAACACCGCCTGCGACGGCCACTCACCTTTGCCGCACGCCGCCAGCGCCGCCGCCTTAAACGCCTCCTCTGCCGTCATGCCGCACCTCACTGCAACCCTGCCGATCGCAACCGCCCTGCATGCCACGGCAGCCCGGCCACCGCCTGCTCCGCCTGCGCCTGCAACCGCGCCAACGCCTCATCCTGCTGAAGCCGCAGCGCCCGCGCCCGCTCTCGCGATTCCCGCACAGCATTGGCATACGACGGCACCCAATCCGGATCGCCCGCCCGCTTCGCGTGATACGCCAACATCGCAAACGGATCATCAACGCCACCGGCCGCCATACGGCCCCGCCATTCGTCGATCACCACCTGCCGCATGGCGTGGGGTGCCCGAGCCACAATCCGTGCAACACGCGCCCGCTCCGGCCCTCTCAGGTCAACCGGCCAGGCAAGGTCTGCTTGCCACGCCACGTCCTGCCCATCCTCACTCTCTGCAAGCCCATCCCCAACCACACTCGCGTTCTGACCACGTTCCTCTGAGAGCCGGTGCCGCCGCGTGCCCCGACGGTGTTGGGGGCCGTTTCGATCCTCCCGCGCCGCAGGCGTGGGGGACTCAATCTCCTTCTTCTCACGCCCCCGGCGTGGGGGGTTAGGGGGGTTGGTTTTAAGGGTGTTACCGGAATACGGATGTGTGGCGGCTTTCGCGTTATCCACAGACTCCGGCACATCCTCGAAACCCGCGTCAGCATTGAACTCGCAGCCATCCTGCGGGTGTATCGAACCTCGACCGGCTTTCTTTTGGACGCACGAATCCGTATCCGCCAACGGGCACGCAAAAACAAGCTCGTACTGCCCACCAAGGCGGCGCAGCAGCCCCAGCTTCTCCAACTGCGCCAGCATCCGCTGCAGCTTCGACTTGTCATGCGCCAGGTAGCGCACGCCACGGCGCGCAGTGCGCTCCGTCCACTCACGCAGCGCCTGATACGAGATCCGCACCACGCGACCCACAACGCCCGTACGGAAGTCCATACGCGGGCGCAGCGCCACCAGGTACAGATGCGCGATCTCCGCACCCGCCCCCGCCAGCGCGCTCAACTCAAGATCATTGATGCGATACGCCGACACCCTCGCCTCCATGCGTGCGCGCCAAGCCCATATACCCCGCCAGCCACGCCAAGTGATGCGCGCTGCCAACCGGATACTCGTTCGCCTCATCCAACGCGCGGCCAGACAATGCAGCCGCCCTGCCCTTGGCCCAAACAGCGCCAACGGCCTCGATAGGAATGTCCATGGAATCGCCCTTACAGCCGCAGAGGCGCGGCCCTACACAGCACATCAAACACCGCCACAAACTCCGGCGGCGTCGACGCAACAACAGTGGATCGAAAAGCGAGGCGCTCCGCCTCAGTAGAAATCGCGCGATAACGCGACGCGCAGGCCAACGCCAGCGCAGAAGACTCACCAGCCGCATTGAACGGCCAAAACACATCAGCCAACGGCCACGCGCAAGCATCCAACAGATGCTCCGCAAACTTCGACAGCACCGCCAGCCCGCGAGGCTTGAACGCTCCCGCAATGCGATGCCACGCACAACACATCTGATCGACGCGCTCGCACGACAGGCCCACAGCAACACGCCCCGCCTTGCAGCACGTCATACCGTGTGAAAAGCGTGGCGTGTTGTCCTGCGTTTGTGTCATGCGCGGTCTAGCCCTGTCAAAAATCGATACAACCCTGCCCTACTGGTTGCCGCCCCTACCTCTGGCGGCAACACTGCTCCTCGGGTCACACGCCCGACGAAAACCACTCACAACCTTTCACATGACACACTTGGACCTCCTTGAGGCGCGCGAAGCCGCCATAGAAATGCTCGAAAAGATCCTCGAAACTCAGCCTGCCCTGTTTCAGAATGCGCTAAGCGCGAACGAAAAAGCTGGCGAAGCGATGGCCCGATTCTGCGAACAGTTCATCGACGCTTATTCGGCTTACCTTTTTGAGCGGGCTCAGTAACCTCCGCTAGCAGCATCAGCTCGCGCGTCATGGCTTCACGGACCTCCGTAAGACGCGCGGGCAACGGCACAGTCAAGCTCACCCGACTTTCCTCCACCATCCCAAACAGAACATTCGCGATCCGCTTGGAATCTTCCCGCGACAACTTCGCCACCCGGCGGCAACTCGCATTACAGCTTTGCATCACTTCTCCTATGCGCTCACGCGCTCAAAAACCAGCCAACGCACCCGCATCGGCTGACACATGCACAACAAACACTCAACAGGCGAATCACGCCTGGCCACGCAGCCGCTGCAACCGCTCCGCATCACGCTGCGCACGCACGCGCAGCAGCTCACGCAGCACCATCACAGAAGCCGTCGCCTCTTCAAACTCCCGCTCCAGCTTCCGCATCTCACCTTCCGACAGATGGTTGTCCGCCAGCGCCGCAGACATCGCGCGGCTCACATCACCCACCTCTGCCAGCACATTGCAAAGCGCCTCATACAGATCCGTATTCGGCAGATCCTCGCGCGCCACCTCGGGCAGCGGAATCGCCACCATCCCGTGCCGCCAGCACAGCGCCTGAATCGGCAGCTTCGCGTTCGGCACGCCAGCGCCTTCCGCGTGCTCCACAATCACCGACACCTCTTCAAAC
>JAGWNU010000167.1 GCA_028871175.1 Burkholderiaceae bacterium | reverse complement strand
CGGTTAACCCGGCATCCGATGCTCACAGTCGTAGAAGTGCGACGCGCCAGAAGTCAATTTGTGGCGACTTTAGGCAATTTAATTGCTATTTTTTTGATGAGAGTAGGGTAAATACGTGTCAAACGCCCGCTTTAGCGCATCGTACACCTCGACTGGTGGTGGCGGCAAACGCTTCATTTGCAACGTTTATTAACAGATTTGTACGAAGATGGCCTACAAGAAAACGGATTACCTCACCCCTCTGATGTAGGGGGCGACCCTTCTTTACTTACCCCGACCGGAAACCCACAATGTGTTCAACAGAAAACAACTTCACCATGTCTTTAGCGACGTGAGTAAGAAGGCGGCAGAAAGGCCGGTAACGGCACCGACTGCCAGGAACATCCGATCTGTGGGGATTGGTGAACGCCCGGCGAGGGTAGGCGCAAAGACATAACGCGCCACCGGACAGCACCATGCGTGATCGGATGCAGGTTGTACTTTTACTGCACACGACGGGACATACATGGACACGCAAGACATTGTTTCCGAGATCAGCGAGCTGAATCTCACCTATCTGATGCTTGCCCAGCAGATGCTGGCCAAGGATCGCGATGCCGCTCTGTTTCGCCTCGGCATCTCTGAAGAACTGGCTGACATCCTGCTGACGATGTCGCCCGCGCAGATCGTCAAGCTGGCCAGCACGAACATGCTGCTGTGCCGCTTCCGCTTCGACGATCACGCCATCCTGGGTCTGGTGACCCAGCCGCACCGTGACAAGGGCCTGCAGCAATCGCAAATGTCGATCCTGCTGGCGCGTCAGGCGGTTGAGCAGATCAACTGAGTCTTTTGCGGCGGTTCTTCGCCGGCTCAGTGGTTGCGGAATTGGGATGGGTAGCAAGCGTAGCGGGAGCAGTGCCATGCGTCACACCAGCGTCATGAATGAAGTCGAGCAGATCCACCTTGCAGCGGAATTGATTTCGCTCGGTGCGCGTCTGCAACTGCTGGAACAGGAAACCACGCTCAGCCGTGAGCGTCTGGTCAGGCTGTACAAGGAAATCCGTGGTGAATCGCCGCCCAAGGGCATGCTGCCGTTCTCGGCGGACTGGTTCCTGACGTGGTCGCCCAACATCCACTCGTCGATTTTCCTGAACATCTACCGCTTTCTGGGCGAGAACAGCCGCAGCACCGGGGTGCGCCGCCTGATCTCGGCCTACAAGCTTTACCAGGAACACATTCACGTCCACGAACAGGAAGAGGTGCTCTCGATCACCCGCGCGTGGATGATGCTGAAGTTCTTTGAAGGAAAAATGCTGCACACCGTGAAGTGCAAGCGCTGCACGGGCCATTTCGTGGCCCACGCAGACGACCTGCACCAGGATTTTGTGTGCGGCGTGTGCCAGCCGCCGTCACGCGCAGGCAAGAAAAAGCGCGTAGCTGGCCAGGTCGATGCGGTCGCGGACAAGACGATCGACGCCTGAACGGCGTTTGACGGGAACACGGGACGTACGGGAACAACGGGAACAACGGGAACCGCCGGTCAGACCGGCATACAACAACACAACCCAGAGCACAGAGCAGGAAAGTCAAGGGCTCAGACAGCATATAAAAGGGGAAGGGGGTAGGCCGGTCGCGGGCAACTGCAGACCGGCATTTTTTTGCCGCCGCGCGTGAGTGAGGGGACGGAAAGCGATTTCCGTCCTTTTTTTTGTGCGTTGTGCCGGCGACGCCCCTCGTGGGCAGGGTGGCGCTCAAGCCGCCCGTTTTGCTGCCGTTCTTGTTGGAGAAGGGCGCGGCGCCCTGGTTTTACCTCGCCGCGCAGCAGTAAAACCCGGCGCTCAAGCCTTCAGTTAACCGGGGGGATGCCGTTATTCCCCCTTGTATTGATCGCAGGATCGCCCATTCAGGAGTTCGCCCCGTGCTAGTCGCCATCGGTTACATCGTGATTCTCGCCTCGGTGTTCGGCGGCTACATGCTGGCCGGGGGGCACCTTGGGCCGCTGTTCCAGCCGACCGAACTGCTGATCATCTTCGGCGCCGGCATCGGCGCCTTTGTCGTCGGCAATGACAAGAAGGCCATCAATGCCACGGTCAAGGCGCTGCCGGGCCTGTTCAAGGGTTCGAAGTACACCAAGTCCCTCTACATGGAAGTGATGGCGCTGCTGTATGTGGTGCTGTCCAAGATCCGCCGCGAAGGGATGATGTCGATCGAAGCCGACATCGAAGCCCCGCACGAAAGCACGCTGTTCGCCAATTACCCCGCCATCCAGGCCGATCACCACGCGCTGGATTTCATCTGCGATTACCTGCGCCTGATGGTCGGCGGCAACCTGAATCCGTTCCAGATCGAAGCGCTGATGGATCAGGAAATCGACACCCACCACCACGAAGCCGAACAACCGGCCCGCATCATCACCAAGGTGGGCGACGCCATGCCGGCCTTCGGCATCGTGGCCGCCGTGATGGGCGTGGTGCACACCATGGGCTCGGTCGGCCTGCCGCCAGCGGAGCTCGGCAAGCTGATCGCGTCCGCGCTGGTTGGTACGTTCCTCGGCATCTTGCTGGCGTACGGCTTCATCGGGCCGCTGGGCTCGCTGCTGGAGCAGCGTGCCGAAGAATCGACCAAGTTGTTCCAGTGCATCAAGGTGACGCTGCTGGCCAGCATGAACGGCTACGCGCCGGCGATTGCCGTGGAGTTCGGCCGCAAGGTGCTGTTCTCGACCGAGCGCCCATCGTTTGCAGAACTGGAAGACCACGTGCGCGGTGCCAAAACGGCCTAGCGCTGAACCTATGAGACAGAGCGCGGCCCATGAGCCGCGCCGCTAACGAAGCAGCACGAACCGACGGGAACGGACCATGAGCAAGTCCAGTACGCCGACCTTCATTGTCATCCGGCGCAACAAGAAGAACGCACACAGCCACCACGGTGGCGCGTGGAAGATCGCCTACGCCGATTTCGTCACCGCCATGATGGCGTTCTTCCTGCTGATGTGGCTGCTGAGCTCGGTGACGAAAGCCGAGCTGTCCTCCGTTGAAACGTATTTCCGCACGCCGCTGAAGGTGGCGCTGTTCGGCGGCGCCGGCTCTGGCGACCAGTCAAGCATCCTGAATGGCAGCCCGGCCATCAAGCAGAACGTGCCCCAGCCGAACCCGAGCCCGAGCCCGACGGTGCAGCGCCAGCGCAATATCCGCGACGATTCCGACGACGCGGCGCTGAACAGGCTCAAGCAGAAGATTGCCGAGATGGTCGAGACCAATCCGGTGATGAGCCAGTTCAAGCACCAGTTGCTGATCGACATGACCACCGAGGGCCTGCGCATCCAGATCGTGGATCAGCAGAACCGCCCGATGTTCGCCAATGCCAGCGCCGAGGTGCAGCCCTACATGCGCACCATCCTGCGCGAACTGGGAGCGGCCCTGAACGACGTGCCCAATCCGATCAGCCTGTCGGGCCACACCGATGCAACGCAGTACGCCACGCAGCAGGGCTACAGCAACTGGGAGCTGTCTGCCGATCGCGCCAACGCCTCGCGCCGCGAGCTGGTTGCAGGTGGCATGAAGCCCGAGAAGGTCAGCCGCGTGGTGGGCCTGGAGGCATCGGTGCCGCTGGACAAGACGAATCCGTACAACCCGATCAACCGGCGCATCAGCATTGTCGTGCTCAACGCCCGGGCCGCCGAGGCTGTGCGCTCGGGCGGGGTCGAGCCGGTCGCCGACCTGCGCAACGACGGCAAGGACACGCTGACCGATGCTGCCGCGCGTGCCGGCACGCCGGCAGCAGTGCCGGACGGTGCTGCCGGCCAGGTCAAGCCATAAGAGCCGAGGGGAGAAACAGCCAATGAGCGAGAAACATATCCTGGTGGTGGACGATTCCACTTCGATCCGCCGGATGATCGCCGCATGCCTGCGCGAGTGCGGATTTGCGGTCACGGAAGCCGTGGATGGCTCCGCCGCGCTTGATGCCGTGCGCAACCATATCGGCGACAGCCACCACCTCGTGATCACCGACCAGGTGATGCCTTCGATGGACGGCCTCACGCTCATCCGCGCGCTCCGTTCACTGCCGGCCTATGCCGACACGCCGATCCTGATGCTCACCACCGAGGCCGACGGCACCATCCGCGAACAGGCGCGTGCCGCGGGCGCCACAGGGTTCCTGCCCAAGCCGTTCGATCCGGAGGGCCTGACCGATTCGGTGATGCAGCTGTTCGAATGGCACGCGCAGACCCACGGGTCTGCATCGACGCATTAAACGACAGAGACCACGACATGAATCTCGATCTCAGCCAGTTTTTCGGCGCCTTCTTCGAAGAGGCGGAAGAGCTGCTTGTCGACATGGAGCGGCTGCTGCTCGATCTCGACCTCGCCAACCCGACCTCCGACGAACTGAACGCCATCTTCCGCTGCGCCCACTCCATCAAGGGCGGTGCCGCAACCTTCGGTTTCACGCACATGACCGAGCTCACGCATGTGCTGGAGTCGATTCTGGACCGCGCCCGCACCGGTACCCTGCAGCTGCGCGAGAACATGGTGGATGCCTTCCTGGAAACGAAAGACGTGTTGAAAAGCCAACTTGACGCCTACCGGCAAGAGCACCCAATCGATACGGCCACGCTCGAATACATGGTGGCCAAGCTCAACAGCCTGACCGCCGAGGAAGGCGCACCGGCCGCCGCCGTCGCGCCACAGCCTGCTGCGGCAGCGCCGGCCCTCGCGCCGGCGGCTGTTGCCGAGACCGAGGTGGCTGTCGAGGCCCCCGTAGCCGAGCCGGTCGGCGCAATCGATGGCGGTCTCGATATCAAGCTCATCAATGTGTCGGACGAGGACTGCGAGCTGATCGTGTCCGAGCTCAAGCATCTGGGCACCGTGCTGCGCCACGTACGCAGCGGCCGCAACAGCGACATCGTGCTGCAGAGCACCTGCACCGCCGACGATATCGTTGCGGTGAGCTGCTTCATCATCGATGCCGACCAGATCGTCATCACACCGCACGTGGCTGATGCCGCGCCTGCCGCTGCCGTGGCCGAGGCTGCCGTGGCCGCGCCAACGCCGGCTGCCGCGCAAACCGAAGCGCATGCGCCTGCCGCCAACGAAGCTCCGCAGGCACCGGCGGCAGCAGCGGGTGCCACCCCGATGCCTTCGCGCCCCGCTGCCGCGGAAAAGCCGACGGTCGCGGCGGAAACGTCGATTCGCGTGGGCGTGGAGAAGGTCGACCAGCTCATCAACCTGGTCGGCGAACTCGTCATCACGCAGGCCATGCTGGCCCAGACGGCGCAGGCGTTCGATCCGGTCCTCAACGAACGCCTGTTCGCGGGCCTCTCGCAGCTCACGCGCAATGCACGCGACCTGCAGGAAGCCGCCATGTCCATCCGCATGATGCCGATGGACTATGTGTTTAACCGCTTCCCGCGCCTGGTGCGCGACCTGGCGCACAAGCTGGGCAAGCAGGTCGAACTGTCGACGTTCGGCAAATCCACCGAACTGGACAAGGGCCTGATTGAACGGATCATCGACCCGCTCACGCACCTGGTGCGCAACAGCCTGGACCACGGTATCGAGTCACCGGAAGCCCGCGTGGCGGCCGGCAAGGACGCGACCGGCCAGCTGCTGCTCTCCGCTGCCCACCAGGGCGGCAACATCGTGATCGAGGTGAGCGACGACGGCCAGGGCCTGAACCGCGACAAGATCCTCAAGAAGGCGCGCGAGCGCGGCCTGGCGGTGTCGGACAACATGACCGACGACGAGATCAACCAGCTCATCTTCGCGCCGGGTTTTTCCACCGCCGACCAGGTGACGGACGTGTCGGGCCGCGGCGTGGGCATGGACGTGGTCAAGCAGAACATCCAGTCGATGGGCGGCTACGTCGAGATCCAGTCGCAGAAGGGCAAGGGCACGACGATCCGCATCGTGCTGCCGCTCACGCTGGCGATCCTGGACGGCATGTCGGTCAAGACCGGCGAAGAAGTGTTCATCCTCCCGCTGTCGTGCGTGGCCGAATCGCTGCAACCGCGTCCGGAAGACATCAAGGCTGTGCCGGGCGGTGGTCGCCTGCTGAAGGTGCGCAATGAATACCTGACGCTGGTGCCGATGTACGAACGCTTCCGCATCACGCCGTCGCTGCCCGATCCGTCGGAAGGCATCGTCGTGATCCTGGATTCGGAGGGCAAGAAGATTGCGCTGCAGGTCGACGAGCTGGTCGGTCAGCAACAGGTGGTCGTCAAGAACCTCGAGACCAACTACCGCCGCGTGCCGGGTATCTCCGGCGCGACCATCCTCGGCGATGGCAGCGTGGCCCTGATCGTGGATGTGTCGGCGCTGATGCGCGAGACGCGCGCGGGCCATTCAGAAAACGCGATGCGTGCCGTTAGTGCCGAAAAGCCGGAGGTGGGCGAAGCTCAGGCAGGTCGATTCTCGACCGTGGCGATGGCCGCAGCGTAATCAGTGTCCGCGGCATAAGCGGCATAAATGGTATAAGCGGCATAAGCGGCATAAGCGGCATAAGAGTCTGGCCCGTCTGGACCGGGCAGCCAGCCAACGGAAAACGAATTCAATTGAATGGCCCCAAGGGGCCGAGGGGAGCCGCAATGGAAGTCAAGGAACATGCGATCGGTGAGGACACCGGCGGAGAGGAGTACCTGGCCTTCACGCTGGGCCGTGAGGAATACGGCATCGATATCCTGAAGGTGCAGGAAATCCGTGGCTACGAGACGGTCACGCGCATCGCCAACGCGCCCGATTTCATCAAGGGCGTGATCAACTTGCGCGGCATCATCGTGCCGATCGTCGACCTGCGCATCAAGTTCCAGCTCGAGCGCGTCGAGTACAACCAGTACACCGTCGTGATCATCCTGAACCTGAAGGATCGCGTGGTCGGCATCGTGGTGGACGGCGTGTCGGATGTGCTGACGCTGCAAAGCCAGCAGATCAAGCCGGCGCCGGAGTTCTCGGGCGCGCTCGACACGGAGTACATCCGTGGCCTGGGCTCGATCGACGAGCGCATGCTGATCCTGGTGGACATCGAGCGCCTGCTGCTGTCTGCAGACATGGCACTGTGCGACGAGGCCGAGGCGGCCTGACGGCGGCATGAAACGCGGACGCGGCACTTCGCACGTGCCAGCGTCCAATGTGTCCGGGCGGCAGGCGTCCGAGGGCGACAAGACACCGTGTCAACAGGTGCGGCGCCGCAAGGGGAGGAAAGCATGTTCAGCAGAATGACCATCCGGCTCCGGTTGGGGCTGATGATGGCAGGCGTCGGTGTACTCGCCGTCATCGTGGGTGTCACCGGCCTGATCGGTATGCGGCATGCCAATAGCCGGGTGCAGGACACGTATGCCGTGCAGATGGCGGGGACGGTGGCGTTGGCCGAGTCCGATTCCAACCTGTTGAGCTTCCGCATCGTGCTGGACCGTGCGGCGATGGCGCCGAACGCGCCGGGCATGGAAAAAACGGTCGAGCGTGCGCAAATGTTCCTCGACAAGTCCGATGCCGCCTGGAAGCGCTATCGCGCGCTACCCGTCACGGCAGAGGAGCGCAGGATGGCCGATGAGGCCGAGACCCTGCGCAGCGCATTCGTGCGCGATGGCGCCCATGTGCTGATGCAGGCGGTGCAAGCCCATGACGAGGCGCGCATCAACAAGACGGTCATGGACGTCATGCCCGCGCTGTACCGCCCCCTGGGCGACAAGGTGGCGGCGCTCAACCGCCTGCAGTTGGACGTGGCCAGGGGCAGCTACGAAGCCAGCCAGCACGAGCACAACACGCTGACCGCACTCACGACGGGTTTGCTGCTCGCTGGCATCGTGGCGGGTGGGCTGCTGACCTGGGCGCTGCGCCGTTCCATCACGCTGCCGCTGACGCGCGCGATCGAACAGGCGGAGCACATCACGCAAGGCGACCTCACGCACACCATCCGTGTGGAACGGGTGGATGAAACCGGCCGACTGCTGCAAGCCTTGCAGCGCATGCAGGAGAGCCTGCAAAAGATGGTGGGGCAGGTGCGTGCCGGGTCTGACTCGATTGCCGCTGCCACCAAGCAGATTGCGGCCGGCAACGCGGACTTGTCGCAGCGCACGGAAGAACAGGCCTCGTCGCTGGAAGAAACCGCGTCGAGCATGGAAGAGCTCACGAGCATCGTGAAGCAGAACGCGGACAACGCCCGCCAGGCGA
>JAGWNU010000166.1 GCA_028871175.1 Burkholderiaceae bacterium | reverse complement strand
TCGGGCTGCGGGTCAATGGCCGCGACGATGGCGTGGATCACGCCCTCGTCGACCAGGAAGTTCTGGCCGAAGCGCTTGCGGGCCTGGTGACCCTGGTGAACGCCGGTGGTGGATCGTGCCATTGCGGAACTCGGAATCGAAAGATGCAATCAGGAATGGGTTGCCTGGGAGGCATTCAGCGCCATGGCGAGAGCCGTATCGATGGCTTCGATCATGCTGCCGAATTCGGCGCGGCCGGTGCCGGCCAGGTCAAGCGCGGTGCCGTGGTCGACGGAGGTGCGCACGAACGGCAAGCCCAGCGTGATGTTGACGCCGTGGCCGAAGGTACCGTACTTGAGCGGCGCCAACCCCTGGTCGTGGTACATCGCGAGCACGCAGTCGGCACCGGCCAGCAGACGCGGCTGGAACAGCGTATCGGCGGGGTACGGGCCGCGTGCATCGATGCCTCGGGCACGCGCACGCGCGATGGCCGGCTCGATGATCTCGATCTCCTCCCGGCCGAGGTGGCCCGACTCACCCGCGTGGGGGTTCAGCCCGGTCACCAGAATCCGTGGCGCGGCGAGTCCGAAGCGCGCGCGCAGATCGTGCTGGACGATATCCAGCGTCTCGTCCAGCACCGAAGGCGTGATGGCATCCGGCACGTCCCGCAATGGCAGGTGCGTGGTTGCCAAGGCCACGCGCAGCATCGCATTGTCGTGCGCCGGCTGCGGGCCAGCCAGCATCATGACCACGCGCGGTGTGCGGCTGCGTTCGGCCAGATACTCGGTATGTCCGGTGAACGGGACGCCGGCCTCGTTGATGGTGCTCTTCTGCACCGGGGCCGTGACCATGGCGTCGTAGCGGATGCCCTCAGCGGTGCCCAGCAGGCAGCCATCGATGGCGGCGTCCAGCAGGTCCAGCACATAGCGCCCGTTGGCGGCGTCGAGCACGCCCGGGCGGACCGGCGCACCAAGCGGGCGCTCCACGATGGTCAGCGCGGTGGATGCCACGCGCCAGAATTCGCCCTGGCCAATCGCATCTGCACGCGCCTGCAACAAGCCGGCATCGCCGATCACGTGCCATTGCACGTGGGCATAGCGCGCCGGCGCCTTGCGTGCCAGGTGCATCAAGGCAGCCACGGTGATATCGGGACCGATGCCGGCGGGCTCGCCGGTCGTGATGGCAATGTTCAGCATGCGATGCTTACCTGCGGTGTATCGATGTCATTCCAGAAACGCCACGGCCGCCCGCAGGCGGCCGTTTGCGATGCGCAATGCCGTCATTTACTGTTGACGGTTGACGCGGTATTCCACGTGTGCCGCGTCCCGCAATTCGCGCAGCCAGTCTTCGTACGCAGCCTGGACCTTCTTCTCACGAATGACCGAACGCGCATAGTCGCGCTGGCGATCCACTGGCACCTCGGCCTCGCGCCGACCCTCCACCTGGATCAGGTGGACGCCGAACTGGCTCTGCACCGGCTGCGAAATCTCTCCTGGCTTGAGCTGGTTCATCGCCTGTTCGAATTCCGGCACCAGCTGGCCGGGCGATACCCAGCCGAGTTCGCCACCGGCGCTGGCCGAGCCATCCTGGGAGTAGCGGCGTGCAGCGTCTGCGAAGTCATAGCCATGCACGATGCGGTCACGCAGGCCGGCGAGCTGGCGACGCGCGTCATCTGCTGACATGGTCGGACCGGTCTTGATCAGGATGTGACGCACCTGCGTCTGCTGCACCTTCGTGGCGATGGCCGTACTAGGCGCGCGTTTCTCCAGCAGCTTGATCACATGAAAGCCGGCCGGGCTCTCGATCACCTCGCTAGCCACCTGGCCCGCTTTCATGTCGAGCACCGCATTGGCGAACACGGCCGGCAGGCGACCGACCGGGCGCAGGCCCAGCTCGCCACCCTGCGCGGCATCCTGCGCGCCCGAGTTCTCGCGCGCCAGCTTGGCAAAATCAGCGCCGCCCTGCGCTTGCTTGAGCAATGCCTCGGCCTTGCTGCGGGCAGCGGCCTTCTGGGCGGCCGTGGCATCCTCGGCCACGGGCACGAGAATCTGCGCGACGTTGTATTGCTGTTCGCCGGCGGTAGCGTTGTCTCCCCCGCCTTGCTGTGCGAGGAAATTGTCGATTTCGCCGTCATAGACCTGCACCTTGGAGTCCACCTCGCGCTCGCGCAGGCGGGCCAGCAGGATCTCCTGACGCAGATCCTGGCGGTACTTGTCGTAGGTCATACCCGAGTCAGCAAGCTTGGTCTTGAGCTGCGCCACCGACAGGTTGTTACGCTGCGCCACGCTCTCCACCGCGCGGTCCACATCGGCATCCGACACGCGGATGCCGCTCTCCTTGGCGGTCTGCGCCTGCACGCGCTCCAGGATCAGCTGCTCGAGCACTTCACCAAGCAGGTCCGCGCGCGGAGGCAGCGGACGGTTCTGCGCTCGGAACGTGCGTTCGACCAGATCGGCACGGTCAAGCAGCTCGCGGCGGGTGATCACGTCGGTGTTGACCACGGCCACCACTTCATCGACGAGCTGGCTGCGCGAGCCCGTCGCCGTCGGCCCGGGCAGCGTGCCCTGCAACAGCGGCTGGCTCGGGGAAGATCCAGGCGTGGAGAAGATGCCGCGCAGCGCACCCTTCTTCGCTGGCTGGGTCTGCTGCGCATGAACGGCAGGCAACAGCATGGCGCCCGCCATCAGTGCAACCAGCATGCCCGTCGCAAAGCGCAGACGGCCCTTGGGCGCCACGCGCGTGGCAGAAGCGGTCGATTGGAAAGCCATGATGTCGTTATTCATATTGATCCAGCACGGACGGCGTGATCGGCTGCGCGGTCACCGGCTGGTAGCCGGGTACGTTCAGACGGATCACGTCGATCGGATTGTTCCCCACCTTGGACAGGCCCTTGAACTCGATCTGGGCAAAGATGTGCGTCGTGTAGCCCGATATGGCATTGCTATACCGCTGTACCGCCAGCCGGCCGACCCAGCAATCGGCCACGTACTCGAAACCGAGCAGCATGTCCGAAGGCTTCTTCGCGTTCATGTCGTAACCGATGCGGCCCAGCCCGTACAGACGCCGCGTGATCGGCCACTGCGCCGAGACATCGGTCTGCTCCAGCGGCAACTGGCCGGTGTTGGCATCCTGCCGGTAGTAACGGTAGCCCAGGTTGATGACCTTGTTGGCTTCCGGCTTCCAGCTGAACGCCACGGTCGAGCGCATGACGCGATCGATGTCCTGATTGTACTGAAGGTTCGTATCGAAAAAGATGCCGCGGAACATCTGGATGGTCGTGGCACCCAGGATGTCCGAGTTGCGGCGCACCGAGGTGGGTGCCGCGCCCGCCAGCGTCACGCGCTGGCCTTCGAAATCGAGGCGCTGCGCAAGCGTGGCGCGCAGGCGTTCGATACCCGATTCCGCTTCGATGAACCGCGTGGTCACGCCAGCCGTCAACTTGTTGTTGTCTGCGATGCGGTCGTAGCCTGTGTACGGATTCTCGGTGAAGATCTGCCCGAGATTGAAGTCCGACTGGCCCGTATCGAAGAGCGGGATCTGCGACTGGTCGCTGTACGGCGTGTAGACATAGAAGAGGCGCGGCTCCAGCGTCTGGATATAGCTGACGCCAAACAGCTTGGAAACCGCCGGTGCATCACGCTCGAAGGTCAGGCCGGAATCGAGCGAGAACGTCGGCAGCGTGCGGTTGATCTGCGCGTCCTGCGTGTCGCCCGCCGGACGGTCCAGCCGATAGGCGGTCGTGTTGAGGATGAACTTGGGCGTAACGAACCAGCCCGGGCGGACGATCGGATAGCTGATCGTCGGCTGCATGAACAGGCGCTCGCCCTGGACGGTATTGGCGGTCGGGATGGAGAAGCGCGTGTAATCGGTCAGGAAGTTGATGTCGAACCCGCCGACATCGTAGCGGTTGTACGCCAGGCTCAACTCCGGGAGACGCTCGTACGGCGGCGATAACGGCGTGGTGGCCGTGGACAGCGTCTGGAACTTCTGCACGCGCGCCTGGGCCACCCAGTCGCCGATCGAATACGTGACGCCGCCTTCTTGCGTGTACTGCCGCTGCGTCGCGGTGACGATGCTGCGGCCAAGGTCATCCGGATAGGTGTTGTCCGAGACCTTGTTGTAGTTGACGTAGGCGTTCAGGCCAGGCGCGAGGCGCTGGCTGTGCTGAAGGGCAATCGACCAGCGGTTGCGGCCGGCTTCGCGATCATCGGGCAGGAACTCGCCGCGCAGCACGCCGCTGTATGACGTGTCGAGGTAGCGGTATTCGGCGCCAAGTTGCAGGCCGCGCTGCGTCAGCAGACGCGGGTATAGCGTCAGATCGCGGTTGGGTGCGATGTTGAAGTAATACGGCAGCGTGATGTCGGTGCCGCTGCGGCTGTTGTAGCCGAAGACCGGCGCCAGAAGACCGCTGCGCCGGTCGTCATTGAGCGGAAAATCCATCACCGGCGCCGCAAAGACCGGCACACCGAAGAAGTGCAGCACGCCATTGCGACCCGTCCCCACCTGGCGATCGCTGTCGATATCGATCCGGCTGGCGCTGAAGTACCAGTCGACGTTATCGGGCGAGCAGGTGGTGTAGGTGCCGTGCGTGATCCGGCTGTTGTCCTTGTCGATGAAATCGATGCGATCTGCGGTGCCGTGGCCGCCGTTGGCATGGAACTCGTATGCCGGCGTGCTCATGGTGCCTTCGTTGGCCGTGACCTTGAGCTTGGCATCCGGACCGGTCACGAGCGTGCCGCCGCGGAACAGCCGCACGTTGCCGGTGGCGGTGGCAACGTCGGTGTCCTGGTTGTAGTCCAGCGTGTCGCCCTTGACGACGGTGCCGTTGCGGCGCAGTTCGCCGTGGCCGCGCAGGTGGACGTCTTCGTTGGTGCGGCCATCCATCGTGTCGGCCGCGGCAAAGGTCGGGACCGCATTATCGGGGCGCTGGATCGGCTCGGCCATCTTCGGCACCAGCGGGCTTCCGCCCGGCGTGGTGGGCCCCGAGGTTGCCATCGCCGTGACGGACGATGCCGTCGTCGACGTCGAAGTCGCCGGTTGCGCGGCGTCCTGGCTCTGCGCCGACGCCGCTGCCGTCCAGACACCGGCCAGCGCGAACACGAGCGGGCGCATGACCAGCGTGCTGCGGCGGTTGGCGGTCCGCTGATCGGGCACGGTCACAGCGGTGCGCTGCCGGGTTTTCCTGGCTCGGTTCGGTTCGGTCATGCAGATCGGGAACTGGGCTGCGCGCGCAAAGGCACGCGCTGGGCACATCATCGTCGGTATTTCGCCGCCGCGTGCGGCCCCGGCGGGGCTCGCGCTCGCTCGCGGCGAAACTCGGTCGGGTATTATACGGGCCTTCCTTCCGGCTTCATTCCAGCGTTCCTTCAGCATGGTTTCAACCCCTGGCGCCACCGCAGGCGCAACCGACGCACGCCTCGACCAATTGCGCGACTGGCTCCGCACATTGCCAGCCGCTCACGGCCTGCGCATCGACACGCTGCAACCCGCATCGGCCGATGCCAGCTTCCGCCGCTATTTCCGCGCGGAAGGCGACAACCGTACGTTGATCGTCATGGACGCACCGCCGCCACAGGAAGACTGCCGCCCGTTCGTCCATGTCGCTGGTCTGCTGAACGGCGCCGGCGTGCGCGCCCCGCAAGTGCTGGAGCAGGATCTGTCGCAGGGGTTTCTGCTGCTGACCGATCTCGGCCCGCAGACCTACCTTCAATCGCTGCGCGAACGCGACTTTGACCTCGCTTACGCCGACACCCTGTTCCGCCCGGCCATCGGCACGCTGGTGCGCTGGCAGTTGGCCTCGCGCGAGGGCGAGCTGCCGCCGTATGATGAGGCCCTGCTGCGCCGGGAGCTCGCGCTGTTTCCCGACTGGTATGTCGACCGCCATCTGCAGCGTCCGCTCGACGCCACCCAGCGCGAATCGCTCGGCAAGGTCTTCAAGCTGCTGGTCGACAGCGCCCTGGCCCAGCCGCGCGTGTACGTGCACCGCGATTACATGCCGCGCAATCTGATGACCAACGCGGCCGATCCGTCGCAGCCGGGCGTGCTGGACTTCCAGGACGCCGTCTACGGCCCGATCACGTATGACGCCGCCTCGCTGCTGCGCGATGCCTTCCTGTCGTGGGAGGAGGAGCAGGAGCTGGACTGGGCCGTGCGCTACTGGGAAGCTGCCCGCCGCGCCAAGCTCCCTGTGGACGAGGATTTCGGCGAGTTCTACCGCGCGCTCGAATGGATGGGCGCGCAACGTCACCTGAAAGTGGCCGGCATTTTCGCGCGCCTGCGCTACCGCGACGGCAAGGCCGGCTACGTCGAAGACACCCCGCGTTTCATCGCGTACCTGCGTCGCGTGTGCGGCCGTTACAACGCGCTGGCACCGCTGGCTCGCCTGCTCGACCAGCTCGAAGACCGCGCCCAGCAGGTCGGCTACACGTTCTGACGCCCATGGCTTCTGCACGCGCTGCCGAATTCCGCGCTGGCGTGCTGGCGCTGGCGCCCATGCTGCTGGGCGTGGTGCCGTTCGGCCTGATCTACGGCGTGCTCGCCACGTCGGCAGGCATGCCCGCATGGCTCGCGGTGGCAATGAGCGCCATCGTTTTCGGCGGCGCCTCGCAGATGATCCTGGTGCAACTGTGGGCCGGCGGCGCGCCCGCGCTGGTGATAGCGGCAACGGTGTCGATGGTCAACCTGCGGCACGCGCTCTATTCGGCCAGCATCGCCCCGGCGCTGGCGCACCTGCCGCGCCGCTGGAAATGGCTGATCGCCTATCTGCTCACCGATGAAGCGTTCGCCGCCATGAACCGGCGTGTCGTGAACACACGCCCAGGCACGGAAGAATCGGCCTACCGCCACTGGTACTTTCTGGGCGCCGGCGTGGCACTGTGGACGAGCTGGCAGGCCTCGACCATCGTCGGCGTGGCGCTTGGCGCGCAAGTCCCCACCTCGTGGCCGCTAGACTCTTTCCTGCCGCTCACGTTCATCGCGATCGTCGTGCCCGCACTGCGCACACGCGCGCAGCTGGCGGCGGCATTGACCGGCGCCGTCCTCGCCGTGGCCTGGACGGGTTGGCCGCACAAGCTCGGGCTCATGGGCGCGGCGTGCGCCGGCATTGCCATCGGCGCACTTGTCGAGCGGCTCGTGAGCCGGCCGAAGAAAGAGGCCGCCGCGTGAAAGCCCTGATCCTGCTTGGCGTGCTGCTCATTTCCGGCGCGGCAACCTACCTGATCCGCCTGTCCTTCATTGCGCTCGAAGGCCGCATGCACCTGCCGCTGTGGTTCCGCAGCGCGCTGCCGTATGTGCCGGCTGCGATGCTGACAGCGTTGATTGCGCCCGACCTGTTGATGCGCGATGGCACGCTGGCAGTCTCGGTCGACAACCCACGTCTGCTCGCCGGCATCGTCGCCATCGTCATTGCGCGGGTCACCAAGAGCGCGATGTGGACGATCGTCGGCGGCATGGCCGTCCTGTTGATTCTCATGAAGGTGATGGCGTGAAAGCCATGATTTTTGCGGCGGGCCGCGGCGACCGCATGCGCCCGCTGACCGACCATACGCCCAAGCCACTGCTCTGCGTCGGGGGCAAACCGCTGATCGTCTGGCAGATCGAGCGCCTGGCCGCCGCCGGCGTGCGCGACATCGTCATCAACCACGCCTGGCTCGGCGCGCAGATCGAAGCCGCGCTCGGCGACGGCAGCGCGTGGGGCGTACGGCTGGCGTATTCGCCCGAGGGCGAAGCGCTGGAGACGGCAGGCGGTGTCGCCCAGGCCATGCCCCTGCTGCATGCCGGCGAAGGTCACAGCATATTCATCGCCGTCAGCGGCGACGTGTTCTGCCACTACGATTTCGTCGCCCTGCGCGCACGCGCCTCGGCGCTGGCCTCGCAGACCGCGCCCGGCATGCATCTGGTGATGGTGCCCAATCCGGCGTATCACCCGCGCGGCGACTTCGCGCTGGCACCGGACGGCGCACTTCATGCCGACGGCGCAAACCGCCTCACCTTCGGCAACATCGGCGTATATGACACGCGCCTGTTTGCCGGCATCCCGCGCGGTACAAGGCTTGCGATGACGCCGTTGTACCACCAGGCCATTGCAGAAGGCCGTGCGACGGGCGAGCGCTTCGACGGTCGCTGGGAGAACGTCGGCACGCCGGCGCAACTGGCTGCGCTGGACGCTGAAATCCG
>JAGWNU010000165.1 GCA_028871175.1 Burkholderiaceae bacterium | reverse complement strand
ACTGGAGCGGGAAACGAGGCTCGAACTCGCGACCTCAACCTTGGCAAGGTTGCGCTCTACCAACTGAGCTATTCCCGCATATTGGCTACCAGCACTGCCGTACAACCTTTGTGCTGTCAGACCGTTGCGTCACATCACTGCAACGCGAGAACGAGATTATGGCAAAAAAGAATCATCCTCGTCAACAGGTTGCGCAAGAGTTTTTGCGGCTTCACTTTGCGCGCTCGCGGATCTGTGGCCAGGCGAGCTTCATGTAGTACGCCATCGACCACAGCGTGAGCACCGCAGCCACGTAGATCAGCCATGTACCCCACGCCTGCGCGTCGATCATGCCGAACAACCGTCCCTCAAACAGAAGCAGTGGGATCGCGATCATCTGGAAGGTCGTCTTCAGCTTGCCAAGAAAATTGACCGCCACGCTCTTGGATGCGCCGATCTGCGCCATCCATTCGCGCAACGCCGAAATCGTGATCTCACGGCCAATGATGACCAACGCAATGACATCCGACACGCGACCCAGCGCCAGCAGTACCAGCAGCGCGGCGGCCACCATCAGCTTGTCGGCCACGGGATCGAGGAAGGCGCCAAAAGCGGAAGTCTGGTTCCAGCGGCGCGCCAGGAAGCCATCGAACCAATCGGTCAGGCTTGCGACGATGAAGAACACTGCAGCCGTGAGATTCTTGGCGGGCAGCGCCATCCAGGCGTCCGGTACGTAGAACACGCCCACCACCAGCGGGATCATGGCCACACGCAGCCAGGTCAGGAGGATCGGGAAGTTGAAAGGCATGGCAAATCGAGAGGGCAACCACCGCGCAAGCACTGGCCAGCGCGCCAAGATGGGGCATTGTCGCCGATCAATGAAGCTGACGGTAGATTTCTTCGGCCAGAGTCTGGGAGATGCCTTCCACCGTGGCGAGTTCATCGACGCTGGCGGCCATCACGCCGCGCAACCCCCCGAAGCGCGCCAGCAGCCGCTGGCGGCGCTTGGCGCCAATGCCCTCGATCTCTTCCAGGCGCGACGTATTGCGCGCCTTGTCACGCTTGGCGCGCATGCCCGTGATGGCAAACCGGTGCGCCTCGTCACGGATCTGCGCGACGAGCATCAGCGCGGCACTACCTTGCCCCAGTTCGAGCGACGGCCGACCGTCGGCGAAGACGAGCGTCTCCAAGCCAACCTTCCGGCCTTCGCCCTTGGCCACGCCGACCAGCAATCCGATATCGAGACCCAACTCCTCAAACACCTGGCGCGCCACTTCCACCTGCCCCTTCCCGCCGTCGATCAACACGATGTTTGGCATGCTGGGCGTATCTTCACCAGCCCCCTCGACGATCTTCTGGTAGCGCCGCGTGAGGACTTGCCGCATGGCCGCGTAGTCGTCACCGGGCGTGATGTCCTGGATGTTGTAACGGCGATATTCGCCGTTCTGCATGGTGTGGCTGTGAAAGACCACGCATGAGGCCTGCGTCGCCTCGCCGGCGGTGTGGCTGATGTCGAAGCACTCCACGCGCAGGGCAGCGAGGTCTTCCAGATCGATGCCGATGGTCTCGGCCAACGCGCGCGTGCGGGCCTGCTGGCTGCCTTGCTCGGACAGCCGGCGGAGCAGCGATAGCTCGGCACCCTTTTCCGCCATCTCGAGCCAGGCGCGGCGCCCGCCCTGCGGCTGACGCACGACCGAGACACGGCGACCCGCCTGCTCCGCAAGCGCGTCGATGAGGTCGGTAGCGTAGATCGGGTGGCTCACCACCAATATCGGCGGCACAAACTGATCAAGGTAATGCTGCGCGACAAAGGCTGCGAGGATGTCGCTGGCCACGCGTTCCGGATCGCGCGCGGACGCCGATTGCGCGTCGGCCTCCACATCTTCGCCGACGATCGCGGCGCCTTCTTCGACGTGCGCGGGAAAGTACGCCTTGTCGCCGAGGTGCCGGCCGCCGCGCACCATCGCCAGATTCACGCAAGCGTGACCGCCCTTGATGGCCACGGCCAGGATATCGATGTCACTGGCGTTACCGACTTCCTCCACCGACTGCTGCTTGAGCACGGTGGACAGTGCGCAGATCTGGTCCCGGACGATGGCCGCCTGTTCGAACTGCAGCGCTTCGGAATAGCGCTGCATCTTGTCCTGGAGCGTCTGCATGACCTCGTCCTGGCGGCCCAGAAGGAAGCCGGCGGCATTGGCGACATCGCGAGCGTAATCCTCGGGACCGATGGCCTCGACACAGGGCCCGCTGCAGCGATGAATCTGGTGCAGCAGGCAAGGCCGCGTCCGGTTGTTGAAGACCGTGTCCTCGCAGGTGCGCAGCTGAAACACCTTCTGCAGGATCTGCATGCTCTCGCGCACCGCGTGCGCGCTGGGAAACGGACCGAAGTACTGGTGCTTGCGGTCGGTGGCACCCCGGTAATATGCCATCCGCGGATAAGCGTGCTGCGTCAGCTTGAGATAGGGGTACGACTTGTCGTCACGAAAGAGGATGTTGTAGCGCGGCGCCAGCGCCTTGATCAGGTTGTTTTCCAGCAGCAGCGCCTCGGCCTCGCTGCGCACGACGGTGGTGTCGATGCGCGCGATCTTCGAGACCATCATGGCGATGCGCGGCGACAGCAGCGTCTTGTTGAAGTAGCTCGATACGCGCTTCTTCAGGTCGCGTGCCTTGCCGACGTAGAGGACGTTCCCCTGCGCATCAAAATAGCGGTAGACACCGGGCAGGTTGGGCAAGCGGGCAATGTGCGCCTTCGCATCGAATTCGGGCGCGGCTGGTGCGGCGTTCCCGGGCGTCTCGGGGAGATCAGGTGACGTTGGGTTGGACGGCATGGCGTTCGCAGGCTCAGAGGCCGTCAGTGTAGAACAAGCGGCCGACTACAATGTTGGCCCATTGGTCACTCAGCCCTGCCGCATGCGCACCATCACGTCCTGGGACATTTTCTGCCGCGTCGTCGACAACTATGGCGACATCGGCGTGTGCTGGCGCCTGGCGCGTCAGCTCGTTCAGGAGCATGGCCACACCGTCCGCCTGTGGGTGGACGACCTGCGCTCGTTCGAAAAGCTCTGCCCGACAGTCGACAAGCAAGCCGAGGCACAACGGGTGTCTGGCGTCGACATCCGTCACTGGGGCAACGACGCCCAGGTGGCCGACCTGCTCGCCGCTGATCCGCACCCCGCACCGCATGACGTGGTGGTCGAAGCCTTCGCCTGCGCCGCCCCCGAGCCGATGCTCCTGCAGATGGCTGAACTTGCCAGGCAAAGCGCCGCGCCGGTCTGGATCAACCTGGAATATCTGAGCGCAGAGCACTGGGTATCCGAGTACCACGCAATGCAATCGCCACATCCTCGGTTGCCGCTGGTCAAGTACTTTTTCTTCCCCGGCTTTGCCCGCAACACCGGCGGCGTATTGCGCGAGTCGCACCTGGGCGCGCAGCGCGCAACGTTCGAAGCGAGCCCAGCCGCCCGCCAGGCGTTATGGCACCGCCTTGGCGTGGACGATCTGATGCGGGAATCCCCGGACGCCCTGCGCGTCAGCCTGTTTGCGTATGCCAACCCTGCGCTGCCCACGCTGGTCTCTCAATGGGAAAGCGCCGCGCAACCGGTGATTTGCCTGGTGCCAGAAGGCTTGGCTGCCACGCAGATCGCTGAACTTCTGGGCAATGCCGGTGCTGCCAGGGCGGGGGCCCGCTGGACGCGAAACCAGCTCACCGTGGCCGTGGTGCCTTTCGTGCCGCAAGAGCAGTACGATGCCCTTCTCTGGGCGTGCGACATCAACTTCGTGCGCGGCGAGGATTCCTTCGTGCGCGGCCAGTGGGCATTACGCCCCTTTGTGTGGCACATCTACCCGCAAAGCGACGACGTCCACCTCACCAAACTGGACGCCTTCCTGGCACTCTATACCGCTGGCCTGGCCCAAGCGGATGCCGATGCCATCACCACGTTCTGGCACGCATGGAATGGGAAGCCGGCGTCGCTCGACTGGGCGGCACTGGTGGCTGCTTCGCCTGCCCTGCGCACGCGCGCGGCGACGTGGGAGCAGGGCTTGTTGCATCTCGGAGATCTCGCCGCGAATCTGGTGGCGTTCTGCGAAAAACAGGTAAAATAGCGGGCTGATCTATATGCGGCCCCGGCTTTGACCTGGTTCGCGCGACCCGAGGGACTCGCGCGGTTGCTTCGTTGCTTGGCGCGCATCGAACCCTCTTATCTTTCAGGAATTTAGAAATGGCCTTGAAAATCGCGCAAGAACTCCGCGCTGGCAACGTGTTCATGATCGGCAACGACGCGATGGTCGTGCTCAAGACCGAGTACAGCCGCTCCGGCCGTTCGGGCGCCGTCGTCAAGATGAAGTACAAGAACCTGCTGACCGAAGCAGGCGGTGAATCGGTATTCAATGCCGACGACAAGATGGAACAGGTCATCCTCGAGAAGAAGGAAGCCGAGTTTTCCTACTTCGACGGCACGATGTACGTCTTCATGGATCCGGTCACGTACGAGCAGTACAACGTTGAAGCCGAAAGCATGGGCAACGCGCTGAACTACCTGCAAGACGGCATGAAGGTTGAAGTGACCTTCTACAACGAGAAAGCCATCTCGGTCGAACTGCCGACCACGGTCGTCCGCGAAATCATCTACACCGAACCGGCCGTCAAGGGCGACACGTCCTCGGGCAAGGTTCTGAAGGCCGCCCAGATCAACGAAAACAAGGATTTCGTGATCCAGGTGCCGTTGTTCTGCAACACCGGCGACAAGATCGAAATCGATACGCGTACGGACGAATACCGCAGCCGCGCCAAGTAAGACCAGCGCAGCACCAATCAGAAAGGCTCCTTCGGGAGCCTTTTTGTTTTCGGGTGTCTCGCTTCCGATTACGCAATCAGCGCGGCTTCGCGCAGTGTACGCAGCGCTTGCCGATAAGCAGATTGCTGCTGCAGCTTCGTCCAGCCCTTCACCGCCTTGCCACCAAACAGCCGGCGCACACGCCGCAACGACGCCTTGCCCATCGTTGCGTCTAGCTCGTTGAGCAGCTGGTCTGCCTTCTCAGGCGCATTGCAGATCAACACCATGTCGCAACCGGCCGTGAGCGCCGCGCGAGCACCATCGACCACGGAGCCTGCAACGCTCGCCCCTTCCATGCTGAGGTCGTCGCTAAAAATCACGCCATCAAAATTGAAATGCGCACGCAGCATGTCCTGCAGCCAGAAGCGCGAAAAACCGGCCGGGTTCGGGTCGACCTTCGAGTAAATGACATGTGCCGGCATGACCGACTGCAGACCGATGCCCATCCAGCCATAAGGCTGCGCGTCGTCGGCGAGGATGGCCTCCAGCGGGCGATCGTCGACCGGCACTGCGATGTGGGAATCAGCCTGAACGTAACCATGCCCAGGGAAGTGCTTGCCGCAGTTCGCCATGCCAGCCAGGCGCAGTCCGAGCGTCAGGTGGTTGGCGAGCATCGTCACCACGCGTGGGTCACGGTGGAACGCACGATCGCCGATCACGCTGCTCGTGCCGTAGTCGAGGTCGAGCACCGGCGTGAAGCTGAGGTCGATGTCGCATGCGCGCAGTTCCGCGGCCAGTACGTACCCGCATGCAGTGGCGGCGCGCGTCGCGGCCAGCACGTCGCGATCCCACAGCTTGCCCAGAGCGCCCATTGCAGGCAGATGGGTGAAACCGTCAGCCTTTGCGCGCTGGACACGGCCACCCTCGTGATCGATGCAAATGAGCACATCGTCGCGCACGGCGCGGATGGCACGCGTCAGCGCCGTCAATTGCGCGCGCGACTCGAAATTGCGCGCGAACAGGATGACGCCGCCCGTCAGCGGGTGAGCGATGCGACGAACATCGTCCGGACCGAGTTCAAGTCCGGCCACATCGAGGACGATCGGGCCGGGGCGTTTTTGCTGCTTGGCGGTGGAATTCATGCGGAGGGTTTCGTTTGCAACTCGGCGACGGCGAAGGCGACTGCGTAGTCGCGCTCGTCCGTCACGCTGATCTGGATGTGGAGGCCGTGCTGCGCAATCCAGTCGGCCAGTTCACCGCTGTAGCGCACCACGGGTTGCCCTGATGGCAGGTTGAGTGTCTGCACCGCGCGCCATGTCATCGGCCAATGCATCCCCAAACCAATGGCTTTCGACACAGCTTCCTTGGCAGCAAAGCGCGTCGCCAGAAAAGCCAGACCGCGCCGCTCAGAGCGCGCCTTGCGGGCAAGGTAGACGCGCAGCTCATCCGGCCCAAGCACCTTCTCGGCGAAGCGGCCATTGGTCCGCTGCATCACGCCTTCGACGCGTTCGATCTGGATGATGTCGGTGCCGATGCCATAGATGGCGCCGGCCCGGGGTGCAGCGGCTTCCGGCTGACTCATGCGGGCACGCCCGGATGCGCGGCCGCCGGGGTCGTCGATGACAAGCGCGCCGCGACCATGATTGCCTTCATCTCACGCACCGCGTTCTGCCAGCCGGCAAAGACGGCGTGGGCCACGATGGCATGGCCAATGTTCAGCTCATGAATGCCCGCGAGGGCAGCAATCGGCTGCACGTTCGTGTAGTGCAGGCCATGTCCGGCGTTCACGCGAAGGCCCCAGCGGATACCCTCTTCCACGGCGGTTTCAATGCGCACCAGTTCCGACTTCACTTCGGCATCGTCGGTGGCATCGGCGTAGCGGCCGGTGTGCAGTTCGATCACGGGTGCGCCGGCGGCGGCGGCGGCTTCGATCTGTGCGGCATCCGGATCAATGAACAACGACACGCGAATCCCGGCATCCGCAAGCTGCTTGCAGGCGGCTTGTACCTTGGCGAAACCACCGACCACGTCCAAGCCGCCTTCGGTTGTCACTTCCTGGCGGCGCTCGGGCACTAGGCAAACGTCCTGCGGGCCGATGTCGCAGGCGATGTCCAGCATCTCCTGCGTGACGGCGCACTCCAAGTTCATGCGCGTGCGCAGTTGTGGGCGCAATGCGCGCACATCGGCGTCCTTGATATGGCGGCGGTCTTCCCGCAAATGCAGCGTAATGAGATCAGCCCCCGCCTCTTCGGCCAGGAGTGCCGCGGCAATCGGGTCCGGATAGGAAGTGCCGCGCGCATTGCGCAGCGTGGCGACGTGGTCGATGTTGACGCCCAGGTCGATGACTCCCGGCGAGGCATGAAAGATCATAGTTTCTGCAAGTCGATCAGGATCTGGCGCGTCGAAAGCGGCGTGCCATGCAAATGATAATGCAGCAGGAAACGCATCAGGCTGCGGCTCTGCTGCGCGGTGGTCGGGCGCGAAGCGTAATCATCGCACTCCATGTCGATCAATGTCTGGCCACGCAACACCGGCCACGAGGATGGGTCGCTCGGCAAGACGCGTCGCACTCCGCGCTCGGGGTGATAGACATACTCCCCCTCCGGCAGCACGGGCTCGCCGTCGATGCAGCGATCGAGTTGAACCGCGAAGCCCGTTTCGCGCAAGAGCACGCGCTCGAATGCCCGCAGCGTAAAGGCCGCCGGCTCACCGTGGGCAAGCTTGTTCAGCGTTTCGACGTAATGCGCGAACAGGACCGGGTGCCCATCCTCGCGGGCGACGAACTTGACAAGCAGCTCGTTCAGGTAGAAGCCGGAAAGCAGCCCCTCACCGCCCAGCGGGACCATGCCGCCGACCCATTCAGCGCGTGTCAGCGTCCGCACGTCACCTCGCCCGCTCCACGACAACGACAGCGGCTGGAAGGTCTGCAGCACCCCTCGCAGAGCCGAATGGGGCCGCTTGGCGCCCTTCGCGACCAGCGCCATCCGGCCGTAGTCCGGTGTAAAAACGTCAACGATCAGGCTCGTTTCGCGGTACGGATAGCTGTGCAGCACGAAAGCCGGTTGCGCGGCGACACGCGTCTCGGAACGAGCGGCCGGAAAGCTCTTGCGCGGCGCGGCTCCGGCAACGCTCTCCTCGGCCAGCCATTCCGCGGCCTCGTCCGGAATCGGATCGGATCGTCCCGCCATCGAACGTGTGTCGTCTTGCCGAGCCAGGTTACTCGTAGCCGTAGGCGCGCAGGCCGGCTTCGTTGTCGGCCCAGCCGCTCTTGACCTTGATCCAGACTTCCAGATAGACCTTGCCGTCGAACAGCTTTTCCATGTCCATGCGGGCTTCGGTGGAGATCTGCTTGAGCTTGGCGCCCTTCGCACCGATGATCATCGCCTTGTGGGCATCGCGATCGACCAGAATGGTCACGAACACGCGGCGCAGGCGACCTTCGGTTTCGAAT
>JAGWNU010000363.1 GCA_028871175.1 Burkholderiaceae bacterium | reverse complement strand
CGTCATTGTGACCGCCGCCGTCATCGCCCTGGTTCTCTGCGCCGCCCTGCTCCACGCCTCATGGAATGCCTTGCTGAAAAGCGGCTCCGACCGCCTGCGCGCCATTACGCTGATGACGCTGGCCTCTGGCGTGGCCGCAATACCGATGGCGATTGCATTGCCGTTGCCGGCGCCGGCCGCTTGGCCGTATGTGGCGCTGTCCGCGGTGCTGCACGTCGGCTACAACGTGTTCCTCGCGCGCGCGTACCGGTTTGGCGAGTTCGGGCAGGTGTACCCGATCGCGCGCGGATCGTCGCCGCTGCTGGTAACGGTGGGCGCCGCACTGTTTGCGGGCGAAATGCCGGGCGTGATTGCGCTCGCTGGCGTGGTGCTGGTGAGCGGCGGCATTCTGAGTCTGGCGCGCGGCCGCAAGGCCGACCTTGGCTCGACGCTGGCGGCCCTCACCACGGGCGTGTTCATCGCGTGCTACACGGTGTGCGATGGCATCGGCGCGCGGATAGCCGGCAATGCGAATGCGTACTCGGCTTGGCTGTTCATGCTCGACGGTCTGCCGATGGTGCTGCTCTATCGCGTGTGGAAAGGCCCGTTAAACATCGACCTGCGAGACGCCGCTACGCTCAAGACGTTTGGCGGCGGCGTGGTCTCACTCATTGCGTACGGCATCGTCATCTGGGCCGTGACGCTCGCGCCGATGGGGCCCGTGTCGGCCCTGCGCGAAACGTCGGTGGTGTTTGCCGCGCTGCTCGGCCGACTGTTCCTGAAGGAGTCGCTCACGGCGCGGCGCCTCTCGGCGTGCTCTGTCATCGCTTTCGGCGCCTACTGCCTGGGGCACCCGGCGTGAGGACACAACTCATGCAGAGCGCGGCGGATATTTGACTTCAAGGATGTCAATCTGCTCGACGCCCGTGGGCGTGCGCAGCGGCACCGTATCGCCCTCGCGCGCTTTGATCAGCGCTCGCGCAATCGGCGAGATCCAACTCACGTGTCCGATGTCCAGATCGACCTCGTCCATGCCGACGATGGTGACGGTGGTCTCGTCACCGCGCTGGTTGGCGTAGGTAACGGTCGCACCAAAGAAGATCTGATCGTTGTCGCCCTGCAAACTGGCATCGACCACCTCGGCCTTTTCGATACGGCGCGTAAGAAAGCGGATGCGGCGATCGATCTCGCGCAGGCGCTTCTTGCCGTAAAGGTAATCGCCGTTCTCAGAGCGGTCGCCGTTTGATGCCGCCCAGGACACGATGCCAACCACTTCGGGCCGCTCGGTGTCGATCAGGTGCATCAGCTCGGTGCGCAGGCGCTCGTAGCCTGCCGGCGTGATGTAATTCTTCGAGCCTGCCGGCAACGGTGCGGCCCCTTCGGGCAGATCGTCTTCGTCATCGCCGGCGTCTTCCCGGACGAAAGCCTTGTTCATGTGGAAACCAACGGTGGATCAGGGCTCCATTATAGAAAGCCGGCTCCCTTGCAAGAAAAAGTGAAGAAGGGGTTCACAAGACCGAAAAACTCTGTATAATCTCATTTCTCGGTTGCGGCTGTAGCTCAGTTGGATAGAGTACTTGGCTACGAACCAAGGGGTCGTGGGTTCGAATCCTGCCAGCCGCGCCA
>JAGWNU010000164.1 GCA_028871175.1 Burkholderiaceae bacterium | reverse complement strand
CGCGACATCGCGATGGTGTTCCAGAACTACGCGCTGTATCCGCACATGACCGTGTTCGACAACATGGCCTATGGGCTGAAGATTCGCGGCCTGCCAAAGAGCGACATCCAGGCGCGCGTGCAGCAGGCTGCAGGCATTCTCGAACTTGGCAAGCTGCTGGATCGCAAGCCGCGCCAGTTGTCCGGCGGACAGCGCCAGCGCGTGGCCATGGGTCGTGCGATCGTGCGGGAGCCTGCCGTGTTCCTGTTCGACGAACCGCTGTCCAACCTCGATGCCAAGCTGCGGGTGCAGATGCGACTCGAGCTGAAAGAGTTGCATCGGCGCCTGCGCACGACGAGCCTGTATGTCACGCACGATCAGGTTGAAGCCATGACGCTGGCCGATCGCATGATGGTGCTCAATGCGGGGCGGGTCGAACAGATCGGCACGCCGCTGGAGGTGTACTCGCGCCCGGCCAGTACGTTCGTGGCTGGTTTCATCGGCTCTCCTCCGATGAACCTCGTGCCCGTGTCGCGCCAGGCAGGGGGGGGGCCGCAGATTCGCGTCGATGGCGCGAAGGAGGGCGTGGCTTGCGCAACGCTCGGCCACCTGCCGATGGGCCTGCACCTCCCCGAGCAAGCACTGATGGGATTGCGGCCGGAACATATCGAGCCGTGCGCGCCCGACCAGGCCATTGCGTTCATTGACGTGCGTGTGGTCGAAGCCCTCGGCGCAGATGCCTTCGCATACGGTTCGCTGGCGGGTCATCCGATCGTCGTGCGCCTGGAGCCGCATGCCAGGGTGCAGTGCGGTGACAGGCTGCCTGTCACGGCTTCGGCGGAGCACCTGCACTGGTTTGATCCGCACACCACCCGGCGCATCGAGGCGCTGGCATGAGCGGCGCACGCAACTTGCCGGCCTGGCCGTATCCGCGAGCCATTGCGCATCGTGGAGCGGGCAAGCTGGCTCCGGAGAACACGCTGGCCGCGTTCCGTCATGGCGCATCGTTCGGTTATCGCATGTTCGAATTCGACGTCAAGCTGTCGGGCGACGGCGTCGCCGTGCTGTTGCATGACGCCACGCTGGAGCGCACCACCAATGGCAGCGGCCGCCTCGATGCACTCACGCTTGCTCAGATCGTGCAACTGGATGCCGGTAGCTGGCACAGCCCGGCGTACGCCGGTGAACCGGTGCCGACGCTGGCGGCGATCGCGCGCTATCTGCGCGCCAACAGTTTCCTCGCCAACATAGAGATCAAGCCGGTGCCCGGCGCCGAATGGCGTACCGGGGCAGCGGTGGCGCTGGATGCACGCGCCCTGTGGGCCGGCGCGGACGTGCCGCCATTGCTCTCGTCGTTTTCCGAAGAGGCGCTGGCAGCGGCTCGCGAGGCGGCACCGGAATTGCCGCGCGCGCTCCTGCTCGACAAATTGCCCAGCGACTGGCTGGATCGCCTGCGTGCGCTGGACTGTGTCGCCCTGGATGCCAATCATCGCGAACTGACGCCGGAGATCATCGCGACGGCGCATGCGGCGGGTTTCCGCGTCTGCTGCTACACGGTCAAC
Source organism: Burkholderiaceae bacterium (assembly GCA_028871175.1). Taxonomy (GTDB): domain Bacteria; phylum Pseudomonadota; class Gammaproteobacteria; order Burkholderiales; family Burkholderiaceae; genus Ralstonia; species Ralstonia condita. The sequence continues at coordinate 6,744 of JAGWNU010000164.1, read as the reverse complement.
GACATGGAGCGTGCCCGCTTGCTGTGGAGCGCCGGACTGGACGGCCTGATCACCGATTGGGTGGGCCAGATTTCGCCTGCGGAAATGTGATGAAACCGATGCTTTGACATGCCCGAACAACGGTCGTTTGTCATGTCAAAGAATCGGAATATTCCTGATAAACGTGCTATGCTTCCCGCCCGTGAAGACTTAGGTCCTTCCCGCACAACTTGTCTGTAAAAGCTGTCTCGGCACCATTTTTCCCGCAATACGCGATCCGGTCCGACCAGGTGATTCCAGGCGATTCAAAGTTTGCGATCCGCTAACCGGTCAAGCCGTGTCGCGGAAGGTTGATAAACCCGCTGAACTCCGGCAGACCCGGAGAAAGGTGAGCGCCCGATGACTGAGCTGTATAAGCAGTACCTGGATACTTCGTACCTGTCCGGCGGCAATGCCGCATACGTTGAAGATCAGTACGAAGCCTATCTTCAAGATCCCACGTCCGTCAGCGAGGCACTGCGCGCGTATTTCGATGCGCTGCAGAACGTTCCCGCTGTTGACGGTTCCAACGCCCGGGATATCCCCCACGCCCCCATCATCACGTCGTTTGCTGAGCGCGCCAAGTCCGGCCCGATCAAGACGATTGTCGCGTCTGCCGATTCCGACATGGGTCGCAAGCGCGTGGCCGCGACGCAGCTGATTGCCGCGTACCGCAACGTGGGCCTGCGCTGGGCCGATCTGGATCCGCTCAAGCGCCAGGAGCGCCCGCCGGTGCCGGATCTGGACCCGGCCTTCTATGGTTTCACCGAAGCGGATCAGGACATCGTCTTCAATGCCAGCAACACGTATTTCGGCAAGGAAACGATGAGCCTGCGCGAGCTGGTGAACAACCTGCGCGAGACGTACTGCGGCTCGATCGGCGCCGAATTCATGTACATCAGCGACCAGGCGCAGAAGCGCTGGTGGCAAGAGCGCCTTGAGTCGATCCGCTCCAAGCCGACCTTCTCGGCCGAAAAGAAGAAGCACATCCTCGAACGGCTGACGGCCGCTGAAGGTCTCGAGCGCTTCCTGCATACGAAGTACGTCGGCCAGAAGCGCTTCTCGCTGGAAGGCGGCGAGAGCTTCATCGCGGCCATGGATGAACTGATCCAGCACGCCGGCGCCAAGGGCGTGCAGGAAATCGTGATCGGCATGGCCCACCGCGGCCGCCTGAATGTGCTGGTGAACACGCTGGGCAAGATGCCGGCCGACCTGTTTGCCGAATTCGAAGGCAAGCACGTGGACGATCTCCCGGCCGGCGACGTGAAGTACCACAAGGGCTTCTCGAGCGACGTGACCACCCCGGGCGGTCCCGTTCACCTTTCGCTGGCGTTCAACCCGTCGCACCTGGAAATCGTCAACCCGGTCGTGGAAGGCTCGGTCAAGGCACGCCAGGAGCGCCGTGACGACAAGACCGGCGCGCAAGTGCTGGCCGTGCAAGTGCACGGTGATGCGGCCTTCGCTGGCCAGGGTGTCGTGATGGAAACCCTGAACCTTGCGCAGACGCGCGGCTACGGTACGGGCGGCACGATCCATATCGTCATCAACAACCAGATCGGCTTCACCACGTCGGACCCGCGCGATACGCGCTCGACGCTGTATTGCACCGACGTGGTCAAGATGATCGAAGCGCCGGTGCTGCACGTGAACGGTGATGATCCGGAAGCCGTCGTGCTGGCCATGCAACTGGCCATTGACTACCGCACGGAGTTCAAGAAGGACATCGCGGTTGACATCATCTGCTACCGCAAGCTCGGCCACAACGAGCAAGACACGCCGGCGATGACGCAGCCGCTGATGTACAAGAAGATCGGCACGCACCCCGGCACGCGCAAGCTGTACGCAGACAAGCTTGTGACGCAGAACACCCTCAAGACCGAAGAGCCGGATGGCCTGGTGCAGGAATACCGCGCCGCCATGGACGCCGGCAAGCACACGGTCGACCCCGTCCTGTCGAACTTCAAGAACAAGTTCGCCGTGGACTGGATGCCGTTCCTGAACCGCAAGTGGACGGACTCGGCCGATACCGCTGTGCCGATGGCCGAACTCAAGCGACTGGCCGAGCGCATCACCACGATTCCCGAGCACTTCAAGCTGCACCCGCTGGTGGAGAACGTCGTCAACAACCGCGCCAAGATGGGCAAGGGCGACCTGTCGCTGGACTGGGGCATGGGCGAGCACCTCGCCTTCGCCTCGCTGGTGGCTTCGGGATACCCGGTGCGCATCACCGGCCAGGATGCCGGTCGCGGCACGTTCACGCACCGTCACGCGGTGCTGCACGACCAGAACCGCGAGCGCTGGGATGCCGGCAGCTACGTTCCCCTGCAGAATGTGTCGGACAGCCAGGCTCCGTTCACCGTGATCGACTCGGTGCTCTCGGAAGAGGCCGTGATGGGCTTCGAGTACGGCTATTCGTCGGCAGAGCCGAACACCCTGGTGATCTGGGAAGCCCAGTTCGGCGACTTCGCCAACGGCGCACAGGTGGTGATCGACCAGTTCATCTCGTCGGGCGAAGTGAAGTGGGGCCGCGCCTCCGGCCTGACGCTGATGCTTCCGCATGGCTACGAAGGCCAAGGTCCGGAACACAGCTCGGCACGCCTGGAGCGTTACCTGCAGCTCTGCGCGGACCACAACATGCAAGTGGTGCAGCCGACCACGCCGGCTCAGATCTTCCACCTGCTGCGTCGCCAGATGATCCGGATGTTCCGCAAGCCGCTGATCATCCTGACGCCGAAGTCGCTGCTGCGCAGCAAGGACGCGGTGTCGCCGCTGTCGGATCTGGCCAAGGGCCATTTCGAAACGGTGATCGCCGATACGGCCGAAGATCTGAACGCTGCCAAGGTCAAGCGCGTCGTGGCCTGCTCGGGCAAGGTCTACTACGACCTGGTCAACGCCCGTAAGGAACGTGGCCTGACCGATACGGCCATCATCCGTGTGGAACAGCTCTATCCGTTCCCGCACAAGGCGTTCGCAGCCGAGCTGAAGAAGTATCCGAACCTCGCTGAAGTGGTGTGGTGCCAGGACGAACCGCAAAACCAGGGCGCCTGGTTCTTCGTGCAGCACTACATCATGGAGAACATGGCCGAGGGTCAGAAGCTGGGCTACGCAGGCCGCCCGGCCTCGGCATCGCCGGCCGTGGGCTACTACGCGAAGCACAACGAGCAGCAGAAGGCGCTGATCGATGCGGCATTCGCCAAGCTCAAGGGCTTCGTGCTGAACAAGTAAGCGACAAGAGCGCATCGGGGCAGGCGCTGCCGCCCCGATGTGTCCTCGCTCCCGAATTCCACCGTACATCGCATCAAGGCGCGCCCCCGCCGAACAGGGGCGCGCACACATGAATTCAAGGAACCACCGAAATGGCTATCGTTGATGTCAAGGTCCCGCAGTTTTCCGAGTCCGTTGAAGAGGGCACGCTGATCTCCTGGAAGAAGAAGCCGGGCGAAGCCGTGGCCCAGGACGAAATCCTGATCGAAGTCGAGACCGACAAGGTCGTGCTGGAAGTGCCGGCCCCGTCGGCTGGCGTGCTGGCTGAAGTGCTGGTGGCTGACGGCGCGACTGTCACGTCGGAACAGCTGCTGGCCAAGATCGATACCGAAGGCAAGGCGGGTGCAGCTGCTCCGGCCGCTGCCGCTCCGGCGCCTGCCGCTGCCGCCCCCGCACCGGCTGCCTCGGCTCCGGCTGCTGCCGCCACGCGCGGCGTGGCCATGCCGTCGGCTGCCAAGCTGATGGCTGAGAACAACCTGTCGGCTGGCCAGGTGGCTGGCACGGGCCGCGATGGCCGCATCACCAAGGGCGACGTCCTGGGCGCCGTGGCTGGTGGTGCCAAGCCGGCGACGGCCGCCGCTCCGCAAGCTGCGCGTCCGGCCCTGCAGCAAGTCGCGGCACCGGTCGACTTTGCCGTGCTGGGTGATCGTCCGGAAGAGCGCGTGCCGATGAGCCGCCTGCGCGCCCGTATCGCCGAGCGCCTGGTGCAGTCGCAATCGACCAACGCCATCCTCACCACCTTCAACGAAGTCAACATGAAGCCGGTGATGGACTTGCGCGCCAAGTTCAAGGACCAGTTCGAGAAGACCCACGGCGTGAAGCTCGGTTTCATGTCGTTCTTCGTGAAGGCGGCTGTCCACGCGCTGAAGAAGTACCCGATCATCAACGCATCGGTGGACGGCAACGACATCGTCTACCACGGCTACTTCGACATCGGTATCGCTGTCGGTTCGCCGCGCGGCCTGGTGGTTCCCATCCTGCGTAACGCCGACCAGATGAGCCTGGCCGACATCGAGAAGAAGATTGCCGAATTCGGCCAGAAGGCCAAGGATGGCAAGCTGACGCTCGACGACCTGACCGGCGGCACGTTCTCGATCTCGAACGGCGGTACGTTCGGCTCGATGCTGTCCACCCCCATCATCAACCCGCCGCAATCGGCCATCCTGGGCGTGCACGCCACCAAGGATCGTGCCGTGGTGGAGAACGGCCAAGTCGTCGTCCGCCCGATGAACTACCTGGCCATGTCCTACGACCACCGCATCATCGACGGCCGCGAAGCCGTGCTGGGTCTGGTGGCGATGAAGGAAGCGCTGGAAGATCCCGCACGCCTGCTGCTGGACCTGTAATCGACCGCGTTGATGACACGCGACGCCGCCCACGCTGTGCGGCGGCGTCCGAATCGAGGATTTCTCCATGAGCAAAGAATTTGACGTGCTGGTGATCGGCGCCGGCCCCGGCGGTTACATCGCCGCCATCCGCGCTGGCCAGCTGGGCCTGAACGTAGCCTGCTGCGAAGACAACGCCTACGACGATCCGAAGGGCGAGCCGCGCCTGGGCGGCACCTGCCTGAATGTCGGCTGCATTCCCTCGAAGGCGCTGCTGGCCTCGTCGGAAGAGTTCGAGAACGTGAACCACCACCTGGCCGACCACGGCATCACGGTGGATGGCGTCAAGGTCGACGTGGCCAAGATGCTCAAGCGCAAGGACGACATCGTCGGCAAGATGACGAAGGGCATCGAGTTCCTGTTCCGCAAGAACAAGGTGACGCTGCTCAAGGGCCACGGCAAGTTCGTCGGCAAGACGGACGCGGGCTATCAGGTGGAGATCGCAGGCAAGGCCGGCACGGAAGTCGTGACCGCCAAGCACGTGATCATCGCCACGGGCTCGAAGGCTCGCCACCTGCCGGGCGTGAAGGTCGACAACGTGACCATCGTCGATAACGAAGGCGCACTGAAATTTGGCGAAGTGCCGAAGAAGCTGGGCGTGATCGGCGCTGGCGTGATCGGCCTGGAGCTGGGTTCGGTGTGGCGCCGTCTGGGTGCCGAAGTGACGATTCTCGAAGCGCTGCCGAGCTTCCTCGGTGCGGCTGACGAATCCGTTGCCAAGGAAGCCAACAAGCTGCTGACCAAGCAGGGCCTGAAGATCAATGTCGGCGTGAAGGTCGGCGAGATCGAATCGTCGGGCAAGGGCGTGAAGGTGAACTACACCGACGCTGCCGGCGCTGCGCAAGTGCTGGAGTGCGACAAGCTGATCGTGTCGATCGGTCGCGTGCCGAATACCGACAACCTGGGCCTGGAAGCGATCGGCCTGGCGGCGGATCAGCGCGGCTTTATCGAGGTCGATGAGCACTGCGCGACCAAGCTTCCGAACCTGTGGGCGATCGGCGACGTAGTGCGCGGCCCGATGCTGGCGCACAAGGCTGAAGACGAAGGCGTGGCCGTGGCCGAGCGCATCGTCGGTCAGAAGCCGCACATCGACTACAACTGCATTCCGTGGGTCATCTACACCTACCCGGAAATTGCATGGGTGGGCAAGACGGAGCAGCAGCTCAAGGCCGAAGGCCGCGAGACCAAGGCCGGCCAGTTCCCGTTCATGGCGAACGGCCGTGCGCTTGGCATGGGCGCATCCGACGGTTTCGTGAAGGTCATCGCCGACGCGAAGACCGATGAAATCCTCGGTGTGCACATCGTGGCTGCCAACGCCTCGGATCTGGTGGCCGAAGCCGTGGTGGCGATGGAGTTCAAGGCGGCAGCCGAAGACATCGGCCGCATCTGCCATCCGCACCCGTCGATGTCGGAAGTCATGCGCGAAGCCGCGCTGGCTGTCGACAAGCGTCAGCTCAACATGTAATCGCTCGCCGCGAGGCAAGCACGATGCCCGGCCAATCCGCAGGATTGCCGGGCATTGGTCCATTTGGGCCACCGAAAGGCTGGCCCCACGCAGATGAACGTCCAGGAAACCTATCTCAAGGAACTGAAGGTGCGCGGCTACCAGCCGGACGAGGCGCAACAGCGCGCCGTCGACCGCCTGCAGCATTGCTACGACGAATGGGTCAGCTACAAGTCCCGGCGGTCGAACGCGCTGCGCAAGATGCTGGTGCATCCGGAATTGCCGCGTGGCGTCTACATGTGGGGCGGGGTGGGGCGTGGCAAGTCGTTCCTGATGGACGCCTTCTATGCCTGCGTGCCCGTGGTGCGCAAGACACGGCTGCACTTTCACGAGTTCATGCGCGAGGTACACCGACAGCTGGAAGACCTGCGCGGTCGCGCCGACCCGCTCGATGAACTGGCTCGCCGCATTGCCAAGCGATACCGGCTGATCTGTTTTGACGAATTCCACGTCAGCGACGTAGCCGACGCGATGATCCTGTACCGCCTGCTCGATCAGCTCTTTGCCAATGGCGTGCAGTTTGTGATGACCTCCAACTATCGCCCAGACCTGCTGTATCCGGACGGCTTGCAT
>JAGWNU010000362.1 GCA_028871175.1 Burkholderiaceae bacterium | reverse complement strand
CTTCGGGGCCAGCAAGCGCAACCAGATCGGTGTCGTCCTCCGCCTCGGCCAGGTTGGCCACGAAGACTTCGCCGTATGTATTGACCAGCTTGCCGGAGTCGTTGCCGCCCCACGTGCCCAGCGCCTCGTGCTCCTGCACTTCAACCAACAGGCCATTGGGCCAGACGCGGCGCACACTCGCGCGGCGCACCCATGGCACCGACTCGAATGCCTGACGGGCTTCATCCAGGTTCAGCGAGAAGAAGTTGCCACGCAGCTTGACCAGCGCGTTGGCGCGAAGGCTCGGCACATTGACGTGACGCAGCTCCCCACCCGCCATGGGTACGACACGCACCTGCTGCAACTGGAACATCGGGCGCTGCATGAGCCAGACCGCGCCGACGCCCAAGCCGCCCAGCGCGAGCAGCGCATACAGCGCACTCGCGATGGCGTTGAGGAGACGGGTGTTGTGCCACATAACGTTGTGCCGACCGGTTTCGCTTACTCTGGTTTCCAATCACTGCTTGCGTGCAGCTCAAGCGACGCACTGGCCGCCAGTTGCAACACGAAATCCTCATAGCTGATCCCGGCAGCGCGCGCGCCCATCGGCACCAGCGAATGCCCGGTCATGCCCGGCGACGTGTTCATCTCCAGCAGGAACGGCGCGTTATCGCACTTGCGCAGCATGATGTCGGCGCGGCCCCAGCCACGGCAGCCCAGCCCGCGATACGCCTGCACCACCAGGGCCTGCACGCGCGCGGCCACGTCGGCGGGAATCGGTGCCGGACATTCGTAGCGCGTGTCGTCGGTGAAGTACTTGTTCTGGTAGTCGTAGTTCGCCTGCGGCGCGACGATGCGGATGAGCGGCAAGGCGGTCGCGCTTTCGCCTTCGCCGATGATCGGGCAGGTCAGTTCGTCGCCTTCGATGAACTGCTCTGCCATCACGTCGCGGTCCAGGCGCGCAGCCTTTTCGTAGGCGGCGGGCAGCTCGGCGGCGCTCGTGACCTTGGTCAGGCCGATCGACGAACCTTCGCGCGCCGGCTTGACGATCAGCGGCAGGCCAAGGCGGTCGGCCACGGCCTGCCAGTCACTGCCGGCATGGAGCATGACGAAATCAGGCGTGGGCAGGCCGTGGGTCTGCCATTGGCGCTTGGTGGCTTCCTTGTCCATCGCCAGCGCAGACGCGAGCACGCCGCTGCCGGTGTACGGAATACCGAATTGCTCGAGCAGGCCCTGGATCGTGCCGTCTTCGCCAAAGCGACCGTGCAGCGAGATCACCACGCGATCGAAACCTTGCCTGGCAAGATCGGCCACCGCCTGCAGACCCGGATCAAACGGATGCGCATCGACGCCTCGCGAACGCAGCGCAGCCAGCACGCCGTTGCCGGACATCAGCGAGATCTCGCGTTCGGCGGAGCGACCGCCCATCAAGACGCCGACCTTCCCCAGTGACTTGGGATCAATATTCGGATGCGGCACAAACGGTCCGGTCGTCATGCTGCGGCGCCTCCGTTCAGATCGACCACATTCGATGCGCGCACTTCGGCCTGCCGGGCCACCACCTGGCCGGGCACCTGTCCGATGGACCCGGCGCCCATGGTGATGACCACGTCGCCATCACGCGCCGCATCCAGGATGGCT
>JAGWNU010000163.1 GCA_028871175.1 Burkholderiaceae bacterium | reverse complement strand
CGTGAGGTAGATATCCTTCTTGTCAGGCGTGATGGACACCTGGGTCGACTCGATAGCGAATTCGAGATAACCGCGATCGAGGTAGAACGAGCGCAGCGCTTCCAGATCGGCGGTGAGCTTTTGCTTGGAGTACAGATCGTTCTTGGTGTACCACGACAGCCAGTTGGGCGTGGACAGCTGCATCTCGTCGCGCAGGTCGCCTTCGGAGAAGGCCTTGTTGCCGACGATGTTGATCTGGCGGATCTTGGCGGTCGGACCTTCATCCACGGTGAAGGTAATCGACACGCGGTTGGCATCGACCGGCGTGACGGTGGTCGACACGTCTGCGGCATAGTAACCGCGAGCGACATACTGGCGCTTGATTTCCTGCTCAGCGCGGTCGATCAGCGATTTGTCGTAGTAGCGGGCTTCAGCCACACCCACACCGCGCAGCGTGCGACGCAGCGCTTCCTTGTCGAATTCCTTGAACCCGATGAACTCGAGTTGGGAAATCGCGGGACGCTCTTCCACGCGCACGACCAGCACGTTGCCTTCGGCGCGGATCTGCACGTCCTTGAAGAAGCCGGTGTTATAGAGCGCGCGAATCGACTCTGCGCCCTTCTCGTCGGTGAAGGTCTCACCCACCTTCACGGGGAGATAGCCGAATACGGTGCCCGGCTCGACGCGCTGCACCCCCTCCACGCGAATGTCCTTGACGACGAACGGCTCCACTGCATGAGCCTGACCGGCAGTCACGGTCAGCACGGAGGCCGCCAGCACGCTGAGCGGGAAGCGATGTTGTCTGATCAATCTAATCCCCTAATTGGATCCGGCTGGAATCCACTTCCGAGTGTTTTCAAAACCTTGGGTTGCCCGCTCACCTTCAGGGCAACGATAAGGCAGCAATACGTCTAGCCGCGAGTCAGAAACAGCCGACTCAAATCGTTGAACAAAGCGAGCGAAGTGAGAAGCAGAATGCAGGCGACGCCGATTTTTTGGAGTACTGCTTGCCAGGATTCCGGCACGGGTCGGCCTGTCAAAAATTCCACGCAATAATACAGCAAATGCCCCCCATCCAATACCGGAACGGGCAACAAGTTCAGCACACCGAGGCTGACACTGATCAGCGCGAGAAAGCCTACAAACGTCTGCCAGCCAAGGCTCGCCGCCTTGCCCGCGAAATCGGCCACCGTAATCGGGCCGCTCAGGTTCTGCAGCGATGCCTGGCCGACGATCATCTTGCCCAGCACCTCCAGCGAGAGCACCGATGTCTGCCAGACCTCGCGCGTCGCGTGGACCATGGCGGCTAGCGGCTCGTCACGGATCAGCGCCGTTTCGACCTTCTGATTCAACTGGGCGCCGAGCTTGCCGACCTTGGGGCCGCCCGGATTCTTGGGGTCGGCATCGGCGTCCAGACGAACCGGCAGCGTCAAGGACACGCCATTGCGCAATACGTCGATCGAGGCGTTCTGCTCCGGCATCGCGCGAATCTGACGGATCAGATCGGTCGCCTGATCCGTGGATTGACCGGCGAAGCGGACGATCCGATCGCCGGCACGCAATCCGGCGCGCGCAGCGGCGCTGTTGGGCAAGACATCGACGATCGTGACAGGGCCACCCATCAGACGCAGGCCGATCTGGTCAATCACATCCGCCTGGGGTGTGCGCGCGGCGCTAGGCAGACCTTGCAAGCGGACCGTACGCTCGACCCCGTCAGCGCCACGCACCTGCATGAGCGCATCGTGCCCGCCGATACCCGCTGCGTACAAGCGCATGCGGACATCGCTCCAGCTCTGCACGGGGCTCGGCGCATCAGCCTCGGTGCCGATGGCGACCACGCGGTCCTTGGCTCGCAGATCCGCTTGGGCCGCAATGCTTCCCGGCGGCGGGGCGCCGAGAATGGGCAACGGCTCAACCGCACCCACCCACGCCAGCACCGCATACAACACGATCGCGAGCAGGAAGTTGGCGATCGGACCTGCAGCAACAATGGCGAAGCGCTTATAGACGGGCTGGTGATCGAACGTGCGCGGCAGCTCTTCGGGACGAATCGGCGGGTCTTTCTCCGGATCTCGCGAGCCCTCGCCCAGCATCTTGACGTAACCGCCCAGAGGGATGGCGCAAAGGGTCCATTCGGTGTGGTCGGGGCCGGTGCCGACCCGTCGGAGCAGCACCTTGCCGAAACCGACAGAGAACCGCAGCACCTTGACGCCGCACAAACGGGCGACGCTGTAGTGCCCGAGTTCGTGAATGACGATCAACACCGCGATCGCAAAGACAAACGCTAAAACGGTCTGCAAGAACCTTCTCCGGATGCACTGAACGGTTCGCGCAGCCTAGCCGCGCGAGCGCGTTATGTTACCCGCTTGCCCTGACGGGGCACTGTTTACGCGGCGGGCGACTGCGCGCAGGCCAGCGCAATGTAGCGTTCGGCCTGCCGACGCGCCGCCGCATCCGCGGCGAAGACGGTCTCGAGCGAATCCGCCGGCACAACCGTTGTACGCGCCAGCGTATCGCCCACCACGGCGGCGATGTCCGTAAAACGGATGCGGCGCTGCAAGAATGCCTCGACCGCCACCTCGTTCGCGGCGTTCAACACAGCAGGTGCCGTACCACCGGCCCGCAATGCTTCAAAGGCCAACGCCAGGCACGGGAAGCGGTGCAGATCCGGCGCCTCGAACGTCAAGGTACCCGTTGCCGCAAGATCCAGCAGCGGCACGCCTGCCTCGATGCGCTCCGGATAAGCCAGCCCATACGCGATCGGGGTGCGCATGTCGGGATTGCCCAACTGGGCCAGTACCGAGCCATCTTCGTATCCGACCATCGAGTGGATGACGCTCTGCGGGTGAATCAGCACTTCGAGCCGCTCGACGGGCACACCAAAGAGCCAGTACGCCTCGATGACTTCCAGCCCCTTGTTCATCATGGTGGCGGAATCGACCGAGATCTTGCGCCCCATCACCCAGTTCGGATGAGCGCAGGCCTGATCGGGCGTCACATCGGCCAGTGTTTCGACGGCGCGGGTGCGGAACGGACCGCCCGAGGCCGTCAAGACAATACGGGACACACCGCGACCAAACTGCGGCGAGTGCTGAGGCAGACTCTGGAAGATGGCGTTGTGCTCGCTGTCGATCGGCAGCACCGTAGCCCCATGCTGGCGCACCGCATCCATGAAGAGCGCACCCGACATGACCAGCGCCTCCTTGTTGGCCAAGAGCACGCGCTTGCCAGCGCGCACGGCAGCCAGGGTCGGGCGCAATCCGGCAGCGCCAACGATGGCGGCCATGACAGCGTCGCAATCAGGATGGGCAGCGGCTTCTTCCAACGCCTCGGCGCCCGAGCGAATTTCGATGCCGGCAGCGTCTGCCCCCAACAGTTCGCGCAAGGCGTCGGCTGCCGCGGGCGAGCCGAGCACGGCTATCTCCGGGCGGAACTCACGACAAAGCGCCGCAAGCTTGTTGGCCTGCGCGTTCGCGGTGAGTGCAAATACGCGATACTTGCCAGGATGGCGACGCACCACGTCTAGCGTGCTGTCGCCAATGGAGCCGGTGGCGCCAAGAACGGTCAAGCGCATCATGTTCAGAAGACGCCTCAGGAAATCAGCAAAGCAGCCAGGGGGAACACCGGCAACAGTGCATCGATGCGGTCCAGGACACCGCCGTGGCCGGGAAGCAGCCGGCTGCTGTCTTTCATGCCAACCTGACGCTTGAGCAGCGACTCGAACAAATCTCCGCCGATACTTGCCGCCACCAGCAGCAGGGTCAGCGCCAGGGCAGTGACAGCGCCGCGCTGATCGAACTGATACGAGAACCACGTCGGAGCAAACCAGTGCGTGCTACCGGCAACGGTCGCAATCACACCCACCAGCACGGCACCGCCAATCGCACCCTCCCAGGACTTGCCCGGGCTGATGGTCGGGGCCAACTTTCGCCGGCCAATCGCCTTGCCGACAAAATAAGCACCGACATCGGCCGCCCACACGAGCACCGCCACCGAAAGCAGAAAGGCAATACCGTGTGCACGCAACATGCTGACCGCATGCACAAACGCAGGGAGAATGACGCACCCCAGCAGCGCGACAACCACGCGGCGACCGCCGCTCAATCCGTGCACGCCGCCGGCCAGCAGGGCCCAAGCCACGATCCACGCCGCTGCGGCCCCGTAAAACAATGGGCGGACATCGCCGCGGGGAGGAATATCGTGCCAGGCGATCGTCAACAGAATGACCACGACGGCATAGGCAACCGGCCCCCACCCGTCAGGCAAGCGGACCAGACGCCCCCACTCCCATGCGGCGAGCGCGGCAAACACCACCACCAGCCCGACCAAGCCGGCGGGCGGCGCGAAAAACAAAATGGGCAGGATGACAATCAGCAGGCAGACAGCGGTAATCACGCGAGTCAGCAGCATGTGTCAGGCTCCAGCAGACAACACAGTGGGGGCGGCGGCGTCGAGTTGCGCGCTGGTGCGACCAAATCGACGCTCGCGATTGCGATACCAAGCAAATGCGCGATCGAGCTCTGCGGCGTCGAAATCGGGCCAGAAGCGATCGGTGAAATACAGCTCGGAGTATGCGAGCTGCCACAACAGGAAGTTGCTGATGCGCTGTTCGCCGCCCGTTCGAATGAACAAGTCCGGCTCCGGCGCATAGGCCAGGGCCATGTGGGGTGCCAGCACCTCTTCGGTGATGGCCTCGGGCGCGATACCCGGCTGCGCGGCCAGCAACGCCTGCATGGCCTGGAGAATGTCCCAACGCCCGCCGTAATTGGCAAGAATGGTCACCGTCAGCCCCTTGTTGGCGGCTGTCTTGGCCTCCGCCTCGCGGATCAGCAGTTGAATGCGCGGGCTGAAGGCTGACAGATCGCCGACCACGCGCAAGCGAATGCCGTTCTCGTGAAGCTTGCTCACCTCGCGACGAAGCGCGGTCATGAACAGCTTCATCAGGAAGGTGACTTCCTCCGCCGGCCGGCGCCAGTTCTCTGAACTGAAGGCAAACAGCGTCAGGTACCCCACGCCTCGGCGGGCCGCGGCCTCGACCGTCGCCCGGACAGCATCGAGCCCGCGGCTGTGCCCCGCGACGCGCGGCAAACGACGCTCGGTCGCCCAGCGGCCGTTACCGTCCATGATGATGGCAACGTGGCGCGGGGTATCGGCGGTGTCTGGCACCGCCAGTGTGGAACTGATATGCATGAATCGGGGTTCCCGCCGCGCACGCCCAGGGCGTACGTCGCGGGAGACGGCCTTACACCGTCATGATTTCCTTGTCTTTCTCGGCAACCAGCTTGTCGATCTCGGCGACATACTTGTCGGTCAGCTTCTGCACCTCGTCACCACCGCGGCGCTCGTCGTCTTCCGAGATGGCCTTGTCCTTGACGAGCTTCTTGAGTTGCTCATTCGCATCGCGACGCAGGTTGCGCACGGCAACCTTGGCGTCTTCACCTTCGCCCTTCACAACCTTCGTGAGCTCCTTGCGGCGCTCTTCCGTCAGCGGAGGCATCGGCACCCGGATGATCTCGCCCATGGTGGCCGGGTTCAGGCCCAGGTCGGCGTCGCGGATGGCCTTTTCAATGGCCTGCACCATCTTCTTTTCCCACGGCTGCACGCTGATCGTGCGGGCGTCGGCGAGACCCACGTTAGCCACCTGGCTGATCGGCACCATCGAGCCATAGTAGTCGACCTGTACGTGATCGAGCAGACCGGTATGGGCACGGCCCGTGCGCACCTTGGCCAGATCGGCCTTGAAGGCGTCGATCGACTTCTGCATCTTCTGCTCAGCATTCTTCTTGACATCGGCGACGCTCATACTTCCTCCGAACAATAACGGCGGCCTGCCAGACACGCGTCCCGGAACACGACACAGGACGTCGGCAAGACCAAAAAGACAATAGGCGATTTTACATGGAAGCCGCCCGCCAACGCCATTTGCGTGGACATGACAGCTCCCGACAGAACAAGCGAACTGGCAACCTCAGACGTGCACCAGCGTGCCCTCGTCTTCGCCCATGATCACGCGCTTGAGCGCACCCGGCTTCTGAATCGAGAACACCTTGATCGGCAGCTTCTGGTCGCGGCACAGCGCGAATGCGGTCGCGTCCATCACCTGGAGATTGCGCGAGATGGCCTCGTCGAAGGTGATGGTCGTGTAACGGGTCGCGCTCGGGTCTTTCTTGGGGTCTGCGGTGTAGACACCATCGACCTTCGTGGCCTTGAGGACGATTTCTGCGCCGATTTCCGAGCCGCGCAGCGCGGCGGCGGTGTCGGTGGTAAAGAAAGGGTTGCCGGTGCCGGCCGCGAAGATCACGATCTTGCCCTCTTCCAACTGGCGGATGGCGCGCGGACGAATGTACGGCTCGACCACCTGATCAAGGCGCAGCGCAGATTGCACGCGGCCCTCGATATTGGCGTGGCGCATGGCATCCTGCAGCGCCAAGGCGTTCATCATGGTGGCAAGCATGCCCATGTAATCGGCCGTAGCGCGGTCCATGCCGGCCGCACCGCCAGCGACGCCGCGAAAAATATTGCCACCGCCGATCACCACAGCGACCTGCACGCCCAACCTCACGATCTCGGCAATATCGTTGACCATCCCTTCGATGGTGCTGCGATTGATGCCGAAGGCATCGTCACCCATCAGGGCTTCGCCGGAAAGTTTGAGTAGAACGCGCTTGTAGGCAGGCATGGAAATCCTCGTGACGATTCCTGGTACGGGAAACAGGAATGGAAAATGACGGCTGCGACAGGCGAAGCGGGGGTTTCGCCGATCCCACAACCTTCTTGCGTGGGCACCATCCGGACGCGATCCCCGGCGGACGCCAGCGCAAGCAGGCTGCACCTGCAAACAGGGCACCTTGCGGTGCCCTGTCTGTTCGGCATTATATGATCGCGCCGATGGAGAAAAGTTGCCCTGTCGGCCCATACCGAAGGGCCGACCGACTGACCATCGGAAACGATCGAGACAGCATTACGCCTGTTGCTTGGCGGCCGCGACCTGTGCGGCCACTTCAGCAGCGAAGTCGTCTTGCTTCTTCTCGATGCCCTCGCCCACCACATACAGCGTGAAGCCCTTCACGGTCGTGTTGGCGGCCTTCAGCATCTGCTCGACGGTCTGCTTGTCGTTCTTCACGAACGGCTGGTTCAGCAGCGAGACTTCCTTCAGGAACTTCTGCACCGAGCCTTCGACCATCTTCGAGATGATTTCGGCCGGCTTGCCCGATTCGGCAGCCTTCTGCTCGGCGATGCTGCGCTCCTTGGCGATCAGATCGGCCGGCACGTCGTTCGACGACAGCGAGACCGGCTTCATCGCGGCGATGTGCATCGCCACGTCCTTGCCGACCTGCTCTTCGGCGCCCGTGTACTCGACCAGCACGCCGATGCGCGTGCCGTGCAGGTACGAGGCCAGCTTGTTCGAGGTTGCGAAGCGCGCGAAACGGCGGATCGAGAGGTTCTCGCCGATCTTGCCGACGAGCGCGAGGCGCACGGCGTCGACCGTCTGACCGTTCAAGGACAGTGCCGACAGCGCGGCGACGTCAGCCGGGTTGTGCGAGACGACGAGCTCGGCCATTTGCTTGGCGAACGCGTTGAAATCGTCGTTCTTCGCGACGAAGTCGGTTTCGCAGTTCAGTTCGACGAGCGCACCGGCATTGCCGCCGATGAACGAGGCGATCACGCCTTCTGCCGTGACGCGCGAGGCCGCCTTGCTGGCCTTGTTGCCGAGCTTCACGCGCAGCAGCTCTTCGGCGCGGGCCATATCGCCGTCGGCTTCCGTCAACGCCTTCTTGCACTCCATCATCGGCGCGTCGGTCTTCGCGCGCAGTTCGCCCACCATGCTTGCGGTAATTGCCGCCATCATTCGCTCCTTGAGTCTGTCTTTCACACGCCGCCCGCTTTCGATGCGAACGGCCGGCATTCGTTCGCGGCACATTGATGCACCGCACGTTTTGCCGGCACTTAAAAAAAGGGGGCCTATCGAGAGCCCCCTTTTTTGCCGGCGACGGGGTTGCTTTACTGCTCCCCGCCCACCTCGACGAACTCGTCGCCGTCGGTGCCGCGCACAGCCTGCACGACTTCATTGACCGCGTTGGCACGGCCTTCGAGGATCGCGTCGGCCACGCCTTCGGCGTACAACGCGACAGCCTTGCTCGCGTCGTCGTTGCCCGGGATCACGTAATCGATGCCTTCCGGCGAGTGGTTCGTATCGACCACGGCGATGACCGGCACGCCGAGCTTGTTCGCTTCGGTCACGGCAATCTTGTGGTAGCCGACGTCGACGACAAAGATCGCGTCAGGAATGCCGCCCATGTCCTTCACGCCGCCGATCGACTTTTGCAGCTTGGCGATTTCGCGTTCGAACAGGAGCGCTTCCTTCTTGCTCATCTTTTCGAGTTCGCC
>JAGWNU010000162.1 GCA_028871175.1 Burkholderiaceae bacterium | reverse complement strand
CCCGTCACGAACGTCGACAGGGCGGGCTGGCCGGTTGCCAGCACGTCGTTGACGTACTCGCGGTCGGACAGATCGACGCCAAGGCTCGCGATGCTCGGCGTACAGACCAGCTTGCCGCGCGCGTCGATGATGCCGAGATTGGCCAGTTCGTTCTGGTTATGGAAGACGCGGCTGACGAAGCGGCTGCATTCTTGCGGGTCCATGCGCAAGGCGGCGTCATCGGCCACCAGCACGGAGAGCAGTTCGTTGGCGTTGGACAACACCATGCCGACGCGTGCGGCGGCGGCCTCGGTCTCGTGGGTCAGGCGCTGGGCAAGGTGGTCATTGAGCCGGTCTCGGTAGAGCGCCACGCCAGCCACCGCCACGACAATGGCCGGCAAGGCGGCCACCGCGGCCAGTGCGAGCAAGCGGCCGCGAAGCGTAGTCGGAAAGAAAGCGTGCTTCGGCACTTGGATGACCGGTAGAGCCTTGGTATGGAGAGAGGCTGCACGATGCGCGGCTCAGGAACCGCACCCCAAGCGCACGATGCAGTTGCAGCATCGTGCCGGACAACGGCTGACGCAGTGCGCAAGCATTTTGCTAGCAATTCCTATCGTACGCAACTTGCGGATAGCGGCTGGACAACTGTTGTAATGAAGCCGGTTTTCTTGACATGCAGAGCGTCTCGAACGGCAAACTGGTTCTACAATCCGGGCCCATGTCGTCCCCATCCCCGCTCACCATTCCGCGCCGCCTGCTGTTTCGTCTGCTGCCGGGCGTGGTGGTGGCCGCGCTGATACCGTTTGCGGGGCTGATCGCCGTAGCGGTATCCACCGTCTATGACGATACGCGGCAGGAAATCGGCAGCCGGCTGGAGGAGGTGATGTCGCAGGCGGCGCGCCCCATCGACGCGCGGCTGACCGACATCATCGACCGCCTCTCCAGCTCCGCCGAACCCGCCAGCGCCCCGCGCACGCCGGCCGACGGCCAGGCGTGGCTGGACGCCCACGCAGAGCTGCGGGGCGCATTCGACAACGTTCTGCTGGTGGGCGCCGACGGCACCATCCTGGCCGACGCGCCGCCATTGCCGGGCCGACGCGGCGACAACATGGCCGACCATCCGATCTTCCTGGCTGCGCGCAGCACGCAGCGGCTCGTCATGCCCGAGCCGTTCCTGGCGCCGGCGGGCAACCGCCCCGTGGCCTCGTTCGCCATGCCGCTGCACGGCGACGACGGCCGTTTCACGGGATTGGTGATCGGCTCGATCGAGCTGTCGCGCAATCCGATGTTCACGGACCTGGAAGCCATCCGGCTAAGGCGCACGGGCCGCGTCGTCATCGTTTCGGAGGCGGGCAACTATATCGTCGCGCCGGACCGCTCGCGCTTGCTGCAACCCGCACCCGACCTGGCGGCCATGCCTGCCCCGACGCGCGCCGCCGCCAGGCAGTGGAACCCGGGCAGCGAGATCGCCCTGCCCGGGCAGCCTGCCGTCCTTGTGGGATATCGACGCCTGAATGCCGTGCCCTGGAGCATCGGGGTCTGGTGGCCGGCGCGGGAGGCCTACGCCGGCGCTGCGCGTACGACGCATACGCTCATCGCCGCCGGTATCGCGTTTGGTGCCGTATGCCTGCTGCTCGCATGGTTCTGGATCGAACGCGCCGTCAGCCCCCTCGAGCGGCTGCGTCACGAGGTGGAGGGCGGCATGCCGATCCACCCGGTGGCGCCGGCTTCCGGCCGCCCCCCGCTGCAAGATGCGCAGCCTCCGGGCCCGCTCTCCCGCCTGGCCGAGCTCGCGGACCCCACAACGTCCGCCTTTGACCCGGCCACCGAAGTGGGCGCACTGGCCGCCCGCATCGGGCTGCTCGCCCAGCATTGGGAAGGGGCGCTGGCGGCCAGGGAGCAGGATGTCGCCTTCTTTCGCGGGTTGGCGGAACAGGCGCCGGTGGGGCTGGCGTTTCTGGATCGCGCGCTGGTCGTGTCATTTGCCAACGTGCGGTTCGAACGATTGCTCGGGATCAGCGCGCACGCCATCGGCAACGCCTTGCAAGCCGAGGACGATGTCCCCGCCTGCCCCGTCGCACGCGCTGTCGCTGCTGCGCTGTCGCTACTGCCGCGCACACCGCTGGCGCTGGCAGACCAGCCGATGGTCATCACCACGGGTCAGGGCGCCGGCATCGGGGCGGTGTTGCTGACGGCAAGGCCCATCGGCGGACCGGGTGCACCGTTGGCCGGATGGATCGTTGCGGTGGTGGACAGCACCCGCGAGCAGCAGGTCAAGGAGGCGCTCGAACAGGAGGTCCGTTCGGCCTTGCTCGTGCTCGACGCCATCCAGGAGCCACTGCTTACGATTGACGGCGACGGCAGCGTCACCCATGCCAGCGGTGCGATCGAGACGCTCATCGGCGTGCACCCCGCGCGCGCCGTCGGTCAATCGATCAACCGCCTGCTGCATCTCGTCGAGCACGACAGCGGAAGGCGCGTCATCCCGACGCAACTGCTTCGTGCAGGCGGCAAGCTGTCAGGCAGCCTGCGCCTGGAGCGCTTCGATGGCCAACGCCACGATGTCGAGCTTTCCTGGGGACCGCTGCCGGGCACCTCCGGAAGCGGCGTGCTGGTGCTGCGCGATGTCTCGGCCACGCGCGAGACCGTGCAGCGCATTGCCTGGGACGCCACGCACGATGTATTGACGGGCCTGCTGAACCGGCGCGGCTTTGACGCCATTTTGCGCGCGCAATTCGAGGCGCACCGCAGCGGCAACCCGGCGGCACGCGCGCCCATGGCGCTCATCCTGATCGATCTGGATGGCTTCAAGGCCATCAATGACCGCTACGGGCACGCTGCAGGCGACGACGTACTGCGCGGCGTCGCGGAACGTATCGTGCAAAGCACACGTACGCAGGACCACGTCGCCCGGCTCGGCGGAGATGAGTTTGCCGTGATCCTGCCCCACTGCGACCGGCAGGCGGCAGTCACATTCGCAGACCGGATCCGTGCGGCGCTCGCACGGCAGCCGGTTCGGGCTGCTGGCGCCCGTGCCGAGATCGCCCTGTCACAAGGGGTGGTGGAACTGCGCACCGAGGATGCGGACGCCGGCGCATTCCTGGCACGCGCCGACGCAGCCTGCTACCGGGCGAAGAACGACGGCCGAGGCGCCATCGCCACCGATTGAAAGACGCGCAGACGAGCGCACATGAAAAAAGCCACCGGATAGCGGTACCCGGTGGCCTCAAGAATACGCTTTGAACGGGGAAGTTCAGCGCAGTTGAAGCATAGGCAATGACCCTCATTCGCGCCAATACCCAGGATAAGGTAATTTGGCAAAAACCCTGCGCAGCCAGCGGTTTTGCGGGCGCCAGCCCCATTCTGTGCCTTCGGCGCAACGTTTCAGGGGGCGCCTCGAGCATCAATAGGCCCAGTGCAGCCCTCCTCCAAAATATCCATCCTGGCGACACCCTGCCGCAGTCTGCAGTGCGCCATGTTGCGATACAATGAAAACGATTCGCATTCACGCGACTCGCGTATCCTTTCCGCAAGTAACACGTTAACGATCACACACGATGCGGCTTTCCGAGCTTTCCCGCCGGGCAACGGCGGTGGTGGATCACGTTGAAGACCGCGAGACCGCCGACCCCATCAGCCAGCGCCTGCGCGAACTTGGGTTCGTGGCGGGGGAAGAGGTGCGCGTGGTGGCCGTCGGTCCGTTTGGCGGCGATCCGCTGGTGGTGCAGGTCGGCTTTACGCGCTTTGCGCTGCGCCGCCAGGAAGCCGCCCGCGTGCGTGTGCGCACCGAGGCCGCCACGCAGGCTGCCACGCCAGGCGGCATCGCGCGCGAGACCGCCCCGCCAGCGCAAGTGCGCGAGGCGGCGTAGCCCGCGCCAACCGCCGCCGCTTTCCGGCTTCGCTTATCCGGCCTCATGCAGATGCACGCTTCTTCCTCCTCCGCTACCCCATCCGCGCTGCGCGTTGCCCTGGTAGGCAACCCGAATTGCGGCAAAACGGCGCTGTTCAACCTCCTGACGGGCAGCCGGCAGAAGGTGGCCAACTATGCGGGCGTGACCGTCGAGCGCAAGGAAGGCCGCTTTACCGCACCGTCAGGCCGGCACGTACAGATTCTCGATCTTCCTGGTGCCTACAGCCTGGTCGCCACCAGCCCGGACGAAGCCATCACGCGGGATATCTGCCTGGGCACGTTCCGTGGCGAGCCGCGACCCGACCTGCTGGTCTGCGTGGTCGATGCCACGAACCTGCGCCTGCACCTGCGCTTCGTCCTGGAGTTGCAGCGCCTGGGCTTGCCGATGGTACTGGCGCTCAACATGGTGGACGCCGCCGAACGCCGGGGTATCCGGATCGATCGCGCCAAGCTGGAAGCGGCCCTCGGCGTGCCGGTCGTCGAGACCGTTGCCATCAGGCGCAACGGCGCGGCCGACCTCGTCGCACATATCGATCACGCCAGACTGCCGGCGGTGCCGGTGGGCCTGCCGCCCGACGCCGATCCGCATGTTGAGGTCAAGCGCCTGCTCGACGCCGCGGTGACCATGCCGCGCAGCACGGCCGAACTGGACGACCGGCTCGACCGCATCGTGCTGCACCCGGTGCTGGGTCTGCTCCTGCTGGCCGTGCTGATGTTCTTCATGTTCCAGGCGGTGTTCTCGTGGGCAAAGCCCCTGATGGACGGCATCCAGGGCGGGGTCGAGGCCGTTGGCGTGTGGGTGAGCGCGGTGATGCCCGACGGCATGCTCAAGAGCCTGCTGGTCAACGGGATCATCGCGGGCACGGGCAGCGTGCTGGTCTTCCTGCCGCAGATCCTGATCCTGTTCCTCTTCATCCTGTCACTGGAAGAATCCGGTTATCTGCCGCGTGCGGCCTTCCTGCTCGACCGTCTGATGGCGGGTGCGGGGCTGTCGGGCCGTTCGTTCATCCCGCTGCTTTCGAGCTTCGCGTGCGCCATTCCCGGCGTGATGGCCACCCGCACCATCCAGGACCCGCGCGACCGGCTCGTCACGATCCTGGTCGCGCCGCTGATGACGTGCTCCGCGCGGCTGCCCGTGTACGCGCTGCTGATCGGCGCGTTCATCCCCGTGAGGCAGGTGGGCGGCATCTTCAACCTGCAGGGCCTGGTGCTGTTCGGGCTCTACATGGCGGGCATCGTGTCGGCGCTGGTGGTGGCCTACGTGCTGAAGTATCTCAAGCGGGATCGTAATGAACACCCGCTCATCCTGGAGCTTCCGTCGTACCGCCTGCCGAGCGTGCGCAACCTCGCCGTGGGACTGATCGAGCGTGCCCGCATCTTCCTGCGCCGTATCGGCACGGTCATCCTCAAGATGATGGTGTTGCTGTGGTTCCTGTCGAGCTTCCCCGCGCCGCCGGCCAACGCCACGATGCCGGCCATCGATTACAGCTTTGCCGGCCACATCGGCCGGGCGCTGGAAGTCGTGTTCGCGCCGATCGGGTTCACCTGGCAGATGTGCATCGCGCTGATTCCCGGCATGGCCGCGCGTGAAGTCGCAGTGGGTGCGCTGGCGACCGTGTACTCGCTCTCTGCCACGCATGAGGATGCCGCGGCGCAACTGGCGCCGGTCATCGCGCAGCAATGGTCGCTGGCAACCGCATTGGCCTTCCTGGCGTGGTACGTCTACGCGCCGCAATGCATCTCGACGCTGGCCACGATCCGCCGCGAAACCAACTCCTGGAAGGTGATGGCCGGCACCGCCGGTTACCTCTTCGCCCTGGCCTACCTGGCCGCATTCGCCACTTACCAGATCACACGGGTGCTGACATGAGCGTGTACCACGTTGTCGAAACCGGCGTCGTCGCCACGGTGGTGGCACTGAGCGCGTTGTCGATGACCGGCCGCTACGCGCCGGCCATGCGCGCACGGGCGATGGCACGCGTGGCTGGCTGGTGCGATCGGCCATCACGCCCAGGCTGGGTACAAGCCTTCGGCCAGCGGCTGCTGACGCCGGGCGAGGCGCCTTCATGCCACTCCGATCCGCTCTCTGGCAGCGCATGCGGCAGCGGCTGCAGCGGTTGCGCCTCGGGAAGCTCGTCGCCGCCGGCGGACGTTGCGCAGCCGATCTACTTCATGCGCCGCAAGTAAGCAGGCGCGACGCGGCGTCACCACGCCAACGGGCTCGCATTGCGCGGGCCCGTTTTGTTTTTGAGGCGTGAAGCGTAGACTGGTCCAAACCTGAACGGGGGACGCATCATGACCGAAGAACTGCTGGTCCAGCTGATTGCGGAAGTCGAGAAGGAAGACCCGGTGGATTTCGCCAACCTGCCCTTCGACGAGCAGATGCTGCGCGACCTGGTCTGCAAGCTGGTGTCGCGCCAGCTGTCGCAAATGGAAGATGCCCACTTCAGC
This sequence comes from Burkholderiaceae bacterium, assembly GCA_028871175.1. Classification (GTDB taxonomy): domain Bacteria; phylum Pseudomonadota; class Gammaproteobacteria; order Burkholderiales; family Burkholderiaceae; genus Ralstonia; species Ralstonia condita. Next base: position 2,062 of record JAGWNU010000162.1, on the reverse strand, counting down.
CAGGACGAAGTCATCGTCTCGCTCACGGCGAGCATTGCCAAGCTGGTGCTCGAAAACCTGGTGCTCAACGCACGCCTGCTGGCGCAGCAAGGACACAGCGAGAGCGCCCGCGAATTACTGGAACGCATCGCCCGGCAGGCGAAGGGTTAGCGCGATCAGCGCGCGACGTTGTACTGCGTGCGCGCCCGCATCAGCAGACGCTTGGCGACGGAGAGGCCGCGAATGGCCACTTCCTCATCCTCGGTCTGGAAGTCGAACTCCGCGCTCCAGTTGCAGCCGGTGTGATCCGGACGATGAACGCACATTGCACGTAACTCGCACTGTGCACATTCCGGATGTTGCTGGACGCAGCGGGCTAGCAGGCTCTTGAGTTCATCTTCGGATTTCAGACGGCGTCGCATCGGCATCTCCTGGGTAACACGGTGTGTTGGAACCCTTGCCACCCGATGAGTTTCGCCAAGATTGCCCCGATGATGTTTCAGGGCGTTACCGCGTCACATCAGTGTGAAGCGCCAGCAGGCTCCTGGCAGCCTGGGCAGAGACCGTAAAGCGCCAGCGCGTGATCGCGCAGCACGAAACCGCGGTCGTTTGCCACGCGCTCCTGCCGTGCCTCGATGGCATCGTCGTGAAATTCCTCCACGCAGCCGCATGACAGGCAGATCAGGTGGTCGTGATGCGCGCCCTCGTCCATCTCATAGACGGCGTGGCTCGCCTCGAAGGTATGTCGCAGCAGCACGCCTGCATCCACCAGCTGGTTAAGCACGCGATAGACCGTTGAAATGCCGACATCCAGCTCGGCAGCCAGCAATTGGCGATACACGTCTTCCGCGCTCAGGTGGCGACCGTGCTCCGTGCCGCCGGCAAGGATTTCCAGAATCTTGAGGCGCGGCGACGTGGCTTTGAGCCCGGCCCGGCGCAGGTCGGTCGAATTTGGCATGGCCTGAAGTGCGTTTCGGATGCGAGGTGGAACAGCTGGCGAAGCGGCGCGGCCCATCGGAAAAGCGCCGCAAGCGTGGGAAGGAACAAAAAAAGCGGCATGGCTGGCGGCCCGGGAAAGTCGCAGTCGGGAAAGCGGGGTCTGAGTGCTTTCCCGACTGTCGGGCGGCTTGCTACGGCCAAACGCTCTGTGTGTCAGAGCGGTCCCCACAAAAGATCGATTGCCAGCGCGCCGTAGACCTGCCGGCAGGCGCGCATGACGAAAGGCGGTTCAATGCGTTGCACCCCAGGAGGCAGGCTCCATGACTGCAACGACGTCGATGGCGTCACTATAAACGCGAATGATTCGCATTACAAGAGTTTTGTGGCGTGTGCTGCGGGGAGGTTCCCGTACCCTCAGCACCTGACCGACGCACCCGGTGAGGCGGCCCGCTGCAGACGTTGGGAGCGCGCCAGCGCCTGGCAAGCCAAACGGCATCTACCCGCCGGGATGCCTTACCGCGATCGGCCGCCAACCTGCGACAAAAAAGCCGGGCCCGCTTTCGCGCTGCCCGGCCTGGTCCCTCGTGGTCGCCGCATCAGGCCGCTTCGGCCAGCGGTACGCGGATCAGGTGGTCGAACGCCGACAGCGCGGCCTTGGCACCCTCACCCGTGGCGATGATGATCTGCTTGAACGGCGTCGTGGTCGCATCACCTGCCGCAAACACACCTTCCGCGCTGGTCTGGCCGCGTGCATCGACGACGATTTCACCGAAGCGGTTGCGCTCAAGCGCACCATCCAACCACTCGGTGTTGGGCACCAGACCGATCTGCACGAACACGCCTTCCAGGGCGATCTCGTGCTCGACACCGGCCACGCGATCCTTGTAACGCAGGCCATTGACCTTCTGGCCGTCACCGGTGATCTCGGTGGTCTGGGCGTTGGTGACGATGGTCGCATTCGGCAGGCTTTGCAGCTTGCGCACAAGCACGGCATCGGCCTTCAGCTCGCTGGCGAATTCCAGCAGCGTGACGTGGTTCACCAGGCCCGCCAGGTCGATAGCCGCTTCCACGCCCGAGTTGCCGCCGCCGATGACCGCCACGCGCTTGCCCTTGAACAGCGGGCCATCGCAGTGCGGGCAGTAGG
>JAGWNU010000161.1 GCA_028871175.1 Burkholderiaceae bacterium | reverse complement strand
AGTTTGGCGACACCAACTTCCTGCGCGACGACCTGACCGTCAAGGGCGGACGCCAGATCACGCTGCTGTTGGACGTGCCGGTGGCCGAAGAGGCTTCCAAGCCGTTCAAGCTGGTCTGCGAATATGCCTACACGCTGTCGCAGCGCATGGGCGCACAGGTGGTGGACGATAATCTCCGTCCCCTGACGGAGCAGTCATTCGTTGCCATCCAGAAGCATCTGCGGGTGCTGTACGACAAGCTTGAGTCGCGCGGCATCCCGGCGGGTTCCAGCACGGCGGTGCGCCTGTTCAGTCACTGACGCTTTCCACGATGAGCAAGACCGCAGACCCTGCGTCCCGAGCGACTCCCGAGGCGCGGGCGGCGTGGCTGCGTGCCGCGCTGAATCGCTATGCGCACGAGTACTACGTGCTCGATCAGCCGAGCGTGCCCGACGTCGAATATGACCGGCTTTATCGCGAGCTCGAAGCGCTCGAGGCCGAGCACCCGGAACTGAAGACGCCCGATTCGCCGACCCTGCGGGTGGGCGGTGCGATCCTGCCGGAGTTCGCGCCGGTGCGCCACGTCGTTCCGATGCTGTCGATCCGCACCGAGACCGACACCACGCCAAACGGCGCACGTGCGTTTGATGCGAGCGTGCGCCGTGAACTGGGCCTCGATGCGACCGACCCGCCCGTCGAATACGCAGCCGAACTCAAGTTCGATGGCCTCGCCATCAACCTGCGCTACGAGGCTGGTTATCTCGTGCAGGCGGCCACGCGCGGCGACGGCACGACGGGCGAAGATGTGACGCAGAACATCCGCACGATCCGGCAGATACCCCTCGGGCTGTCTCCAGTGCGCGGCGTCGTGCCCGACGTACTCGAGGTGCGCGGCGAGGTCTACATGCGCCGCGACGATTTCGAAAGGCTCAATGCACGCCAGCGTGAACGCGGCGAGAAGACCTTCGTCAACCCGCGTAACACCGCTGCCGGGGCCGTGCGGCAGCTCGACCCCAAGATGGCCGCGGAGCGCCCGCTTTCTTTCTTTGCCTATGGCTTGGGCGAGGTGGTTGGCTGGAAGCCTATGCCCGAGACGCATTCCGGCCTGCTCGATGCGCTGCAGGATTTTGGTTTTCCGGTCAGCAAGGAGCGTGCGACCGTCAAAGGCGGGGATGGGCTGGTTGACTTCCACGCTGCCATTGGGGCCAAGCGCGATAGCCTGCCGTTCGATATCGACGGGGTCGTCTACAAGGTCAACGCGCTGGCGTTGCAGCGCGAGCTGGGCTTCCGCACGCGCGAGCCGCGCTGGGCCGTGGCACACAAATATCCTGCCCAGGAGGCGCTGACCACGGTCGAGGCAATCGATGTGCAGGTGGGCCGCACGGGTGCCATCACGCCCGTGGCGCGGCTCGTGCCGGTGTTCGTCGGTGGCGTGACGGTGACCAATGCGACGTTGCACAACGAAGATGAAGTGCACCGCAAGGACGTGCGCGTGGGCGACACCGTGATCGTGCGGCGTGCCGGTGACGTGATCCCCGAGGTGGTGGGCGTGGTGCTGGAACGTCGCCCGATGGTGGAGAAGCCCGGCCGGGATCTTTTCCATGCGGAGCAGGTGCCCCAGCACGGCCCTTACATGCTGCCCAAGACCTGCCCGGTCTGCGGCTCGCACGTCGTGCGCGAGGAGGGTGAGGCGGTGGCGCGGTGTTCGGGCGGACTGTTCTGCTCGGCGCAGCGCAAAGAGGCGATCCGCCATTTTGCCGGACGCCGGATGATGGATATCGAAGGCCTGGGCGAGCGCTATATCGACAACCTCGTCGAGCTGGGCTACGTGCATGGCATTGCTGACCTGTACAAGCTCACGCTCGAAGACTTCCTGGAGATGAAGCGGCGCGCCGACGAGCGGGATGGGCTGACACCCGAAACGGTGGCTGCCGGCAAGATCGCCACGAAGTGGGCAGAGAATCTGCTCGAAGGCATTCAGGCGAGCAAGATGCCGCCGCTGGCGCGCTTCCTGTTTGCGCTCGGCATTCGCCACGTGGGCGAGTCGACTGCCAAGACGCTGGCCGATTGGCTGGGGGGCCTGGCGGTCATTCGCCGTGCGCCTGCGCCGCTGTTGCTTTCCCTGCCCGACGTGGGTGCCGTCGTGGCCGAGGCCATTGCCGACTTCTTTGCCGAGCCGAAGAACCAGCAGGCGTTGGATGCGTTGCTCGATGCGGGCGTCGCTCCGCAGGGCGAGCATGCCCCGAACGCCAAGCTGCGCGAGATGCTCGAACCCGCGCAGCTGTATGCGTCGCTCGGCGTGCCGAAGCTGACTGCCACGCGCGCCAGGCAACTGGCTGCCGCGGCGCCGACGCTTGGCCATTTGGCGCGGGTGCACGCCGATCAGCTGGCGGGTCTGCCGGCAGACGTATCGGCTTCGCTGCTTGAATGGCTAGGCGCGCATGACCACCGCATCCAGCTGGAACAACTCGATGCGTTGCGCGCCGAGCTGTTGGCCATCATGCCGGACGAGGCTGCGGAAGCGGGCGTTCTGTCGGGCAAGACCGTTGTGCTCACCGGCACGTTGCCGAACCTGACGCGCGATGAAGCCAAGGCGATGCTTGAAGCCGCAGGCGCGAAGGTCTCGGGTTCGGTCTCGAAGAAGACTGACTACGTTGTCGCCGGGGAAGAGGCCGGCAGCAAGCTCGCCAAGGCAGAAGAACTGGGCGTGAAGGTTCTGGACGAAGCGGGTATGCTCGCGCTGTTAAAAAAGTAGCCAGGAGACGAGGTGTGATCCGAAACATCCTGAAGATGGGCGACAGCCGCCTGCTGCGCGTCGCCAAGCCGGTCGAGCGCTTTCATACGCCCGAGCTGACTGCGCTGATCGAAGACCTGTTCGATACGATGGATGCCGCGCGGGGCGCTGGCCTCGCGGCACCGCAGGTAGGCGTGGACCTGCAGGTTGTCATCTTTGGGTTCGACCGCAACGAGCGTTATCCGGATGCGCCCGCCGTACCGAAGACCGTGCTGATCAATCCCACCATCGAACCGCTTTCCGACGAGATGGAAGACGGCTGGGAAGGCTGCCTGTCGGTACCCGGCCTGCGCGGCGTCGTGCCGCGCTACACCCGTCTGCGCTATACCGGCTTCGATCAGCACGGCCACGCGATCGACCGCATTGCAGAGGGCTTCCACGCCCGTGTCGTGCAGCACGAGTGCGATCACCTGCAGGGCGTCCTGTATCCGATGCGTGTGAAGGATTTCACCCGCTTCGGCTTTACTGAAGTGCTGTTCCCGGAATTGCCCGCCAATCACGACGACTGATCGCAGTGGCGGGAGCGCTGCATCCGCTGGGGCGGGTGGGCGCGTTTTCATCCACCACGGAGATGCTATGAAGGGAGAGGGGATGTGGGGCTGGCGCCGACTGGCGCTTGGAGTGGCCGTAACAGCCATGCTCGGGCTGGCGGCCTGCGCGGGGCCGCAAGCTCCGGAAACAGCCGCGGCCGCGCCGGCAGCTGTAAAACCGCAAGGCCCGGTCTGGCAGCGTGTGCATCTGGGCGCCGACGCCGGTGTCTACGATTTTCCTGTCTACGCCAACCATCCGCTTGACGGCGACCTGAGCGGCATCCATGAAGTGGTGCTCGTGCAGCACGGTCTGCAGCGTAACGGCAACGACTATTACGCCGCAGGCGCGGAGTTGCTCAGGATGAGCGGCCGCAACGCCGACGAGGTTCTGCTGATTGCACCGAACTTTCCCGGCACACCCGATACGGGCAAGGGCTTCGATGGCATGCCGGTCTGGTCGGTCGACGGGTGGATCGGCGGCTTCAATGCGACCAATCCCCCCTACACGGGGCTGAGTTCGCTCAAGGTGCTCGATGACCTGATCGCTTACGTGACCGACCCGGTGCGCGCACCCAACGTCAAGCGCGTGACAGTGGCGGGCCATTCCGGTGGCGGGCAGATCGTGCAGCGCTATGCGGTGCTCAACGATATCGACGAGGGTATCCGCAAGCGCGGCATTGACCTGAACTATGTGATCGCCAACCCGTCGTCCTATCTGTACTTCACGCCCGAACGGCCGCACGGCAAGGGCTTCAGGCGCTACAGCACGAGCGTCTGTCCCGATTACGACCACTACAAGTACGGCATGGTCGACATGGTCCCGTATGCGGCCGGCAAGAGCGGCAGGCAACTGTTCCACCGCTACGCACAACGCCACGTGACCTATCTGGCCGGCACCGCCGACAACGACCCGAATCACCGCGTGCTCGACAAGCGCTGCGGTGCCGAGGCCGAAGGCCCGACCCGTCTGGATCGCGCACGCAACTACTGGCGCTACGAGCACCATCTGGCGGGTCGCATGCACGTCAACCACCAGGCGCACGAGGTGGTCGGCGTGGGGCACGATCAGGCGAAGATGTTCGGCTCGCGCTGCGGTGCGCAAGCCGTGTTCGGTATGCCGGCATCAACCAACGCCACGGGCGCCGCCTGCCAGGCACCGCGTCTTTGACCAGGCGCTCAAGGAAAAAGCCGGTCACGCGATAGGCGTCGACCGGCTTTTTTCGTTGGAGCGGAGCGGGCGTCAGAACTTCTCGAATGGCCCCAGGAACCGCCACTGCCCCACCGGTAGATCACCCAGTACGATGCGTCCCATACGGATGCGCTTCAGGCCCACGACGTCCAGGCCGACCTGCTCGCACATGCGCCGGATCTGGCGCTTCTTGCCCTCGCGCAGCACGAAACGCAACTGCTCCTCGTTCTGCCAGCTCACCTTGGCGGGCTTGAGGGGCTCGCCGTCCAGCGACAGGCCGAAGCGCAGCTTCTCGAGCAGTTCTTCCGGGAAGACCTTCGAGATGTCGTGCTCCACGCGACCTTGCGGTGAATTCCACACCACGCGCACGAGGTATTCCTTCTCGACCGTTGAATCCTCGCCGATCAGGTGGCGCGCGACGCGGCCGTCCTGCGTCAGCACCAGCAAGCCGGTGGAGTCGATGTCCAGGCGGCCTGCGGGCGCCAGCGCCTTGCGCTGCCACGGGGCGAAGCGCTTGCGCGTGGGATCCTGCTCCCACTGGTTTTCCGGCACGAACAGCGCGGCCGCCGGCTGGTAGCCATCTTCTGCCTGGCCCGACACGTACCCGACCGGCTTGTGCAGCAGCACGGTCACGCGTTCGCCCTGCTCGGACCGCGCGGCCTGGTGGATCTCGATGATCGCATCCGGGCGCACGCGCGAACCCAGCTCGGTGACGGGCTCGCCATCGACGACGACCCAACCGCGCGGAATCCACTCGTCGGCCTCGCGGCGTGAGCATAGACCCAGTTCGGACATGCGCTTGGACAGGCGAACAAGCCCGCCCGATTCAGCCGGTGCTGCCTGATGTGGGGCCCGCTCTTCGACCTGGCGCGGCGCACGCTCCTGGCGCTCCGGACGCTGCGGCCGGTCTTCGGGGCGGCGTGGCGGACGGTCGTTGTCAAGGCGTCGCGGCGCGCGGTCGTCGCCGTACTTGCGGGGGCGCTGCTCATCGTCGAAGCGTCGCGGCGGACGCTGATCGTCGCCATAGCGTCGTGGGCGTAGCTCGTCATCGGCACGTCGGGGCGGACGTTGATCGTCACCGTAGCGGCGTGGCGGGCGATTCTCGTCAAAGCGGCTGGGTGCCCGTTGGTCTCCGTCACGACGTGGCCCACGTTGATCATCGCCATAGCGGCGCGGACGCTCGTCATCGAACCGGCGCGGCGGGCGGTCTTCGAAGCGTCGCGGCGGCTGATCGTTATCGAAGCGGCGTGGCGGGCGCTGGTCATCGCTGGGCCTGCGCGGCGGACGCGCATCGTCAAAACGACGCGGTGGGCGGTCTTCGAAGCGTCGCGGCGGCTGGTCGTTATCGAAGCGGCGTGGCGGGCGCTGGTCGTCGCTGGGCCTGCGCGGCGGACGCGCATCGTCAAAACGACGCGGTGGGCGGTCTTCGAAGCGTCGCGGCGGCTGATCGTTATCGAAGCGGCGTGGCGGACGCTGGTCATCGCTGAACCTGCGCGGCGGGCGCTCGTCCGCGTCGCGTCTCGGCGCGCGTGGCTGTGAGGCTTTATTGCCGCGACCTTCCTCGGGCTTGGGAGCGCGTTGCGACGGCCGCAGCGGAAGCCGGTCACGGTTCAGCTCAGAGGCGCGCAGCGGTTTGCCGCTACTGCGCACCGTGTTGCCCGTTTCGTCACGGCGCACACCGAGCGTGGTGCGCTTGCCCGGGCGGGTTGCGCGCTGGGTCGGGTCGGAGCGGCGCTTGTCGTCGTCGCCCGGAAAATCGTCGGAGTCGGTAGTCATGAATCTGGACCGGTAAGGCTGGGCGCTCAGATGGCGAGCGCATCGAGCAGCTCGCTTTCCAGCGCGAGCTGCAGTTTGTTGTCCTGGGTCAGGCGGGTGCCGTCGACCAGGAAGATGTCTTCCACGCGCTCGCCAAGCGTGTTGATACGTGCGGTGTGCACCGACACGCGGTGGCGCGCGAGCACACGGGCAATGGCATACAGCAGGCCGGTGCGGTCAGTGGCCGAGATCGACAGCAGGTAATACTGGCCGCGCTCGTCCGGACGCAGGTCGACGCGGGGCTTGATCGGGAAACTGCGAGACTGGCGGGAGACGCGTCCACGCGGCGGTTCAGGCAAAGCGGCTTCGAGTGCGATCTGCTCGGCCAACTCGTGCTCGACGAGCGTGATGATGTCGCGGTAGTGCCCAGGCTCCACCAGCCCGGTGCCTGGGTCGGCTACCTGGAAGGTGTCGAGCGCATAGCCGTGCTTGGTGGTGTGGATCTTGGCATCGAGGATGGTCAGGCCCTTGCGCTCGAAATACCCGCAGATGCGGGCAAACAGGTCAGGCCGGTCCGGCGAATACACGGCCACCTGAAGGCCTTCACCCACGGGAGAAATACGCGCCCGCACAATGGGGGCGGTGGTGTTGACGCGGTTCCAGAAGTGCCGCGTAAACCAGGCAATATCGCTCGCTCCGTGGCGCAAGAACACACCGACGTCGAGCTGCTTCCACAAGGCTTCGTAAGCGGCGTCGTCCAGCGTAGCCAGGCGCAACAGGGCGCGCGCCTTATCCTTGCGGCCTTCGAGCACGGCATGCGCGTCGGTGGTGGCGCCGCCCAAGGCGCGCAATGTCATGCGGTACAGGTCTTCCAGCAGCTTGCCTTTCCAGGCGTTCCACACCTTGGGGCTGGTGCCCCGGATGTCGGCCACGGTCAGCAGATAAAGCGCGGTGAGGCGCCGTTCGCCACCGACCAGGTCAGCAAAGCGACGGATGACTTCGGGGTCGCCCACGTCCTGCTTCTGCGCGACCTGGCTCATGGTCAGATGGTGCTCGACGAGCCAGACGATGAGGTCTGCGTCCTCTTTGGCAATGCCATGCTGTCGGCAGAAGCGTCGCGCGTCTGACATGCCGAGCACGGAATGGTCGCCGCCACGCCCCTTCGCGATGTCGTGAAACAGCGCGGCCACGGTCAGCACCCACGGCTTGTCGAAGTTCGCCATCAGTTGGCTGCAGAACGGGAACTCGTGCGTGTGCTCGACGATGGCGAAACGGCGGATGTTGCGCACCACCATCAGGATGTGCTGGTCCACCGTGTAGACGTGGAACAGGTCGTGCTGCATCTGTCCGACGATGCGCCGGAAGTTGATCAGGTAGCGGCCCAGCACGCTGGTCTGGTTCATCAGTCGCAGCGCGTGCGTGATGCCCTGCGGCTGTTGCAGGATCGACAGGAAGAGCGCGCGGTTGGCCGGGTCCTGGCGCCATCTGGCGTCCATCAGCGTGCGGGCGTTGTACAGCGCCCGCAGCGTGCTGGCCGCCAATCCCTTGATGCCGCGCGTCTGCTCATACAGCAGGAAGGTTTCCAGGATCGCGGTCGGCTCACGCTGGTAGAGATCGGGGTCGGCAATTTCGAGCATGCCTTGGCGCTCGACGAAGCGTTCGTTGATCTTTCGCGTGATGCCAAGTTCGGTTGGGAAAAGGCGTGCCTCGATGTTCTGCAGCACCACGGTGTTGAGCTGCGAGACCGCCTTTGCCGCCCAGTAGTAGCGGCGCATGATCTGTTCGCTTGCCCGCTTGGCCGTGGTCGGGCGATAGCCGAAAGCCTCGGCCAACTGTGTTTGCAGATCGAAGACGAGCACATCCTGGCGGCGCCCCGCCAGCAGGTGCAGGCGCGCCCGGATGGTCTTGAGCAGGCGTTCGTTGGAGGTCAGTTCCTGCGCCTCGCGGCGCGTGAGCAGGCCGCCTGCGAGCAGTTCGTTCCAGCTCGATCCGAAGCCGGCTGCGCGCGTCATCCACAGGATGACCTGCAGGTCGCGCAAGCCCCCGGGGCTTTCCTTGCAATTGGGTTCGAGCGAGTAGGGCGTGTCTTGATACTTGGCGTGCCGCTGGCGCATTTCCAGCAGCTTCGACTGAAAGAAATCGGCAGCATCGAGGTGCTGCTGGTACTGCACCTCGAACGTACGGTACAAGTCTTCGTCGCCGGTCAGGCGGCGATGCTCCAGCAGGGA
>JAGWNU010000160.1 GCA_028871175.1 Burkholderiaceae bacterium | reverse complement strand
ACCGACGGCATCGTGATCGTCGGCACCAGCGGTGAATCCCCGACCGTGTCGGTGGAAGAGCACCGTGAGTTGATCCGCGTCGCGGTCGAACAGGCCAACAAGCGCATTCCCATCATTGCCGGCACCGGCGGCAACTCCACCACCGAGGCGGTCGAACTGACGGCCTACGCCAAGCAGGTGGGCGCTGATGCCTCCCTGCAGGTCGTGCCGTACTACAACAAGCCAACGCAGGAAGGCATGTACCTGCACTTCCGCAAGGTGGCCGAGTCGGTGGATCTGCCGGTCATTCTGTACAACGTACCGGGTCGTACCGTCGCGGATATGTCGGTCGAGACCATGCTGCGTCTGGCCGAAGTGCCGGGCATCATCGGCGTGAAGGAAGCTACCGGCAACATCGACCGCGCGGCGCATCTCATCAAGGGTGCACCGTCCTCGTTCAAGATCTACAGCGGCGATGACCCGACCGCCGTCGCGCTGATGCTGTTGGGCGGCCACGGCAACATCTCGGTGACGGCGAACGTGGCGCCGCGCGCCATGCATGAGCTCTGCGCGGCCGCCATGCGCGGCGACGTGGAGACGGCTCGTCGCATCCACATGCAATTGCTGTCCCTGCACAAGAACCTGTTCGTCGAATCGAATCCGATTCCCGTGAAATGGGCTCTGCAGGCCATGGGCAAAATGGAAGGCGGCATCCGCCTGCCGTTGACGCCGCTGGCTCCCCAGTATCACGAGGTGGTACGCGCGTCCCTGAAGGACGCCGGACTGCTCTCCTGATGTTTCAAAGCCCTTCCTTGGGCTCTCAAGCCATCGTTCTCATCCGAAGGATCGCAAGTCAATGAAACTGCACCAAACCCGTCGCGGGGCTGTGGCGACGTCTGCTCACCTGTTGCTGGCCGCGCTGTCGGTTGCCATGATTTCCGGTTGCGATACCGTCAATGAGGTGATGCAGCCGGACCGCATCGATTACAAGTCGCAAGCCAAGAAGGGCCCGACGCTGGAAGTGCCGCCCGACCTGACGGGCATCCAGGCGGACCGCCGTTATGCCGCACCGGATACGGGCACGACCACGCTGTCGGCCTATACGTCGACGGCGCCGAAGGTTACGACGCCGGGCGCGGGCACGGAAAACGTGCTTCCGGCCGTGTCCGACATGCGGATCGAACGGGATGGCAACCAGCGCTGGCTGGTCGTGAAGACCACGCCGGACGCGCTCTGGCCGCAACTGCGCACGTTCTGGCAGGAATTGGGTTTCCTGCTGGTGATCGATTCGCCCGAGACCGGCATCATGGAAACCGACTGGGCTGAAAACCGCGCGAAGATTCCGCAAGACATCATCCGGCGCACCATCGGCAAGGTGTTCGACGGTCTGTATTCGACCGGCGAGCGCGACAAATTCCGGACTCGAATCGAGAAAGGCCCGAACGGCACGGTCGAGGTGTACATCTCGCATCGCGGCGCGCAGGAGCAACTGGTGGGGTCGACCAAGGACCAGACCGTATGGACGCCGCGTCCGGCCGATCCGGAGCTCGAGGCCGAATTCCTCGCGCGCCTGATGCAGCGCCTGGGTGCCAGCAAGGAAGCCGCGCAGCAGAAGCTTGCCCAGACGCAGACGGCACACCCGATCGAAGATGGCACCAAGGCTGTCGCCAACGAACCCGCGACGCGCGCTGCCGGCCCCTCGCTGCTGACGCAGGTGAACGGCCAGCCGGCTCTGCAAGTACCGGAACCATTTGACCGCGCATGGCGCACGGTCGGCCTGGCGCTCGATCGCGTCAACTTCACCGTGGATGATCGTGACCGCACGCAGGGCGTGTACTTCGTCCGCTATGCCGACACCCGCGCCGAGGCCAACGCGCCGGGCTTCTTCTCTCGCCTGTTCTCGGGCACGAAGATCGAAGACCTGAAGCGTGCCAAGCGTTATCGCGTGGTGGTCAAGGATGGCGGCAATGCATCGACCGTGACCGTGCAGAACGACGACGGTTCCGCGCAGACCGGTGATATCGGCAAGCGCATCCTGTCCCTGCTCGACGAGCAACTGCGCTGACGCGTGCCATGCAGGACAGCTGCCTGGGTGGGCGATGACATTCAGATTCGCCAGCCTCGGCAGCGGCAGTGAAGGGAACGCGCTGCTGGTCGAATCCACCGATGGGGTGACCTGCACGCGCATTCTGCTCGACTGCGGATTCGGCATCCGCGAAACCGTGCGCCGGCTCGAACGTTTGGGCTGCGCGCCGGAATCCATCGACGCCATCCTCGTCACGCACGAACATGGCGATCATATCGGCGGCGCCTACGCGGTAGCTGCCAAATACGCTATCCCCGTCTGGACAAGTCACGGCACCTATCGCGCGACGCATCACCTGCGTGGTGCCGATCGCGCAGCCGTGCGCTTCTGTCGTGCCGATGAGCTGTTCTGCGTCGGCGATCTGCAAATACGGCCCTACACCGTGCCGCACGATGCACGTGAGCCATTGCAGTTTGTCTTTAGCGACGGTGCGCGGCGCCTGGGGGTGCTGACGGATGCCGGTATGTCGACGGAATACCTATGCGCCCATCTCGAAGGTCTGCACGCGTTGGTGCTCGAGTGCAATCACGATCGCGAGATGCTGGCCAACTCGGCGTATCCGTGGTCATTGAAGCAGCGCATTGGCGGGGATTTCGGTCATCTGGCCAACGATATCGCCAGCACCATCCTGGCGCGCGTGCGCCATGACGCCCTGCATACGGTAGTGGCGGCACATTTGTCGAAACAGAACAATACCCCGCGGCTGGCTGGCGAGGCGATCGCGGCCGCGCTAGGTGTCCATGCGAGCGATGTGCCGATCGCCGATCAGGAGGAAGGGCTCATATGGCACGCGGTGTGATTCTGCGGCCGATGACCTGTAGGATTTGGAAACAACTTTGAATGGCAGCAGGTGCCGGGATCTGTTGGCCGGGACGTGGCCATAAAAAAAGCCGACCAGCTGGTCGGCTTTTTTGTCTCGCGAAAACCGCGATTACTGCTTGGCAGCCGGAGCCGAAGCGTCCGAGGCAGCGGCCGGAGCAGCAGCTTCCGAAGCAGCCGGAGCAGCAGCGGGAGCCGAAGCTTCCGAAGCGGCCGGAGCAGCGGCGGCGGGAGCCGAAGCTTCCGGAGCAGCAGCCGGAGCAGCAGCTTCTTCCTTCTTACCGCAAGCAGCCAGAGCCACAGCAGCCATCAGCGAGGCGATCAGGAGAGACTTTTTCATTTTTCGATCCTTAAACTGAATATGGAAAGCGAACAACAGAAAGGGCGATGAATAATTACCGGTAATTATCGCGCAGGTACGACACCTTCTTCTGTGCCGGCAGCCAATTAGTAGGGAACTTCTTAGCTGCAGGCTAGCATCAGATTATAGCGACCTTTACCTACCCTGTGTAGCGGAGTCTGGCCAGACGCACGTTGGATTTGCTTGCTTTTGTAACGATCTGTTTCAGTGATGCGATCAGCGCTGTGTCGGTCCTGTCAGCCGCAACCAGCCTTCTTCGTACCAGGCGTGCAGCGTGTCCATGAGGTCCGGGAGGTCGGCAGCCGCGTCGACCGAGGCCGCACTTGCGTGACGCTGGTCCGCCAACGCCGATAGCCACGCAAGCAGCGTACCTGACGGCTCGAATGTGTCACCGTTGATCCAGAAGCGTTGGCTGTCATAGAGCGCCTCGGTGCGCGCATCCAGCACGATTCCTTCCTTGCGTGCCCGGGCAGTGAAGCGCGCAAGTGGCAGGCGCGGCTGCGTGACGAAGTCGACGTGATCCTTGGGTTCGGAAAGATACGCGCCAAGGAATTCGCCGACGAGTTCCGGCGTCCAGCGCAGCGCGTTCAGCTTTTGCGCGAGGGCCTTGACCATCGTCGCCGGGAGTTCCCCCGGGTGCTCCGTAGGCTTCTGGTCGGGGTCGGCGTAGCGGCCCTCGAAGTTGGGGTCGTCTTCGAGCGTTTGCGACAGGAAGCCAAGGAAGTGACCGGCCAACTCCCGATACGACGGCGAGCGAAAGCCGATCGAGTAGGTCATGCAGTCGCCCACGGCCACACCGTCGTGCGCGTAATGCGGCGGCAGATAGAGCATGTCACCGGGCTCGAGTACGAACTCCTCTTCGGCCTGGAAATTGGCGAGGATCTTGAGTGGCAGGTCGGGCACGAGCGTGAGGTCATCCTGCGCTGAAATCCGCCAGCGGCGTTTTCCATGTGCCTGCAGCAGGAACACGTCGTAGGAATCGAAGTGCGGGCCGACACCGCCGCCGTCGGTGGCGAAACTGATCATCACGTCGTCGAGTCGCGCATCCGGAATGAAACGAAAGCGCTGCATGAGCGCCTCGACGGCAGGTTCAACGAGGTTGACGCCCTGCACGAGCACCGACCAGTTGCGCGTCTTGCGTGAGGGCAGGGGGCGTTCGTCGAACGGGCCGTGGTTGAACGACCAGCGGCCGCGGGACTGGGCGATCAGGCGGGACTCCACATCGGGGCGCTCCGCCAAGGCCAGCACGCGTTCGGGCGAGAGCGGAAAGTGCAGCGTGCGCATCTCTTCCGGGGACAGAGCCTGGCGGATGAGCAGGGGTTTCTTCTGCCAGTGGACACGCATGAAATCGCGCGGGGACAGCCCCCCCAGCAACTGTGCCGGCCGGCTCACCGGAAGGGCCGTTTGGGTGCTGCCTTGGACGCCGCCATCGGCAGCGTATAATGAGACTTCGTTCATGGAGTGCGCAATTGAAAATCGCGAAGAATACGGTGGTGTCGGTGGCTTACAAACTGTCCGACGCGCAGGGCAACGTCATCGAGGAATCCGATGAGCCGATGGTGTATTTGCACGGCGGCTATGATGGCACGTTCCCCAAGATCGAGGAAGCGCTGGACGGCCATGAGCAAGGCTTCGAGACCCAGCTGCAGCTCGAGCCAGATGACGCTTTTGGTGAGTACGACCAAGAGCTGATCAAGATCGAGCCGCGTGACCGCTTCCCCGAACCGCTCGAGGTCGGCATGCAGTTCGAGGGTGTGCCAGAGGACGGCGACGAGGAAGATGCCATCGTCTACACCGTCACCGATGTGGCCGACGACAAGGTTGTGCTGGATGGCAACCACCCGCTTGCCGGCATGGCGCTGCGCTTCGAGCTCAAGGTGACGGACGTGCGCGAAGCTACCGCCGAAGAGATCGAGCACGGCCACGTGCACGGCGAGAATGGTCTCGAGGTGGTGGACGAGGATGAAGACGACAAGCCGCACACGCTGCACTGATGCGTCTATGCCTCAATGAGAACGGGAGCCTCGGCTCCCGTTTTCTATTGTGCGGCGGCGGGCGCTGCCTCGGGCGCCGCAGCGCTGTCAACGTGACGGGTGCGTAGATGGAAGAGTGGAGAGCGGCCGGGCGTCACCGATACTTCCAGCCATTGATCCAGCGTGGGTGAGCCATAGGTGCGCGCGCGCATGACGTGGGGGTCGGGGCGGCCGTCTTCGTCCTTGAGCGGGCGATCGAGCAGGAACGTCTTGCTGGCTCCGTGAATGAGCAAGACGGCCCCTCCGTATTCACGCGTGAGGGTGCGCAACTGGCGCTTGAGCGCGAGATAGCCGTCGTGCGGTCGGCGCAACAGGCCGTCAAACAGGTTCGGGGCGCGGTGCCGTTCCCAGCCATCGTCGAACAGCGGATCGGCCTGCATCATGATCACGATGCCGGGCAGTCTGCGCTGGCGGGCGATGCCGAAGGCGCGGCTCAGCCATTGCCGATTCGCTTCGAGGCGGTCCTCGTATTCACCATTACGTCCGCCGGCCGTCTTGTAGTTGTTGTTGTCGCCAGGCACGTTGAGGGTGACGAACAGTACGCCGTTCGTTTCCCAGCGCGTATTTTCGCGGTAGCTGCGGAACCTCGCCTGGTCGGACTGGCGCATCACCGTCATCGCGCGCTGGCCAAGCGTGTTGTCGTCGGGGTAGAACAGTTCGCGCAGTCGAAGCAGCCGCTCGACCGGGTCGTAACTGCCGGCGGCGGGGCGCTGGCAATCGCTCCAGTCGTGGTCGCCCGGGATGTAGATGACAGGTGCGATCAGGTTGTCGAGCAGGTCATGACGTGCCTCGAGCAGGGTATCGGAGCATGGTTCGTCCCGGCCCTTGAGGTTGCCGAGATGGACGACGAAGGCGGGCTGCGCTGTGTCGATGGCATCGAGCAGCGCGCGCGCTGGGCCGACATCTTCGGCGCGCTCGGGCAGGTTGCCGATCACGGCGAAGGAGAATCCGGGCGGCGCGCCAGCTCGGCCTTTCGGCGCTGCAGGTGCCGCAAGGGGCATGAGCATCGCCAGGGTCACGGCAATGCATCGCAGCGAGCGAAAGGCCAAGCAAGATCGGCTCATCACGCACCCGGGTTGGAGAGCGCCTTCAGCCGGTAGATCGCGTCGAGCGCTTCGCGCGGCGTCAGGTCGTCGGGGTCGATCGCGGCAAGCGCATCGGCTAGCACGCTGTTCGGCGCCTCGGCCGGCGCCTCGTCTCCCTCATCGAGCGACGGATCGACGGGCAGCGCGAACAGATCCAGCTGAGGCGTGGCACCGGTATCGGCAGAATGCTGTTCCAGCCACGCCAGCCGCTTGCGCGCGGCGCGGATGACGGGCTGCGGAACGCCGGCGAGTTGCGCGACCTGCAGGCCGTAGCTCTGGCTGGCAGGGCCATCCTGCACCGCATGCAGGAAGACGATGCCGTCACCGTGCTCGACAGCGGAGAGATGCACGTTGGCTGCCTGCGCAAACTCCTGCGGCAGTTGCGTCAACTCGAAATAGTGCGTGGCGAACAGCGTGTGGCTGCGGTTGTGCGAGAGCAGGTGGCGCGCAATGGCCCAGGCGAGGGCCAGGCCGTCGAATGTGCTGGTGCCGCGGCCGATTTCGTCCATCAGCACCAGGCTGTTCGGCGTGGCGCGATGGAGGATGGCGGCGGCTTCGGTCATCTCCACCATGAACGTGGAACGCCCGCCCGCCAGGTCGTCGGCGGCGCCGATACGCGTGAAGATGCGATCGATCGGGCCGATGGTCGCGGCCTCGGCCGGCACGAAGGCGCCTACGTACGCGAGCAGCACCACCAGCGCCGTCTGCCGCATGAAGGTCGATTTACCGCCCATGTTCGGGCCGGTGATGAGCAGCAGCTTGCGGGCGTCCTGCAGCACGCAGTCGTTGGCGACGAACTGCTCGACTTGCTGTTCGACCACCGGATGGCGCGCGCGCGTCAGTTCGATGCCTGGGGCGTCGGTGAGCGTGGGGCGCGACCACGACAATGCGTACGCGCGCTCGGCCAGCGTGGCCAGCACGTCGGCTTGCGCGAGTGCCGCCGCAATGCGCTTGAACTCGGGCAAGTGCGGCAGCAGCTTTTGCAGCAACGCTTCGTAGAGCAGTTTCTCGCGAGACAGCGCGCGGTCCTGCGCCGACAGGGCTTTGTCTTCAAACGCCTTCAACTCGGGCGTGATGTAGCGCTCGGCGTTCTTCAGCGTCTGGCGTCGACGGTAATCGTCTGGGACCTTGGCCGCCTGGCCGTTGGTGACTTCGATGTAGAAGCCATGCACGCGGTTGTATTCGACGCGCAGGTTGGCAATGCCCGTGCGCTCTCGCTCGCGGGCTTCGAGGTCGACGAGGAACTGTCCGCAGTTCTCGGATACGTCGCGCAGTTCATCCAGATCGGCATCGTAGCCGCGGGCGATGACGCCGCCGTCGCGCACCATCGCCGCCGGCTCGGCCATGACGGCGCGATGGAGCAGCGCGTGCGCCTCTTCGGGAATGGCCAGCGCGTCGTGCAGTTGTGCTAGCAGCGGGGCGGCATCGCTATTCGGAAGCTGCTCGCGCACCTCCGGCAGGCGTGCCAGCGTATCGCGCAGCGACGACAGATCGCGCGGCCGTGCCGAGAGCAGCGCCAGCCGCCCGGTGATGCGCTCCACATCCGACAACGTGCGCAGCGTTGCGCGCAGCGCCTGCCAGTCGCTGCCCAGCAGCACGTCGATGGCTTGCTGGCGCGCTTGCGGTACCGCGCGATCGCGCAGCGGGTGATGCAGCCAGTGACGCAGCAGGCGGCTGCCCATGCTGGTCGCACACGTGTCGAGCAGCGAAAACAGCGTCGGCGACTCCTGACCGCGCAGCGTCTCGGTCAGTTCGAGGTTCCTGCGGGTGGCCGTGTCCAGGCCGATGAACTCGCTTTCGTGCTCGACCGTCAGGCTGATCACGTGGCGCAGCGACTGGCCCTGGGTGGCCGCGGCGTAGTTCAGCAGGGCGCCCGCAGCGGCCAGGGCCGCCGTCAGCGATTCGGCGCCAAATGCCACGAGGCTTGCCACGCCAAGCTGCTCGCGCAGGCGCCGGGCGCCGGCCTCCACATCGAAATGCCAGTCAGGCAGCCGCGTGCGGGCCACGTCGTACTGGATGGCGTTGAGCGTGGCATCGTCGGCCAGCACTTCTGCCGGGCGGATGCGCTCGAGTTCGCGCTCGAGCTGATCCGGGCTGCACTCCATCACGCGCAGC
>JAGWNU010000159.1 GCA_028871175.1 Burkholderiaceae bacterium | reverse complement strand
CGTGGGCGACAGGCGGCCCGTGCGCACCTCGTGTGCCAGGAACGCATTCAGGTGCCCGGCGATGGCGTTGGTCTCCGCATCGGGCGGCAGCACGTTGGAGGGGCTATCGTCCTGCCCGGTGATCACGATGGCCGCGATCTTGCGCGGATCGATCGGGATATACGGCAGACCGATGCGCTGCTCCGCCGAAATGAGCGGAATCGGTTGGCGATAAGGCCGCTGCACCGGAAAGAAGATATCGTGCAGCCCCTCGAGGTTGGCGGGCATGTTCAGGTTGATCTCGACGATCACCTGTTTGGCCAGTACCGCGAAGCTGGCGGAATTGCCCACCGACGTGGTCGGTACGATGCCGCCGTTTTCCGTGATGGCCGTGGCTTCGACAACCGCCACATCGAGCGGTGCGATCTGCCGCGAGCGCAGTTGCTCAACGGTCTCCGACAGATGCTGGTCAATGAACATGACCTCGCCTGCGTTGATCTTGCGCCGGAGCGTGGCGTCCGCTTGAAACGGGAGGCGGCGGGCGATCACATCGGCTTCGGCCAACACCTTGTCGATGTCGTTGCCGAGCGAGGCGCCGGTCATCAGGGTGATGCGCAACGGCTCGTGCGCGGCACGCCGGGCCAGCGCGAACGGCACCGCCTTGCAGTCACCTGCGCGGGTAAAACCGCTCATGCCGACCGACATGCCATCACGGATCAGGGTCGCGGCTTCGTCCGCAGACACCACTTTGTCCAGCAGGGATTGCAGGCGAATGCGGCCGCCAATATCGGGTGTCATCTCGTCTCCTTGGTACGTCGAGGGGCTGCGGTTGGCGCTTCTTATGCTGATATGCGACGCCTTGTACGCAGCCCTGGCTTGTTCACAGTGATGTGCGGACTAAGTGTAGCGATGGCAACGGATTCCGATGGCGATAAAAAATCATAGTATCCAGTCGGTTTTTTCATAGACTTGGCCGAGACGCCTCGCCTTCGCCCCGGGCAGCGCCAAAAGAGAAAGGGGCCGCACATTGGCGGCCCCTTGGCGACAGCAAATGGTCAACGCTCAGATGGCAACGTTCTGGCTCCCCAGGCACGTCAACACGCCGCCCTTACAGAGCGCCACGGCGATCACGGCTCCGGAAAACGCGCGAGCTTCGCGGCGTTCTTCGGCACCGCGTATTGCGCCACGTTCATCTCCATGGCAAGCAGCGTGTAGTAGCCGCAGATGCCGGTCATGTCTACGATCCCCTTATTGCCGAACCGCTTTTCCGCCCGGGCATAGGTATCGTCGGACACCCGCTTGTTGCGGATGAGCTCGGTCGTGAAGTCGTAGACGATCTGCTCATCCTCGCTCATGCCGGCGGGGCGGCGGCCGTCCGCGATCGCATCGGCAATGCTGGGTTTGATCCCGACCTTCAGGGCGATCGGATGGTGCACGTACCACTCGTAATCCTGGCTCCACTCTCGCGCGGTAACGAGGATGACCAGTTCGCTCAACGTGTTGCCAAGGGCCGAGTGGTATCGCAGGTAGTCGCCCATGGCACGCGCCTGGCTCATCACCTCCGGGCTATGCATCAGTGGCTCGAAGGGTCCGAAAACCGGAACCTTGCGCGCAGCCAGAAAATCTTGCGCGGCCTTGACCTGCTCTGCGTCGTATTTGTCTGGCGGAATGGTCGGCAGGCGGTCCGCCGCGTGTGCAGACGTCATCAGCACCAGTGCAGCCGTCGACAGGAACGTCAGTACGTTTTTCAACGTGAGTCTCCTCATATGTCTTGATTGTTCTTTGCTGGCGCTGAACGCCGCGGCTGAGATGCC
The DNA here is from genome assembly GCA_028871175.1 of Burkholderiaceae bacterium. Taxonomy (GTDB): domain Bacteria; phylum Pseudomonadota; class Gammaproteobacteria; order Burkholderiales; family Burkholderiaceae; genus Ralstonia; species Ralstonia condita. Next base: position 6,689 of record JAGWNU010000159.1, on the reverse strand, counting down.
GGTGCGGCGTTCGGCCAGGGCATTCTGGAATCAGGCGGAGGCACTGTCAACGAGCCTTGGCGGGCGGCACGTCGCGGGTCGGTCGGTCCCAACGGGACAAGGCACGCTCACCTTGCGGGGAACGCTCCCCCCCAAAAAAAAGAGGCCGCACATCGGCGGCCCCTGGGTCCCGGTGAACAATCGACGTTCAGACTTCCACGCCCTGGCTCTGCAGGTATTCGTCGTACGTGCCGAGGTAATCGGTCAGCGTGCCGTCGGTGCGAATTTCAATGATGCGCGTGGCCAGACCGCTCACGAACTCGCGGTCGTGCGACACGAAGATCAGCGTGCCCTCGAACTTGTCCAGCGCGATCTGCAGCGACTCGATCGACTCCATGTCCATGTGGTTGGTCGGCTCGTCCAGCGCCAGCACGTTGTGGCGGCCGAGCATGAGCTTGCCCCAGATCATGCGGCCCTTCTCGCCACCAGAGAGCACCTTCACGCTCTTCTTGATGTCGTCGGCGGAGAACAGCAGACGGCCCATCGTGCCGCGCAGCGACTGGTCGTCGTCGCCGGCCTGCGTCCACTGGCTCATCCAGTCCATCAGGTCGCGGTCTTCCGGGAATTCTTCGTAGGTGTCCTGCGGCATGTAGCCGACGTTGGCGTGTTCGGCCCACTTGACGGTGCCGCCGTCGACCTCGATGCCGCGCTGTACGCCGGTCTTGACGGCGCCGTTCAGCAGGCAGCGCAGCAGCGTGGTCTTGCCGGCGCCGTTCTCACCGATGATGGCAATCCGCTCGCCCGCGCGTACGGCCATGGTCAGGCCGTCGAAAATCTTGCGGTCGTACGTCTTGCGCGCGTTGTCGGTTTCCACCGCCAGGTTGTGCAGCTTCTTTTCGAACTCGAAGCGGATGAACGGGTTCTGACGCGACGACGGCTTGATGTCTTCCACCTTGATCTTGTCGATCATCTTCAGGCGCGACGTAGCCTGGCGCGCCTTGGACTTGTTGGCCGAGAAGCGGCGCACGAAGTCCTGCAGGTCGGAGATACGCTCCTTGGCCCGCGCGTTGGCAGCCTGCAGGCGTTCGCGCGCCTGCATGGAGGCTTCCATGTAGTCGTCGTAATTGCCCGGGTAGACCTTGAGCGTGCCGTAGTCCATATCAGCCATGTGCGTGCAGACCGAATTCAGGAAGTGGCGATCGTGGGAGATGATGATCATGGTGGAATTGCGCTCGTTGAGCACCGATTCCAGCCAGCGGATCGTGTTGATGTCGAGGTTGTTGGTCGGCTCGTCCAGCAGCAGCACGTCCGGGTTCGAGAACAGCGCCTGGGCCAGCAGCACGCGCAGCTTCCAGCCGGGCGCGACGTTGCTCATCGGGCCACTATGCTGGTCGGTCGGGATGCCCACGCCGAGCAGCAGCTCGCCCGCGCGGGCTTCGGCGGTGTAGCCGTCGTATTCGGCGTACTTGGCCTCCAGGTCGGCGGCTTTCATGTAGTCGTCGTCGGTCGCGTCCGGGTTGGCGTAGATGGCGTCGCGTTCCTGCGCGGCGGCCCACATTTCGGTGTGACCCATCATCACCACGTCCAGCACGCGCATGTCTTCATAGGCGAACTGATCCTGGCGCAGCTTGCCCAGGCGTACGCCGGGTTCCAGCATCACGTTGCCACCGCTCGGCTCGAGGTCGCCGCCCAGGATCTTCATGAACGTCGACTTGCCGCAGCCATTGGCGCCGATCAGGCCATAGCGATTGCCCTCGCCGAACTTGACCGAGATGTTCTCGAACAAGGGCTTGGGCCCGAACTGCATGGTGATATTGGCGGTGGAAAGCACGTGGGAACCTTGATTGAAAAGCAGTGAGCCGGCGCCGCAAGCACTTTGCGCGCACCGGTTGGAAAACCTGGGATTTTACCATCCGGCCATGACCCGGACGGGCGGTCGGCCTATCGGCGCAGCGTCGGATACCGCGACAGATGCAACGTAAAGCCCGCAGAGTCGAATTCCAACCCGGCCTGCGCGCCGATGGGTAACGTGGCCTTGGTGGGGCAATGGCCAAACGGCAGGCCGCTCAAGACCGGAATCGGCAAGCGCTCGGCAAGGTAGTCTCGCATGGCGTCAAAGTCATAACCCGCGTCGTACGGCGTCGTGCGGTAGCCGGAAAAATCGCCCAATACCAGCGCTTGCTGGTTCGGCAGCACGCCGGCCTGCTCCAGTTGCAGCAGCATGCGCTCGACCCGGTACGGGTGCTCGTTGATGTCTTCAACGAAGAGAATGCCGCCCTCGATCTTCGGCAGATAGGGGGTACCGATCAGGCTGCAGAGCATGGCCAGGTTGCCGCCCCACAGCTTGCCGGTGATGCGCCCGCCCTGGCCTGCAGCCTGCGGCGCCTCGACGCGCAGCCGGTACGCGGGCTCACGCAGGATGCCCCAGAAATGCTCGACCATGAAGGCATCCACCTCAGCCAGGCCGAAATCAGAGCACAGATGCGGCCCCGCGAAGCTCACTCCGCCCGTGGCAGCCAGATAAGCCAGCGAGAACGCCGTGAAATCACTATGGCCGACGATGATGGTATCGGTAGCCTGCGCGCGCTGGTGGATGGCCGCAAAATCGATGCGGTCCAGCAGCCGGGTCAGCCCATAGCCACCGCGGACGGCCATCGCGATCTCCTGGCCGGCGCCGGTGCCGATCTGGTGCAGGTCCGCCAGCCGCGCCTCGTCGTCGCCGGCAAAGCGTTGATGCTGGCGCGCAAGGCATGCCTCGTTGACGAACTCGCAGCCTTGCGCACGCAGCGTCGCAATGCCTCGGCTGGCAATTTCCGCGTCATTTGGGTAGCCGGAAGGAGCGATCAGGCGAACGGTGGTCATGGGGCGCAGTCGTCGGATTCGATGGCAGCAAGCCGCGCAGCACGTTGGCTCGCACGGCGCTCGGCAAAGAAGGCACGCAGCATGTCGCCGCATTCCTGCGCGAGCACGCTGCCGGTGATGGCAGTCTGGTGGTTCAGCCGCGTCTCGGCAAACAGGTCGAGAATGCTGCCGGCGGCGCCCGTCTTGGGGTCCGGCGCGCCATACACGACCCGCGCCACACGGGCATGCAGCATGGCGCCGGCGCACATCACGCACGGCTCCAGGGTCACAAAGACTTCGCAGTCGGGCAGGCGGTAGTTGCCGAGCTTTTCGGCGGCCTGGCGCAGGGCGCGCATTTCGGCATGCGCGGATGGATCGTGCGTGCCGATCGGGGCGTTGTAGCCGACGCCGACGATCTCGTTGCCGCGCACGACCACGGCACCCACCGGCACCTCGCCCTGCCCCCATGCGAACTTGGCCTGCACGAGCGCCCGCTGCATCCAGTAGCCGTCTCGCTCGTGGGCGGACATGTCGGCAGGCGGGGTGAGGACGTGCGGTGTGGTCATGCGATCCGGTGTTATCGAATCAATCCTGCTCGTGCGGGCGCGCGAGCTTCACGTCGGCCCAGCAATTCGGCGTTTCGTACAGCACCAGCTTGGACAGACGCAGATGGTGCCCAAACGTGTTGCGAAACACTGGCTCGAGAATGTCGAACGCAATCTGCGCGAGGTTCTCGACGGTGGGGACGTCATTCAGCACGACGGTCTTGTGACCGCCTTCCATGTCGTTCAGGAATTCGACCAGCTTGGTATCGCCGCGATAGACGAGGAAGGCGTGATCCCACAGGTCGACGAGGTGCTTGTTGGCGAGCTGCTTGACGTCGCCGAAGTCGAGAATCATCCCGTCGTCGGCAGCCTTGTCGTTGTGCAGAACAACGCCTTCGAGCGTGAGTTCGAGTTGGTAGCGATGGCCGTGCAGGTTGCGGCACTGGCCGGCATGGCCAGGGATGCGGTGGCCGGCATCGAATTCGAGCCGGCGCGTGATGGAAACGGTCTTGGTCATGGAGCAAGGTGGCGGCAGCAGGCGCCGCGAAACGGCTGGAACCGGCAGAAAACCGGGGACAAAGTGCTGCGGCCCGCCTTAGCGGATGCCCAGCATCTTATGGGTTTGCAGCGACAGGCGCCAGCGCGGCCGGCGCTGGCACAGCTCAACGGCTGCCGCCGTATTCTGCCGGGCAAGCGGGCCGTCCATGGCCTGCAGGAAGAAATGCTGGAAATCCAGCCGTTCGTATGCGTCGAGGTCCTGCCCGTCTTGCGGGATCACCACCTTCAGCTCGTCGCCGCGCGTGACGACGAGTTCGGAACCCATCTTGGGGCTCACGCACACCCAGTCGATGCCTTCCGGCACGGCGATGGTGCCGTTGGTCTCGATGGCGATTTCGAAGCCGCGTGCGTGCAGCGCGTCGATCAGCGGCGTGTCGAGTTGCAGCAGCGGCTCGCCGCCGGTGCAGATGACGAGCGGTTTGCCGCCGGTGGTGCTGTCCGGCCATTCGGCGGCGACGGTATCGGCAAGTGCGTCGGCAGTGGGGTATTTGCCGCCTTGCGTGCCGTCCGTGCCGACGAAGTCGGTGTCACAGAACTGGCAGATGGCGGTGGCGCGATCGGCTTCGCGCCCACTCCAGAGATTGCAGCCGGCAAAGCGGCAGAAGACTGCTGCGCGGCCGGTGTTGGCACCCTCGCCTTGCAGCGTGTAGAAAATTTCCTTGACGGCGTAAGTCATGTCTGAACGGTGGCATTCACAGGAGAACGACGCAAAAGCGGCGTAATTCCCGCGCAAACCGTACCAGTGCCCACTAGTGATTAACCCGATATTGTTTCATAAATCCGGCTTATGCGCAGAAAAACGCCAACGTCACAAGCGAAAATGCACGCCTCCGGCGTGAGCCACGCCAGGAAAACAGCGACGGCATCCGCCACCACGTGCGCCCACGCCGCCCATCGCTTGGTTTGCGCCTTCATACTGCCGCTGCGAGGTTCGACACGGCTGGCCGCCGCAGGATGGAGCCGCGCGGAGCCGGATGCCCCCTATGCATCCGCACTGGCCGGAAAGGCGCTTGCGCACCCTCCGCCGCGATAGCCTTGATATCGTCCAGGAGCGATATCGCAAAATAATCACCCCTGAGCGATATATTGCAATTATCGCCTAAAGCCGATAAGATACAGTTACCGTCTTGAGGTGATCATCATGGATACGCAACTGTCTTCCGCACCACAGCTGTCGGCGCATCTGAAGTCGCTGCGCAAGGCACGCGGACTGACGCAGGCGCAACTCGGCGCCCTGCTCGGCGTGAGCCAGAACCGCATCGCCGACATCGAGAAAGACCCAGGCGCCGTCAGCTTCGAGCAACTACTGCGCATCCTGCATGCGTTGGGCGCGCAACTGGCGGTGCGCACGGTCCCGCCAGCCGCCGACACGCCGGCTGACTGGTAAGCCATGGCTCATCCCGAACTCCACCTGTGGATGAACGGCGAGCATGTCGGCGTCTGGACGGCCAGCCGTGCCGGCGTGCCAATCCTGCGTTATGACGAGGCGTGGTTGCGCTCGCCCAACGCACGCCCGTTGTCACTGTCTCTGCCCATTCCGGCCGGTGTGCCCGAGCTGCGCGGGCAAGTGGTCGACGATTACTTTGACAACCTGCTGCCCGACGCTCAGTCCATTCGCGAGCGCGTGAGACGTCGCTTCGGCCTGGCCTCCACCCACGCAGCCGACTTGCTGGCCGCCATCGGACGCGATTGCGTGGGCGCCGTGCAACTCCTGCCACCGGGCATGGCGCCCACCGGCTACGACCGCATCGACAGCGAGCCCCTCACCGAGGCTCGGGTCCATGCGTTGCTGCAGAACCTGACCGCCACACCTGCACTGGGCGAGGACGCTGACGACCCTGATGCCTTCCGGATCTCGATTGCCGGCGCGCAGGAGAAGACTGCCCTGCTGCGCATCGGCAATACATGGCACCGGCCGCTGGGCGCCACGCCCACCACGCATATCCTCAAGCTGCCGCTGGGCCTGATCGGCAACATTCGCGCGGACATGCAGGACTCCGTCGACAACGAATGGCTGTGTGCGCAGTTGCTGGCGGCATGGGGGCTCGATGTGGCCCGGACGGAAATGGCGCGCTTCGGCGATCGCAAGGTGCTGGCCGTCGAACGCTTCGACCGCCGCTGGATGCCGGGCAACACGTGGATCGCGCGCCTGCCGCAAGAGGATTTCTGCCAGGCTACTGGCACACCCGCGCACCGCAAGTACGAAAACGACGGCGGCCCGGGCATGCGCGCGTGCCTTGGCTTGCTGTCCGCCTCCGAACACGCTGTCGACGACAAGCGCCGCTTCGTACTGGCGCAGCTTGCCTTCTGGCTGCTGGCGGCCACGGACGGGCATGCAAAGAACTTCTCGCTGGCCATCGCGCGAGGCGGACGTTTCCGCATGACGCCGCTGTACGACGTGCTCTCTGTCTGGCCAATCATGGGCGACGGGCCGAACCAGCTCTCGCCGTATCGGGCTCGCTTGGCGATGGCGCTTCGCGGCAAGAATGTGCACGCCCGCCTGGCCGATATTCACGTGCGACACTGGCAAACCCTGGCAGCACAATCGGGGGTTCCGGATGCGTTTGCGCAGATGCAGGCTCTTGTCGAGCGTGCACCCGCGGGGCTGGACCGCGTCGAGGCCATCCTGCCCCACGACTTTTCCGCACGGGTGTGGGAGGCCGTGCGCGCCGGAGTCCGATCGCAAGTCCAACGCTTTCAAACCGAACTCGCCGCCACGCCATGACCCCTACCCCGCGCCCAAGCGTCCTGCGTCAGATTCCATCC
>JAGWNU010000009.1 GCA_028871175.1 Burkholderiaceae bacterium | reverse complement strand
CGTCAAGCCAGGCACGATCAGCAATACGCCCTACAACCACTATGCCCTGCTCAAGAGCATCGAGGATGTTTTCGGGGTGTCCCATCTCGGCTACGCCGGCATGAGCGGCCTGCAGGGTTTTGGCAGCGACGTGTACACGGCAGCACCTTGATGTTTCGATCGGGCCTGCCCGGGCCTGCACTCGCCGGCGGTCGGCTGGACTGCGATTTCATCGTTTCAGAAGTCGTGTCAGCTGCGCGGCGGGGCCCCATGTGGCCCTGCCGGAATTTCACGCATACTTCGGGCTCAACAGTTGCACGCAGCCCATGGACAACAGCCTGCATTCGCCTCGCCTCCGGTACGCAAGCAGCCCCCTTGCCGTACTCGCCGTCTTCCTGAAGCTCGGCTTGACGTCATTCGGCGGACCGGTCGCACACATCGGGTACTTTCGACGCGAATTCGTCGAGCGCCGGCGCTGGCTCGACGATGCGGCGTTCACCGATCTGGTGGGCCTGTGCCAGTTCCTACCGGGCCCGGCCAGCAGTCAGGTCGGCTTCTCGATTGGCCTTCTGCGGGCGGGGTGGCTCGGCGGGTTCGCGGCCTGGTGCGGATTCACGCTGCCGTCCGTGCTGCTGCTCATCGCCTTTGCCGCGATCTCGCCAGCGCTGGGCGGGCCGCTTGGTGCGGGACTCGTCCATGGGTTGAAGCTCGTTGCAGTCGGCATCGTTGCGCAGGCCGTCTGGGACATGGCTCGCAAGCTCTGCCCGGATCTTCGGCGAGCGGGGATAGCCTTGGCTGTTGTCGTGCTCTTGGGCTTGCTGAGCTCCGCCTACGCGCAACTGATCGCGATTGCCCTCGGCGCGATTCTGGGCCTCGTGCTGTGCCGGGGCGTGGTCCTGCCCGGCACACCGGGTGCCAACGCGCACCATGGCCAGTTCCAGGTATCGCGCTACGCTGGCGTCATCGCCCTCGCGCTCTTCTGCGGGTTGCTGTTCGGGCTTCCCTTCCTGTCGCATGCCGGTCCGGGGGCGGCGATTCGCGTGTTCGATGCGTTCTATCGCTCCGGTGCCCTGGTGTTTGGTGGCGGGCACGTCGTGCTCCCCCTGCTGCAGGCGCAAACGGTCGCGACAGGCTGGATCTCTTCAAACGCCTTTCTCTCCGGATACGGGGCCGCGCAGGCGGTGCCCGGCCCGTTGTTCACCTTTGCCGCATTTCTCGGTTGGCTGACACCCGGGATGCCGAGCCATTGGGCGGGCGCGGCGCTCGCTACCGTAGGCATCTTTCTGCCCGGCCTGCTGCTCGTCGTGGCTTCATTGCCTTACTGGCAAGCCTTGCGCACACGTCGATCGATGGTGGCGTTGCTCGCGGGCGTCAATGCGGCCGTCGTCGGCGTGCTGGCCAGCGCCCTGTATTCACCGGTCTGGACAAGCGCAGTCAAGGGGCAGCTTGATTTTGCGATCGCCTCCGTTGCGTTCTTCCTGCTGGTTCGGTGGAAACTGCCGCCGATCGTGGTCGTTGCCCTCTGCGCGATTGCGGGGGTGGCCTGCGCATAGCGCATGCCGAGCGTCGCGCGAGCGCCCTCGCAACGCCTCGCGCCGATCACTGGAAATGATTCTTCCATTCGCGCAGGGCGGCAAATGCCTGCACGTCGTCTGTCATCGGCCCGACCTGCCGGCCCAGCGACTCACGCACGCTGGGCGCTCGTGAACGCAGAAACGGATTGATCTGCAGCTCGAGTGACAAGCGGCTCGGCAATGTCGGCTCCCCCTTGCCTCGAAGCGATTCACAGTGGCGCATGTAGGTCCCCAATTGCGCATTGGCGGGCTCGACTGCCACTGCAAAACGCAGGTTGGAGAGCGTGTATTCATGTGCCGGACAGACGCGGGTCTCGGCAGGCAAGGCAGCCAGTTTGTCGAGCGAGGCAAGCATCTGTGCAGGCGTACCCTCGAACAGTCGCCCGCATCCCGCAGAGAACAGCGTGTCGCCGCAGAAGAGAACCGGCGTATCGATGCCATCCTCGCAAAAGTAGGCGATATGGCCAGCGGTGTGGCCTGGCACTTCGATGACTTCGAACCGGCACCCCAGTACGTCGACCGTGTCGCCTTGCCGCAGCCGCTGCGCCGGCTCTGGGATTTTCTCGGCCAGGGGGCCATAGATGCGTGCGCCAGCGGCGGCGTGCAGTGCTCGCACACCTCCGACGTGATCATCATGGTGGTGAGTCAGGAGCACCCCCTCGAGCGTGAGGTCATGGTGTCCCAGATAGTCCAGCACGACCGCGGCATCACCAGGATCAACGACCCACGCACGATACTCGTCATGCAAGACCCAGATGTAGTTGTCCGCGAATGCGGGAAGCGGCATGAGCGTCAACATGCGAGACTGTCCCATCAGGCGGTTTCCAAGCACGCCTGCGCCTCGCGCTGCTGCCCCTCGAGTTCACAGCTCGCGGCGAGAGCCGCAAGCTGCCCCGTCACGCCGTACATGTAGAACCGGTTGGCGGCGTCGTGGCCGCTGTCTTGCAGTGGCATCTGGTGAAACGCCGCCCCGGGGGCATTCAGGTTTTCGTCTGCGCCCCGCGTGGCATTGGCCCGATAGAACCCGCCAACTACCTGCTGACCGATCAGGTAGACCACGGGTTCAGCAACCGCATGGTGGATAACCTCACGTGTGCGTACACCCTCCTGGATGAGCACGCTCGAGACACGCTGTCCGTCCTTGACCACCGCCATCTTGTTGCGGACACGCCTGTTCAGGGTATTGAGCTCGCTGGCGTCGCGCACCATCATGATGCCCATGCCATACGTGCCGTTATCGGCCTTGATCACGACAAACGGCAGTTCCTCGATACCGTACTCCTTGTACTTGCGCCGGATTCGCATGAGCAGCGCGTCAACCCTGGCCTGCAGGTCATCGATCCCCGATGCGGTTGCAAAGTCGACGTCTTCACAGTGATCGAAGAGTGAATCAAGCAGCCATGGGTCCACCTCGAGCATCGCTGCGAAGCGGCGCGAGACGGCCTCATAAGCGCTGAAATGCCGGCTCTTGCGGCGCACATACCAACCTGCCTGCAGGGGCGGCGTCACACGTTGGCCATCCAGGCCATCAAGCGCAGGGGGCAGACCGGCACTCAGGTCGTTATTGAGGAGGATCACGTCCGGACTGAACGTGTCCAGAACGAGACGGCCCTGCCTGCGCGTGACAGGCGCGAACGTCATCTGCTGGCCATCGCCCAGATCAACCTGCGTTGGGCGCCGAATATCCGGGCTCAGGGTGCCGACTTCGTGAGCCACCCCAGCAGCGTCGAGAATCTGCCGCAGTGCGCGCACGTTCTTCAGATAGAACGCATTTCGCGTATGGTTTTCCGGCAGCAGGAGCACGCGCATCACGTCCGGGCACAGCCGCTTCAACATGGTCCGTGCGGCCCGCCCCGCCAGGGGGAGCATCTCGGGCGCCAGGTTGTTCCAGCCCCCAGGGTAGAGGTTGGTATCCACCGGCGCCACCTTGAAGCCCGCATTGCGTATATCCACAGATGTGTAAAACGGCGGAACGTGCTGGAGCCATTCCGAGCGGAGCCACCGTTCGATTGCCGGCGCGCAATCGAGCATGCGCTGCTCGATCTCGCCGACAGGTCCATTGAGTGCAGTCATGAAGTGAGGAATCATGAAGAACCGTTCTGAGGTCGCGCCAGGCGTCCGCTGAGAGCGTGCGCCTGCGCTATGTCGCCTGGCTGCGCTGCGTTGCGGTTCGCTCAGTGGTAGTGACCGTGCCGCTCGAGGACTTCGATCTTGTAGCCGTCGGGGTCCTGGATGAAGAAGAACCGTGCCAACAGATCATCGCCCACCTTGAATTCCTTGACCGCCAGGGGCGCATAGCCCTGCCGTACCAGTTCTGCGTGCGTGGCCGCCACATCATCAACGACGACTGCAACGTGGCCGTAGCCATCTCCGTGGGTGTAAGGCTCTTGCCGGCCTTTGTTCAGGGTGAGTTCAAGCTCGACATCGTTCTCGACGTTGCGCAGGTACGCGAGGGTGAAATCCGGAAAATCCAGCATGTGTGCGGGCGTCAGATTCAGAACGTCCTGGTAGAACTTCAACGACGCGTCGAGGTCGCGTACACGAATCATCGTATGGATGAGTTTGGCCATAGGTCAGTGGGTAATAATCGGTGTTGTTTTCTCGGGCAGCATCTTGGCTTCCATCAAACCATCTGCCTGCCGTGTCGCTTCGAGCTGATCGCACTTGCGACGCAGGTAACGGAGGCAGGTCACGCGCAGGAACGACGTGAAGTTCAGGACATCGCCGCGGTGGTGCAGAATTTCGTCATGAAACTGAACGATCAGCGCGTTGGTCGTCATGTTCTCTTCTGCAGCAAGCGTCGCCAGCGTGTCCCAGACGAAGTTCTCCAGACGGATGCTGGTATGCACGCCATGAATGCGGACGGAACGCGTCCGCGATTCATAGAGGATGGGGTCGGCGGTGACAAAAAATTCACACATGGGAGTCTCCTGCGCGTGTTTTGAACCAGGCGATGCCTGTCATCAGATGGTTTGTTCGGACATCTGCTTCGCAATATAGTCTGCCTGCCGAATGGCCAGCGTGACGATGGTCAGCGTCGGATTCTCTGCGCCTCCGCTCGTGAACTGGCTGCCGTCGCTGATGAACAGGTTCGGAATGTCGTGGGTCTGCCCCCACTTGTTGCACACACCATCCTGCGCGCGCGCACTCATGCGCGCCGTCCCCAGATTGTGGGTCGACGGATACGGGGGCGTACGGATCGTCTTGATGGCCCCGACCGCGCCGTAGATGCGCTCTGCCTGACGGAAGGCGTGGTTGCGCATGGCAACGTCGTTGTCGTGGTCATCGAAATGGACGTTCGGCACGTAGTTGCCCCACTGGTCCTTCACATTCGTGTTCAGCGTGACGCGGTTGGTCTCACGCGGCATGTCTTCGCCAACGATCCACATGCCGGCGAGGTTCGTGTAGTGATCCATCCACCAGGCGAAATCAGAACCCCATGCGCCCGGATTCAGGAAAGCGGCCATGAAGGGGATGCCAAGCGACAGCGTCTCGAGTTCATAACCGCCGGTGAAGCCGCGGCGCGTATCGAGGCGGGCCTCGTCGCGGACAATCCCCGCCATGGTGGTGCCGCGATACATGTGGACGGGGTCCCTGAACGCTGCGTAGACCGACCCGGTCGTGTGGCGCATATAGTTCCGGCCGACCTGTCCCGACGAATTGGCAAGGCCGTCCTTAAACATGTTCGATGCAGACAGCAGCAACAGACGGGGCGTCTCGATCGAGTTGCCTGCCACGCAGACGATGCGTGCCTTCTGCCGTTGCTCCTTACCATCCTTGTCCCGGTAGAGCACGGCATTCACCCGGCCCTTGGCATCGTGCTCGATGCGGGTCACATGGGCCTGCGTGCGCAGCTCGAAGTTGCCGGTGGCATCGGCCTCGGGGATCTCGGTGTACAGCGTGGACCACTTCGCACCGCTCTTGCAGCCCTCGAAGCAGAATCCAAGCTGCATGCAACGCGCGCGGCCCTTGCGCGGGCGGCTGTTGATGGCCATGCGTCCGGTGTGTACTTCCTTGTAACCAAGGCGGGTCGCCCCGTTGTACATCACCTTGAAGTTGTTATTACCCGGCAGGCCCGGAATCCCGTTAGTGCGCGTGACCCCCATCTTGTCCTCTGCCTTGGCATAGTAGGGTTCGAGCTCCTGAAGCGTCAGCGGCCAATCCAGCAGATTCGCCCCCTTGACCTCGCCATAGACGGTGCGGGTCAGAAACTCGTGCGGCTGGAAGCGCAGCGACGCGCCGGCCCAATGGGTGCTGGTACCGCCCACCGTCTTGCAGATCCAGGCAGGCAGCTCTGCAAAATCCTTGGCGATGCGCCACGAGCCCGAGGTCGTGCGCTTGTCCAGCCAGGCCAGTTGGCTGAACGCCTTCCACTCATCGTTGATGAAGCTGGCGTTGGATTGCTTGCCGCCCGCTTCAAGCACAACGACCTTGATCCCCTTCTGGCAGAGCTCATTGGCAAGCGTGCCGCCGCCGGCGCCAGAACCAATGATCACGACGACCGAGTCGTCGCTGTAATCGAACGTTGTCATACGTGTCTCCTGTCGTGCGCGCCGACACCCAGCCAGCGCGCCTGCGTTTTGTTCTTTTCCAGTTGCGGTGCGTCAGCCCATGAAGGGGGGCGGGCTGGCTTCTTCGGGCGGCGCGGGCAGCCACTTCAAGTCCTGGAAGCCCCGCGCGATATAGCCTCCCTTCTCCCACGCAGAACCCGGATAGCCAAACGTGGCAAACGCCATCTCGTTGTCATAGAGGGACGTGACACACTTGCCGCGCACGGTGTTGAAGAAGGGCTGGCCTTCTATTGCGTGAACAGCGGCAAGGCGACGCTTGGCGCTGGCTTTCACGAAACTTCCGCCGGCCAGCTTGTCAAGCGAGGCCACGCCTTCGCGCAATTGCTTGGCGACCTCCGCGTCTTCAGCGGCCTTGGCATCCAGATCCTTTGCAAGCAGCGCGTACACCGCGTCGGGCAGCTTCTCATGCGGAAACAGCACGCGCCCCATCTTAAGCAACGTGTCCCCTTCGTGCTTGTTGAGCACACGAAGCTCGACCGCCCACACGGTGGACGGCGCCAGCATGGCAAGCGGACTGCCAACCGCGAGCGTACCGATCAGGACACCTGTCCCCTTGAGCAGGCTTCGGCGGGTCAGCATCAGCGCCGGCCTGGCTGCGGTGCCGATCGCTTCGCGGTCTTGGGAAATTGGAATGGTCTTCACAGACGTAACCTCCAGAATGTGCAGCGCTAGCCGCCCGAGACAGGGCCAACTCACGCGTTCAACTTAATGGGCTTACCGAAGTGGTGCTTTGCGCTCATTGGTCCGGGCTACCGGCGAGAATCCATTCAGCGAGCACCCTGGCATCGGCCGCGGACAGATTGGTCTGCGGTGGCATTTCCAGTTGGCCCCACTTTCCGGTACCGCCCGAACGGATGCGGGCCGCGAGAGTAGCGGGGTCGCCTCCTTTGTACTTCTCGCCGACCTCGTGGTACGACGGCCCGACCAGGCGCGATGAAACCGAGTGGCAACCCAGGCAGGCGTTCTGCGAGAGGAGTGCCTTCGCACGACCGACATCGACGGCGGCATGAGCCAACGTTGTGGCCAGCAGCAAGGCAATGGACAGTGACGCGCAGCGGGCGCTACGCGCGAACCGTGGAGGATGGTGCGGCGGTCGAGGGGGTTTCGCGATCCGCGCGCCGCGATGAATCCGTGAAGTCGGTGTGGTTTGCAAGGGCGTCTCCTTTGTAGCGACCAACTCTTCCCCTGTTCAGTGCAGGAGTTGTGGTGACTATAGGGAGAAGCCGGGCCGTGCGGGTCACAGCCTGATATTCACAGGGGAAACCCTGACGACAGGGTCGTGACGGGCTTTCGGCAGGACTAGCTTTGTAGCGAGTCCGCGGGCCACACGCATCCGACAGGCGCGCTCTCGGCCCCCGCAAAGCAACGCGCAGGCGCGCAACGCCGAGGGGAGCGCCGTTGCAGCGTCCCCACCACGGACGGTTTTCGAAACCGACGGCGCCCGCCCCAACGCTGGGACGGGCGCCCATGACGCACTACCGGCCGAGGTCCTTCGCCGAGACGCCTGCGATACCCCAGTTCTCCTTGGGAACGTCGTGAATCCAGACACGAACATTCTCTTTCGGAGCGCCGGTCGCCTCGACAAGCGCGGCGGTGACTTTTTCAATGACGGCACGTCTTTGCTCGACCGTGCGGCCCTCGATCATGTAGATCTGTGCAAATGGCATGGTGTTCTCCTGGATACCTGCAAATCAACGGAATGCGCCTGCGCTCAGGCCGCCTGTTCAGGCAACAGGCCGCGCTGGCGGGCCATGGTAAGCGCGGTGTCCTCGATCATGTCTTCCTGACCACCCACCATGCCGCGCCGGCCGAGTTCGACCAGCAGATCACGCGCGGGCACACCGTATTTCTTCTCGGCGCGCTTGGCAAACAGCAGGAAGCTGCCGTAGACGCCCGCATAGCCCAGCGTGAGTGCGTCACGGTCAATGCGGATGGGGAAGTCCATGATGGGCACCACCAAATCCTCGGCCACATCCTGGATCTTCCACACATCCACGCCGGTACGGATGCCCATGCGGTCGCACACCGCCACCAGCACCTCCATCGGCGTATTGCCCGCACCGGCCCCGAGCCCCGCGGCCGCTGCATCGATGCGCGTGGCACCACACTCAATGGCCGCAATGGAATTAGCGATCCCCATGGCCAGGTTGTGATGGCCGTGGAAACCCAGTTCGGTCTCAGGCTTTAGCGCTTCACGCACGGCAGACAGACGCACCTTCACATCGTCCGGCAGCATGTAACCCGCAGAGTCCGTGATGTAGATGCAGTTGGCACCGTAGCTCTCCATCAGCTTGGCTTGCTTGACGAGCCCCTCGGGGCTGTTCATGTGCGCCATCATCAGAAAGCCCACCGTGTCCATGTCGAGCTTGCGCGCGTAGCTGATGTGCTGCTCCGAGACATCGGCCTCGGTACAGTGCGTGGCCACGCGAATCGTATGCACGCCCAACTCACGCGCCATCTTGAGATGATCGACGGTACCGATGCCGGGCAGCAGCAGCGCCGACACCTTGGCTTGCTTCATCAGCGGAATGACTGCGCCCAGGTATTCCTCGTCGCTGTGCGCGGGAAATCCATAGTTGAGCGAGGAACCACCCAGCCCATCGCCGTGGGTGACTTCGATCAGGGGCACGCCGGCCGCGTCCAGGCCCTGCGCAATCGTGCGCATCTGGTCGAGCGACATCAGGTGACGCTTGGGGTGCATGCCGTCACGCAACGTCATGTCATGCACGGTAATGCTCTTGCCTTGCAGCGTAGTCATGTGAAGGTCCTCGTCAGGCGGTTTCGGTGGCAGACGCGGCCGTGCCGGCGCGCAGGTTCAGTTCGCCCTTGATCATCTCCTCTGCAAACATCTCGGCCGTGCGCGCGGCTGCGGCGGTCATGATGTCGAGGTTGCCGGCGTACTTGGGCAGGTAATCGCCCAGGCCCTCGACCTCCAGGAACACGCTCACGCGGTTGCCGTCGAACACCGGGCCGTTGACGAGCTTGTAGCCCGGCACGTACTTCTGCACCTCTTTGATCATCGCGTGGATCGACGCGGCGATGGCCGCCTGATTCGGCTCGGTTTCGGTCAGGCAATGCACGGTGTCGCGCATGATCAGCGGCGGCTCGGCCGGGTTGATGACGATGATGGCCTTGCCCTTCTTCGCTCCCCCCACACGCTCGACCGCACCGGCCGTGGTACGCGTGAATTCATCAATGTTCTTGCGAGTGCCCGGCCCCACCGACCGGCTCGACACCGTGGCAACGATCTCGCCATACGCCACGGGCTGCACGCGGCTGACTGCCGCCACCATCGGGATGGTCGCTTGCCCGCCGCAGGTCACCATGTTGACGTTCATCTCGGCGCGGCCCAGATGCTCCTTGAGGTTGACCGGCGGCACGCAGTACGGGCCGATGGCCGCAGGTGTGAGGTCGATCATCAGCACGCCCAGCGCGTTGAGCTTGCGTGAGTTCTCGGCATGCACGTAGGCGCTGGTGGCATCGAAGGCAATCTGCACGCCATCGGCCAACACGTGGGGCAGCAGGCCGTCCACGCCTTCGGCGGTGGTCTTGATGCCCATCTCGCGCGCACGCCTGAGGCCGTCGGATTCGGGGTCGATGCCCACCATCCATACCGGTTCCAGCACGGGGCTGCGCTGCAGCTTGGCCAGCAGATCGGTGCCGATGTTGCCGGGGCCGATCAGGGCGCATTTGATCTTCTGGGTCATGGTTGCGGTCTCCAATACGCAATGTTCAACTTGGCATTCAATTCACGAAGCGCATCGACACGTTGCCCAGGTCCTGGAAACGCACGCATACGCTGTCGCCCTCGGCCACCGCAATGGCTTCGGTCACGCCGCCGGTCATGATGAAGGTGCCAGCCGGGATCTCCTGGCCGCGCGCGCCCAGATGGTTGGCCATCATGGCCACGGCCGCTGCCGGGTGCCCCAGCACCGCTGCACCTGCCGCCATGGCGACAGCGCGGCCATTCTTCTCGAGCACCACGCCCAACGTACGCAGATCCAGTTCCTCCAGATTGCGGGAACGGCCACCCACCACGAAGCGCGCGGCCGACGTGTTGTCGGCAATCACGCTCTTGAGGTCGAATTTGAAATCGCGGTAACGGCTGTCAATGATCTCGACAGCCGGAATCACAAAGTCGATGGCTGCCAGCACATTGCCGACATGGCAACCCGGACCACGCAGCGGCGCCTTGGTGACGATGCAGATCTCGGCTTCCACCTTGGGGTGGATCAGCTCCGACATGCGAATTTCACTGCCCTCCGCACGCGCCATGTCCTCGCTCACGAAGCCGAAGACCGGCGTTTCAACGCCCATCTGCTTCATCTTCGCGAAGGAGGTCAGCCCCGCCTTCAGGCCGACGGTCTTCAGCCCTCGCGCTTCCTTGCGCCGACGGATCTCATCCTGGATGTCGTAGGCATCGGCCCAGTCCATGTCGGGGTATTCGTCGGTGATCTTGGTGATGTCGCGCACGTCCAGCTGCGCGGATTCCACATGCGCGGCCAGCGCTTCAATGGTTTGGCGATTCAGTGCCATGGTGTGTGTCTCCTCGAGGTTGGCGTCGGGTCAGATGAAACGCACCGAGGTGCCACCGAGGCCGCCCACGCTGCAGTGAAGGCTGTCGCCGGCCTTGACCGGCACGAGCGGCGATTGCGAGCCGGACAGAATCACATCGCCGGCCTTGAGCGCGATGCCGAGCCGCCCCAGCGTATTCGCCAGCCACGCCACCGCGTTCACAGGCGAGCCTTGCACCGAGGCGCCGCAGGAGGTGCTTACGATCTCGCCGTTCTTCTCCAGCACCATGCCGGCCAGCGCCAGATCGAGATCCCTCGGGCTGCGGCGCGTGCCGCCCAGCGTGAAGACGCCGCACGAGGCGTTGTCGGCCACGGTGTCCTGGATCTTGATCTTCCAGTCGCGGATGCGCGAATCGACGATCTCGAAGCACGGCATCACACAATCGGTTGCACGCAGCACGTCGGCCGCCGTCACGCCAGGGCCGCACAGGTCGCGCGAGAGCACGAAGGCCACCTCGGCCTCGGCCTTGGGCGCGATCATCTTGCTGGTGTCGACTGCCTCGCCTTCGTTGAACACCATGCCCGAGAGCAGATGGCCGAAGTCGGGTTGCTTGACACCGAGCATGTCCATCACGACCTGGCTGGTCACGCCGATCTTCTTGCCGATCACGGTTTCGCCAGCTTCGATGCGGCGGCCGATCATGCGCAACTGGATCTGGTAGGCATCGTCGATGGTGATGCCGGGTTCGCGGTCGGTCAGCGGCTCCACCGGGGTGCGTGAGCGCAACGATTCGTACAGCGCGTCGCCGTAGTGTTGGATCTTGAGAGCGTCCATATGAAGGTCTGCGTAAGAGATGGGTTCAGGCGACCGCGCCGGCGTCGGCTTCGGCCAGGAAGTTGTTCACCAACAGGGCAAAGCGCGCGCTGTGCTCGATCTGTGTCCAGTGGCCGCAATGGCCGAAAACGTGCAGTTGGCTGTTGGGAATCCAGTCGGCCAGCGTGAACGAGTTGGATACGGGGATTACCTGATCCTCGCGCCCGTGCAACACCAGTGTTTCGTGCGGCAGCGCGCGGATGTCGGCTTCGGCGCTCGCCATGGCATCCACCCAGCGCTGCCGAGGCGCGGGGAACATGGCGGCATAGGACTCCTGCACACCCGGCACGATGGTGGCCTCGTAGCGCAGTTGCGCCAGTTCGTCGGTCACACGGCCGCGGTCGTAGGCAAACACGTCGAGCAGACCGCGCATGGCCTGGAGCGACGGCGTATAGCCCCACACGGCATCCAGCGCCGGCGTGATGGCAAACGGAACACCCACCGCGCCCATCAGCACCAGCCGCCGCACACGCTCGGGCGCGCGAATGGCGAGCGCGAGTGCCAGGCCGCCGCCGAAGGAATTGCCGACCAGATCGACCTGCGGCAAGTCCAGTGCATCCAGCAGGTCGATGGCCTGCTGCACCCACACATCCATGTTGTAGGTCTGACCGGCGGGGCGGTCACTCTGTCCGAAGCCCAGCATGTCGGGCGCGATCACGCGGCGCTGGCGGGCCAGCGCAGGCATCACCGGCCGCCAGTTGGCCCACGCGCTCACACCCGGGCCGGACCCGTGGATCAGCAGCACCGGTGCGCCCTGCCCGATATCGTGAACATAGGTTTGCACCGCACCCGTGCGGACATAACGGGCATCCGCGCCTTCGAGGTTGATCGTGCTCATAGCTTCACCATCACGTTGCGCAGCTCGGTATAGAACTCCAGCGAATGCACACCGCCCTCGCGGCCAATGCCGGAAGCCTTGGCGCCGCCGAATGCGGTGCGCAGGTCGCGCAGGAACCAGCTGTTGATCCAGCACAGCCCCACCTCAACGGCGCGCGCCATGCGGTGCGCCGTGCCCAGGTTCTGCGTCCACACCGTGGTGGCCAGGCCGTAGTCCGTGGCGTTCGCCAGCGCGATGGCCTCTTCCTCGGTATCGAACGGGGCAATGTGGCAGCAGGGGCCGAAGATTTCTTCGCGGATCACGCGGGCGCTCTCGGGCAAGCCGGTCCAGATGGTCGGCTGCACCCAATGGCCCTCGGCCAGCGCGGCAGGCATGTCGGGTGCCCCGCCGCCGGTGACCACCGTAGCGCCCTCGGCTCGCGCCAGTTCGTAGTACGACATGACCTTGGCCTTGTGCTCGGCAGAGATCAACGGACCCAGTCCCACGCCCGGCTCGCCCGAAGGGCCGATCTTCAACGCCTCGGCCTTCTCCTTCAGTGCCTGCACAAACTTGTCGAAGATCGGCCGCTGCACGTAGACGCGCTCGGTGCCCAGGCAGACCTGCCCACAGTTCTCGAACGCACTGCGCGTGATGCCAGCCACTGCCTTGTCGAAGTCGGCATCGGCAAACACGATGCCCGCGTTCTTGCCGCCCAACTCGAAGCTCACCGGCCGCACGCCCTTGGCGGCTGCCGCCATGATGGCCTCGCCCGTGCGCGTCTCACCCGTGAAGGTGATGCCGTTGACGCCGGGATGTCGCGTGAGGAACTCACCGGCTGACCCCGGCCCGAAGCCGTGCACGACGTTGTAGACACCCTTGGGAATACCCACATGCGCCATCACCTCGCCCAGCAGCGTGGCGGTGGCCGGTGTCTCTTCCGACGGTTTGACGATGACGGTGTTGCCGCAGGCCAGCGCAGGACCCACCTTCCACGTCATCAGCAGCAACGGCAGGTTCCACGGGCACACCACCGCCACCACGCCCAGCGGCGAGCGCAGCGCGTAGCTGACGGCAGTCCCGCCATCGGGCGTGGCCATCTCGAAGCTCTCGGTGGGCACGTTCTTCACGATGTCGGCAAACACCTTGAAGTTGGCCGCGCCGCGCGGTATGTCGATGTGCGCCGCCAGGCTGCGCGGCTTGCCGGTATCGGCCAGCTCGGCTTCAAGAAAATCGTCGAAACGCCGGTTGATTTCGTCTGCCACCGCGTGCAGCAACTCGACGCGCTTGACCACGGTCATGCGGCCCCAGTCGCCATGCAGCGCGGCGCGCGCAGCGGCGACGGCGGCATCCACCTCGGCCTGTCCGGCCTCGTGAACCAGACCGATCACACGGTTATCCACCGGCGCGCGGTTCTCGAATGTCTTGTGGGTGGCGACAAATTCGCCATTGATGAAATTGAGGAATTGCTTCACGGTTGGATTCCCGAAACAAACGGTTCTTCTTTTGATTGAGGAGAGCTCTTCACGACAGGCCGATCGCGTGCAGCCCTGCACGGGCGCACGCCTCGTCCTGCTCAGCCGAGCCGCCAGACACGCCAATGCCGCCGATGCGCTCGCCCGCCGCGATGATCGGCAGGCCACCGCCAAACATCACGAGCCGCGGACGCTCCGCCAGCCCAATACGCAGCATGTCGTCGCCGGCCAGCAAGGCACCCCACTGCGCGGTGGGAAAACCGAAGCTGGCCGCCGTATAGGCCTTGTCGATGGCAATGTCGATCGAGTGCAGAAAGGCGCCCGACATGCGCGCGAAAGCCACGAGCGCGCCGCCGCCATCGACCACGGCCACGTTGATGCGCAGCCCCTGCGCCTGCGCCGACTCCACCGCCGCCGCAACGGCAGCCTGGGCCGCGGGGAGCGTGATCTGGCTGCGTGCTTCGCTGAGGAAGGTGGCGTCGTGTGCGGTACGTGTGGACATGGCAAGACGGGACGTGGAGATGGCGGGTCAGGCGGCTCGGGAAACAGGCTCGGACGGATCAGGTGTACACATCGGTGAACGACGGCACCGCTTCGCCGGTGTGGTAGAAGATGCCGGTCCACAGCTTGTCTTCACTCCACGTGGTGACGGGACGATCCGGCTGCGCGAGGTAGCCCAGGCCGGCGAATGTCTCGTTGCGGTTGCCGCTGGGGTCGAAGAAGTAGATCGTCTCGCCGCGCGTGATGCCGTGACGCGTGGGTGCCACGTCGATCTTCGTCTGGTTCTTGGCCATGACATCCGCGGCCTTCAGCACGTCGTGCCACGAGTCCAGGAAGAAGGCAATGTGGTGCAGGCCGCTGCGCGGACCACCGACGAATGCGATGTCGTGCGGCGTGGTGCTGCGGGCCAGCCATGCAGCCGCCTGTACGCAACCGTCCGGGCCGACGACCACCTGCTCCGTCAGGAAGAAGCCCAGCACCTCCTGCATGAAGCGCGTGTTATCGGCAACCGTGTTGACGCCGGCTTCCGGGTTCAACTCGCACATCAACAGGGCATGATCCAGCCAGTGCACGCCAGCGCCCTTGAGGTTGTCGGGCCACGGGTCGGGGTTGCGGCTGCCCACCTCGGTGCCGACCACCTCCTTCATCGCATAGAGCCGCATCTCGTGACCGCTCGGCAGATTGAACTGCAGCATGCGGCCGGTGGCTGGCAGGGAGCCTTCGGGCAGCATCACCGTCTTCAGGCCCCACGCTTCGATCTTGGCCTGCAGCTCGTCGAGGTCGGCATCCTTCTCGACCTTGTAGGCGAGGTGGTTGAGGCCGGCCTGATCCGACGGCGTGAGGATGAGCGAATACTTGTCCCACTCGTCCCAGCACTTGAAGTAGACGTTGCCGGCGTTGTCCTGCATCGTCACCTTCATGCCGAGCACGTTTTCGTAGTGCCGCACGGCGGCGGCCATGTCCATCACCTTCAGGCTGGCATGCCCGATTCGTAGAACACCCATGCTTGTCTCCTGGTTGATCAAACTCACTGCGGTTTTGTGTCGGACTGCGCCCCCGCAGATGCGGCGAAGCCTCTGGAAAACGGCTTTTCAAACTTGCCCAGCACCGCCAGCCGAACGGCGGTCAGCGGCGCTTCACGACAGGCCAATGTCACGCCCTGCGCTTCTTCGTCTGCGCTGACGTGGGCACGGCTGAGCGGCCCCAGGCGCGCGGTGCTGCCATCCAGCACGCGAACCTTGCACACGCCGCAGCCGCCGTTGACGCAGCCCACGGGAATGCCCTTGCGCCCCAGGCGCAACATGCCCGTCAGCAAGCTTTCGGTGGTCGCGCATGCGTAGTGCTCCTGGGTCTGTTCCACGCATACGTCCACCTTGGGTCGGGTATCCAGCATCGCGTGGGTCTCCTTTCAAACCCGCTTGAACAGC
Source organism: Burkholderiaceae bacterium (assembly GCA_028871175.1). GTDB lineage: Bacteria > Pseudomonadota > Gammaproteobacteria > Burkholderiales > Burkholderiaceae > Ralstonia > Ralstonia condita. Next base: position 25,000 of record JAGWNU010000009.1, on the reverse strand, counting down.
GGGCTGCGCTGCGCGTTGGCATCGGCGGCCGAGAGGAATTTCTCGGTGTAGATGTCGTCCTCGAACAGCCGGCCCTGCATGAGCGCGCCGATGGCAGCCTCCACCATCGGCGGCGGCCCGCACAGATACGCCTTGTGCCCCGCAAACTGCCCGTTGAAATGCGCCTTGGCGGCATCGTGCGCAAAGCCGCGCGCACCGTCCCAGGCGCTTCCCTCGGGCTCGTTTGACAGCACCGGCACGTAGCTGAAGTTCGGGTGACGATCCGCCAGCGCGACAAACTCCGCGTGGCCATACAGCTCTTCGCGGCTGCGCTGGCCATTGACGAGCGTGATGGGCAACGTGCAGCCCTGCTCCAGCAGATCGAGGATCATCGAGCGCGGGCTCGACAGGCCCGACCCGCCAGCAACGAACAACATGGGCTTGGCGGCCGACTGCCGCACGAAGAACCGGCCGTACGGGCCCGTCACGTGCAGCGTGTCACCCACCGCAAGCTGCTCGTGCAGCACGCCGGTGCCGGCGCCGCCGGGTACGCGGCGTACCTGCAGTTCGATCTCACCGCACCGGTCCACCTCGCTCGGCGCATTGGCGATCGAAAAGGCCCGCCGTTGCCCCAGCCCCGGGATCTCCACCATCACGTACTGGCCGGCCTGGAAATCGATCGGCTGATCGAGCTTCAGGCGCAGCCCCTTGATGGTGGGCGTGAGCGTGTCGATGCGCGTGACCGTGGCCACAAAGTCCCGCACGGGAATGACGCGCGCATCCGGCTCGTCGTCCACATCGGCTTCGATGCAGACATCGCTGAGCGCCGTGGCACAGCACGCCAGCGTCTTGCCCTCTTCGCGCTCGATATCCATGAGCGCGAAGGGGTTGGCTGCACCGTGATCCACTTCGCCGCTGGTGACCTGCACCTTGCACGTACCGCACAGTCCGTGGCCGCACGCATGCGGGATGTACACCCCCGAGCGCAACGCGGCGTCGAGCAGGGTCTGGCCCTCGGCCACGTCCAGCGTGGCGCCGAGGGGCTCGATGGTGAGTTGATTGCACATGGCTTAACTGCACGAACCCTTGATGCCGGTGAGGCCCGGCGTGCGAAAACGGATCACGTCCTTGTGGCCCAGGCCGTTCTCGGCCAGCGACTTGGCCGCATCGGGCGTCCAGGGCTGACCGGACTTGAACCACTGCGCCGCACTCCAGTCGATGCGCTCGAAGTCCGGATGCTCGGCGTAGATGCCAGGCAGCACCTGGGTCATCAGCGCGCCAAACGGCATGTCGGGCGGCAGCGGCAGGCAGACCGGCGCGCAGAACATCAAGTGGTCTTCCCACCCGATGTAGAGCAGCGGCGCGGGAAAGTTCTCGCGCACATCCTTCATCGGAAACTTGTAGGGCGCGGCTTTCGGGTTGGTCACGACGCTCATGCTGTTTCTCCTGTCCAGGCGGCAAAGTTCTTCTGGTCTTCCGAGCCTTCGAAGTCGAAGTTGTCCCGTCCGATGTTCATCTCGTAGTACTTGAGCACGGCCATCAACGGATCGAAGCCTTCGGCTGTCGGGTCGGTACCCTCCGGGAAGCAATGGCCCTGATAGATCTGGTGCACCGGCAGCCAGCTCTGCACATACTTCTCGGGTTCATCGTCGAAGATGTGTTTGCAGTGGTCCGAGCAGACGTGGTACTTGTTGCCGAAGTAGTCGCTCTCGCGATAGGCGATCTTGGTGGCGTCGCCCGGTTCGGTGAAGAACATCGGCACCTGGCAGGTCGTGCACAGCATCGGCAGCGTCTTGTTGTAGAAGCGGCGTCCTTCCTCGGCCCGCTCGCGCCAGAATTCAAAGCGCGGGCGATACAGCGTGTCGAAGGACTCCGGGTACTTCTCCGAGAGCCATTGCATCTCTTCGTCGCTCGGAACCCACGTGTGGAACGGTGCGGCCGCGCCGTAGTTGTAGAACGTGGCCCATGCCTGGTGGCTGATGTGGTCCTTGCCTTCGCAGGCGTCCTTCCAGCCCGCCGGCTCACGGATGCCATAGCGCGCCAGATCCTTGAACAGCGCGCCGCCGTTGCCCTCGGCGTACATCTCCCAGGCCTCCTTCCAGCTCATCACTCGCTTGGGCAGCATGTAGTCCTGCATCATCGCGACGATGGTCAGCAGCCGGTAACCGCGCCAGAACCACTTGTCGATCCAGCGCTGAACGATGGGAACGTTGTCGGGGTCCTGCTCCAGCATGAACTTGATGCACTCGATGCCCAGCGTCATGTGGCGCGACTCATCGGACTGCGCAGAGAAGCCGAAGGTGACGGTGCTCATGTCGCCGTTGTGCGCGGCGCCGGACATGAACGGCACGAACAGCAGGTTGGTCAGCACGTACTCGAACGAGAAGCTGACCGCCGTCAGGAACTCGAAGGGGCCGGCCGTGCACGCGTCTTCGAAGAACGACTTCGGCACCGACAGGTACCAGACACGATCGAACCAGTGGTTCGGGCTGTGCATGCCGTTGAAGTACTTGTTGTAGTGCGAGATCGCATGCGTCTCGGTCTGGTAGTGACGCAGTTCGTCGATGGACTGCATCTGCGCAGCCACGCGCGCACCTTCGCCCGTGAACTGGCGGCCCACGTGGGCAAACCCACGGTGCGCGTTGTATTCCAGCGGCGTGACGCCCTGGATGAACAGCTTGAGCGCGTTGACGTAGCGCGCATCGCTGATGCCGAGCTGGCCGTTGTTCTGCGCGAAAGCCTCAATCACGGCGTAGAGCTTCTTCTCCTTCTCGCCCTGGTACTTCCAGTACGCATCCATGGTCAGGCGGAACGGGTCTTGCCACTTGTCCCAGTCGTGGATCTTGATGCCCTCGTAGGTGTCGTAAGGGAAGACCTTGTCCATGGGTTGGTAGGTGGTTTCCCAGCCCAGGCCACGGGTCATGGCGGCGTAGCGTTCCTTCAGGCCAAGCTTCTTCTTGGCAACACGGGTATCCATCGGGTGTCTCCTCTCGTATGTGTAGGTGTGCGAGGTCTTGCGTGTTCAGTGCTGCCAGCTCAGCGTCAGCTGATCGTCGTCTTCGTCGATGTGGCCCGAGAGCGTGACGAGGTTGACGTGCAGTTGCTGAAGGTCGAAGGGTCGGCCGGTCTGCTCTTCGATGGTTTCGCGGCGGATGGTCAGGCGCCCAGGGGCGTCGATCTTGACCAGGCCCGTGGGGTACGTGACAACGGCTTCCGGGTTGTCGGTGACGATGGCCTCGATGACGGGGCGCGACTCCTCGTTGGCCTGGAAGGCAATAAAGACTTGAGACATGGGTTTCCTCTGCAAGCAATCGGAAGACGTGGAGTTCAGAGCGACAGGCCGAGCTTGGTGGCGCGCGCATCCAGCGCGGCGCGCACTTCGCCCAACGCCGCGGCGCCGTGCTCGCCCAACGCCATCTCGGCAACCGGCGCCAACGCAGCCTGGGCGCGATCCGCCCACTGCGAGAACCACTGCGAAAGCAACGCGCGGTTATCGGCAGCTTCGGGCTCCGATGCGCTCGCCATGGTCTTGATGACCGCGTCGATCCAGCGCGCGGTTTCGTCGTGCCACTCGGGCATGAAGCTGGTCAGGATGGCCACGGCCGTCCCTCCTTGCAGCGCGAGGTGGTCATCGACGAAGTGACCGTAGATGAGCGGATGCAGCAGGCCGTCGAGTGCAAGGTTCTGCGCCACGAACAGCTCGACCGGGTCCTGCACCACGAAGCTGTCTTCGACGTAGCGACGCAAGCCTTGCCAGCGCGGATCTTCCAGCCAGGCGAGCTTGCCGGCCTCCAGCACGGCCGGCTCATCCAGCGTCAGGGCCAGGCGGGTGATCAACTGCGCGATCCCAAGATCGTCCATGGCATGGAACATCGCGGGTGCGGTGAAGGCCGTGCCGTAGCCATACGCGCAGATCGACGCGTTGTTCATGTTGGCGCCCCAGGCGACGTGGCGCAGTGGCAGCAGCACCTGCAGCGCGCGGTCGCGCAGCGCATCGCCCATCGCAGATGCCAGCCCGCGCGATTCGACAAACTGGAAGTTCGCTTCCACCGCCTCCTGCTGGCGGGCGCGGGTCATGGTCCAGGTGGCGTAATAGAACTGACGCGGGTCCTTCAGGGCTTGCCAGTCGGCGAGGCGGATGCGGCTGCGGCCCGCGTCGTACAACTCGTGCGCGGGGTCCCACGTCGGGCGATAGTGAAAGTTCGCCATGGACTGCGCGCCGTACGTCGCCTCCTGGTAACGCGTGGCGGCCTTGCCCTCACCGATGAGGCGGGCAACGTGGGCGAAGGTCTGCCGCAGCGGCGTGATCTCGCGGGCCTGCAGGTCGATATTCATGCGGGTTGTCTCCTGGGTGTTTTATTGGATGAGGCGATGGACGGTCTGCGCCGTCTCAGGAACCGAGCCTCGTCACCTGGTGGCGCTCACAGAACGCGGTGAATGCCGGCTCTGGCAGCAACAGGTCGACACTCAGTTCGGGCCAGCCGATGGCGAACTCGAAGCTCACCAGCCCATCGGTGCGCCGCTCGATGCGACTCACGTACTTGCGCGTGAGGTCGACGACGGGCATCTCGTTGGAGGGCTGGGAAAGTTGAATGGTCATGGGCGTATCCGCTGTTGAGGTCGGGTTTGCCACCGGAGCAGAGCGATCGCCCGGTGACGGCTCCTCTTTTGCAGAAGGTGTGCCAGCCGTTCGCTCCCACCCCAAAAATCTCGATATTTCTAGGGAAAACCCCGACAGAAAGGCCGTTTTTATGCGGTGCCCAGCACGTGAAAAGCACGGCAAGCGCCCCGGATTTCTGTTGATCAGGCAGGCTAATTGATGATTTGATGCAGCCGCCCAGGGCTGCTTTCATCAAATCGTCGAACCCTCACAGGTATTTGGATGCCGACGATCTGGCGCGCAATCTGCCGCCCGACGTCGTCATGGCGGGCTCTGCGCTCCGCTGCTGAGGACGCATTCGGCTCCAGACAGCCACCTCTCGGGCGCGCGGGTCGTGATCGATCCGAAGAGGAAACACGATTCTCGAGATTCTTATCAATTGATGAAATCAACCGGCCAGATGCCCGTGGCCTGATCTGATCAAAAACTGAAATCGCGGGACCGCTTGACGCTTCTGCACTGCACACAAGCGGCGCACAGGTGTGTCGGAGGCGTGCGTCGCCACAGGCGTCTTTGAGTTTTGCGTTGCACCAAGCCGGCAGACGCGCAGCGGTTGGCACCGGCCTTGCAATGGAGGACCGCCCCAGCGCGGACGCGATCCCGCTGGAGCCGCCAAGCAAAAAGCACTACAGACCCCACCAAGGAGACATCACCATGGCGTTACTGGAACGCGCCGCGTGGTACGACATCGCACGCACGACCAACTGGACCCCGAGCTACGTCACCGAGTCCGAGCTGTTTCCCGACATCATGACCGGCGCGCAGGGCGTACCGATGGAGACCTGGGAAACCTACGACGAACCCTACAAGACGTCGTATCCCGAATACGTCAGCATTCAACGCGAGAAGGATGCCGGTGCGTACTCGGTCAAGGCCGCGCTGGAGCGCAGCCGCATGTTCGAAGACGCCGACCCGGGCTGGCTGTCGATCCTGAAGGCGCACTACGGCGCCATTGCGCTCGGCGAATACGCAGCGATGAGCGCCGAGGCACGCATGGCCCGCTTCGGCCGCGCGCCGGGCATGCGCAACATGGCCACCTTCGGCATGCTCGACGAGAACCGGCACGGCCAGCTGCAGTTGTATTTCCCGCACGACTATTGCGCCAAGGACCGTCAGTTCGATTGGGCCCATAAGGCTTATCACACCAACGAATGGGGCGCGATCGCGGCACGCAGCACCTTCGACGATCTGTTCATGTCGCGCAGCGCGATCGACATTGCGATCATGCTGACGTTCGCGTTCGAGACGGGCTTTACCAACATGCAGTTCCTCGGTCTCGCGGCCGACGCTGCAGAGGCGGGGGATTTCACCTTTGCCAGCCTGATCTCAAGCATCCAGACCGACGAGTCGCGGCATGCACAGATCGGTGGTCCGGCTCTGCAGATCCTGATCGCAAGCGGCCGCAAGGAACAGGCGCAGAAACTCGTCGACATCGCCATTGCGCGGGCCTGGCGGCTGTTCTCGCTGCTCACCGGCACCTCGATGGATTACGCAACGCCGCTGCACCATCGCAAGGAGTCGTTCAAGGAGTTCATGACCGAGTGGATCGTCGGGCAGTTTGAACGCACCTTGATCGACCTGGGCCTGGACCTGCCCTGGTACTGGGATCAGATGATCAACGAGTTCGACTACCAGCATCACGCCTATCAGATGGGCATCTGGTTCTGGCGTCCGACGATCTGGTGGAACCCCGCTGCCGGCATCACGCCCGATTGCCGCGACTGGCTCGAAGAGAAATACCCCGGCTGGAACGACACGTTCGGCAAGGCCTGGGACGTCATCATCGACAACCTGCTGGCCGGCAAGCCCGAGCTGACCGTGCCCGAGACACTGCCGATCGTCTGCAACATGAGCCAGTTGCCGATCTGCGCGGTTCCGGGTAACGGCTGGAACGTGAAGGACTACCCGCTCGACTACAAGGGCCGCACGTACCACTTCAATTCCGAGATCGACCGCTGGGTCTTCCAGCAGGACCCGCTGCGCTATCGCGACCACCTCACGCTGGTCGACCGATTCCTCGCCGGCCAGATCCAGCCGCCCAACCTGATGGGCGCGCTTCAGTACATGAACCTGGCGCCTGGCGAGTGCGGTGACGACGCCCATCACTACGCGTGGGTCGAGGCGTACCGCAATCAGCGCTACCAGAAGAAAGCCGCTTGAGGCGGCACGCAAACGGAGGACGACATGGCACTTTTTCCTGTGATTTCCAACTTTCAGTACGACTTCGTGCTGCAACTCGTCGCGGTGGATACGGAAAACACCATCGACGAGGTGGCCGCAGCAGCGGCACACCACTCGGTGGGACGCCGCGTGGCACCGCAGCCCGGCAAGGTCGTCAGGGTGCGGCGCCAGGGCGGCGAGCAGTTCTACCCACGTAACGCCAGGCTGGCCGACACCGACATCAAGCCGATGGAAGCGCTCGAATTCATTTTTTGCGATGCATGAGGCTGCGATGAACTTCCAGAAAGTCTGCTCGCTCGACGAGCTTTGGGAAGGCGACATGACCGAGGTCGAAGTCGCCGGCCATGTGATCGTGCTGGTGCGCCCCGAAGGGGGCGAACCGCGTGCGTTCCAGGGAATCTGCCCGCACCAGGACATCCCGCTGGCCGAGGGCAAGTTCGACGGTCGGGTGCTGATGTGCCGCGCACACCAGTGGACCTTCGATGCCAACACCGGCAAGGGCATCAACCCCGGCGGCTGCCGGCTTGCCGAGTACGCCCTGAAAGTCGAAGGCGACGACATCCTCGTCGCAGTCGAGGGCGTTGAGCCTCTCTTCGCCAATTGCTGACACCGCCCAGGAACCCACCATGAGTATCGACAACACCGCCGAGGCCTACCGCAACAATCGCGTCGGTCCGGTGCTGCGCGCGAGCAGCATCACTGCCGGCGTCATCGAAGCCGCACAGGAAGACAACCCGGGCAAGAGCATCCGCATCGACGACAAGCTCGCCTATGTGCGTATCGACACCGACGGCGAACTGATCCTGCGCCGCGCCACGCTTGAAGAGGCACTGGGGCGACCGTTCAAGATGTCCGAGCTTGAAGTCAACCTCAGCTCGTTTGCCGGCCGCATCGAAACGACGGACGACTACGTCCGCTTCTACTACGAAAAAACGCTGTAATCGGAGACACGCATGACAACGCAAGCTGAAGTCCTCAAGCCGCTCAAGACCTGGAGCCATCTGGCTGCGCGGCGACGCAAGCCCAGCGAGTACGAAATCGTCTCGACCAACCTGCACTACACCACCGACAACCCGGATGCGCCGTTCGAACTCGACCCGAATTTCGAGATGGCGCAGTGGTTCAAGCGCAACCGCAACGCATCGCCCCTGACCCACCCCGACTGGAACGCCTTCCGCGATCCGGATGAACTGGTCTACCGCACGTACAACATGCTGCAGGACGGGCAGGAGACCTATGTGTTCGGGCTGCTCGATCAGTTTTCCGAGCGCGGGCACGACGCCATGCTCGAACGCACCTGGGCCGGCACGCTGGCACGCCTGTACACGCCCGCGCGCTACCTGTTCCACACGCTGCAGATGGGCTCGGCCTATCTGACGCAACTGGCGCCCGCCTCGACCATTTCGAACTGCGCGGCGTACCAGACGGCCGATTCGCTGCGCTGGCTGACACACACCGCGTACCGCACCAAGGAGCTGTCGCAGACCTTCAGCGACCTCGGCTTCGGCACCGATGAACGCCGCTACTGGGAGCAGGACCCGGCCTGGCAAGGCTGGCGCAAGCTGGTCGAACACGCCCTGGTGGCGTGGGACTGGGCCGAGTGCTTCGTTGCCCTGAGCCTGGTGGTGCGGCCGGCAGTGGAGGAAGCCGTCTTGCGCAGCCTCGGCGAAGCCGCCCGGCATAACGGCGACACCTTGCTGGGCCTGCTGACCGACGCGCAACTCGCCGATGCGCAACGCCATCGGCGCTGGGCCGGCGCATTGGTGCGCATGGCGCTGGAGCAACCCGGAAACCGCGAAGTCATCACCGGTTGGCTCGCCAAGTGGGAGCCCCTGGCGGATGAAGCCATCGTGGCCTACTGCGCGGCCCTGCCCGACGCGCCTGCGGCCCAGGCACGCGCAACCGCTGCCGTGCGCGAGTTCCGGCACAGCCTCGGCCTGTGAAGCCCGACAGCCCAGGCGACATCATTCAACCCAATCCATGGCCAACGACACATTGGAACCGGCGATGAAACACCAGATCACCATCGAAGGCGGCTCGGCATTTTCAGTCGCCGCAGACGAAGACACCTTGCTGCGAGGTGCGCTGCGCGCCGGCATCGCCCTGCCCCATGAATGCAGCGTGGGCGGCTGCGGCGCATGCCGCTTCGACCTGCTCTCGGGGCTCGTGGAATCCATCTGGCCGGAGGCGCCTGGGCTGTCCGAACGCGACCGCAAGCGCGGCAAACACCTCGTCTGCCAATCGCGCCCGCTGGGCGATTGCACGATCCGCGTGCGCTGCGACGACACTTACCGCCCGGTGGTGTCGCCCGGCCGCTGGCTCGCCGTGCTGCAGGCCAGGCGGGAGCTGACGCCCGACATGAGCGAATTCACGTTCGCAGTACATGCGCCCGCTGAGTTTCGCCCAGGGCAGTACGCGCTGCTGTATCCGCCGCACGCGCCTGGCGCGCGCGCCTATTCCATGTCCAACCTGCCCAACGCAGACGGCGTCTGGCAGTTTGTGATCCGGCGCGTTCCGGGCGGGGCCGGCAGCAACGCGCTGTTCGACCAGGTCGAGATCGGGCAGACCGTCACCCTCGACGGGCCCTATGGCCACGCCCACCTGCGCGACGACAACGCGCGCGACATCGTGTGCATCGCTGGCGGCTCCGGACTGGCTCCGATGCTGTCCGTCGCCCGCGGAGCGCTCGCGCAGGAGGGCGCGCGACGCGTGCACTTCTTCTACGGCGGGCGCTCGCAACCCGACCTCGGCGCCATGGCGGCCCTGGACGACCTGGTGGGCGACAACCGCCTCGCGCTCTCGGTCGTGCTGTCCGCGCCCGGCCCGGAACTCGGCTGGCAGGGCCCGACCGGCTTCGTGCATGCCGAGGTCGAACGGGTGCTGGTGGCGCCGCTGGACCGCTTCGAGTTCTATTTCGCCGGCCCGCCGCCCATGATCGAAGCCGTGCAGGCATTGCTGATGCACACGCATCGGGTGCCGTTTGAACAGATGCATTTCGACCGCTTCGTCTAAGCGTGAAGCGCCACCAAGAATCGCGAGCCCAGCAACGCGACGGACACAGCACAGCATCGACGATGACACTCGCAGATCGGCCATGTCGCGTACTTTCACCAATCCCGTTATCTGGAAGCTGAGGTTAAGCTCATTCGATCGAACCTCATATGACATCCGCGGACCGGCCGACGACCTTGATCGGACCGTTCCGCGCGATCGCCACCCGCGCACAGACGCGAAGGCAACCCTTCTGGCCGCGATCGAGGAGACCATGGCAAAACGGCATCCGCGAAAACCCAAGCCCGACGCGACGGCACCTGCACGCCCCCATCGCGACACGAAACATACGGGCGCCACCGAGATCCGCGTCCCGGCCATCCACGACCTCGCCAAACGCTTGCGCTTCGCGCCGCAGCAGGGCCGGATCTGGCTGGACGACCAGCGCATGATGCTCATGCACATCAGCTCGCTCGGCGCGCTGCGGCAGGAGCTGATCGAAAGCCTGGGCAAGGAAACGGCACGCGGGCTGATCACCCGCATCGGCTATCAGGCCGGCACGCACGATGCCGCCATGTCGCGCAAGGTGCGCGCCGGCTTCAGCAGCTACGACGATTTCCTGGCGGGTCCGCAACTCGTTTCGCTCGAGGGCATGGTCCATTGCGAGCCGGTCGCACTGGATATCGACGTGCAGCGTGGCCGCTATTTTGGTGACTTCTACCTGATCGACAGTTCCGAGGCGGAGGCCCACATCGCCAGCTACGGCATCGGCAACGAGGCGGTGTGCTGGATGCTGATCGGCTATGCGTGCGGATACACCAGCGCCTTCATGGGCCGCCCCATCCTCTGGCGCAAGATCGAATGTCGCGGCATGGGGCATGCGAAATGCCGCGTGGTGGGCAAACCCGTTGAAGAATGGGAAGACGCCGAGGACGACCTGCGCTTCCTGCAGATCGGCGATTTCGTCAAATGGGCGCCGCAACCCGAGGCCGCGCTGCCGGCCACGAGCCGGATCGCCGCGCGGCTGTCGAACGCACCGGAAAACAGCTTCGGCGTGGTGGGAATCTCCGCCGGTTTCAACACCGTCTGCCATATGGTCAACAAGGTGGCCCCCACCGAAGCGACCGTGCTGTTCCTGGGCGAAAGCGGCGTCGGCAAGGAGGTCTTCGCCAACAATCTGCATCGCCTGAGCAAGCGCGCAGATGGGCCATTCGTCGCCGTCAACTGCGCGTCGATTCCCGAGCACCTGATGGAATCGGAATTGTTTGGCGTGGAGCGCGGCGGTTTCACGGGCGCAACCACGTCACGGCCCGGGCGCTTCGAGCGCGCCGACGGCGGCACGCTCTTCCTCGACGAGATCGGCACGCTCAGCCTGACGGCACAGGGCAAGCTCTTGCGCGCCCTGCAGCAGGGCGAAATCGAGCGCGTGGGCGATACCCGCACGCGCAAGGTGAACGTGCGGGTGATTGCCGCGACGAACGTGAACCTGCGCGAAGCCGCCAAGGCGGGCCAGTTTCGCGAAGACCTGTTCTTCCGGCTGAACGTGTTTCCGATCCAGGTCCCGCCGCTGCGCGAGCGGCGCGACGACATCCCGTTGATGATGAACTGGTTCCTGCAGCGCATGGCCAAGAAGCACGACAAGCAGATCACCGGCTTTCGCGAACGGGCCGTCGACGCGCTGTTCGCCTACGACTGGCCGGGCAATGTGCGCGAGCTGGAGAACATGATCGAACGCGCAGTGATCCTGGCCGAAGATGGCGGCGCACTGGACCTGTGTCATCTGTTCACCAGCGGTGAGGAGATCGACACCGCCTCGTTCATCCTCAAGCGCAGCGGCAATATCGGCCAGAGCAGTGAGGCGGTGGAAGACGTGGCCTCTTCCACCACAGCCATTCCACGTCCGGGCCTGGCCGAGACCGAGGTGGCGATGCTGCGTGCCGCGGTGATCGAGGCCAACGGCAATCTGTCGCGCGCGGCACGGGTGCTCGGCATCAGCCGCCCGACGCTGGCCTACCGGCTGCGCAAGTATCAGATTCCAGTCGACGGAAGCTGAGACACGACAGCCCGGGCGACAGGCTCCGTCGCCCAGGCTGCCGTGCCCTCGTCCCTACAAGCCCTAGAAGCGCTTCTGATAGGCGATCACGGCGTTCACTTGCGAGTGCGTCACGCTGATCGGCACCGCCGTATTGGGCTGGCTTGCGTTGTCCAACGTCTTGCGCAGCCCCACCGACAGCGCAAAGTCGATCACATCGTTCTTGCCGATTGCATAGGAAACGCCGCCGGTCAGGCTCGTCGTGGGCGTGGCGGGCACCACGGCCAAAAGCATGTTGCCGGGGATCGCCTCCTGCGCGTAATGGAACCCGCCACGGAACGTCCACTTTGCGTTATAGCGATACTCGGCGCCGATCCCGAACACGCTGATGTCGCGGTAGTTCTGCGGCAGCGACAGATCCAGATTGGCCGCCGAGCCCGACTGCACGAATCCGACGTTCATGTCCTTCATCACGCTGGACCAGAACACGCGCTGGTAGTCAGCTGACACCGACAGTTGATCGTTGAATTGATGACTGATGCCGACCGTCAGCTGCGCGGGCATCTGGAAGTTTCGAACCGTCACGTCGCCCTTGAGCGGGATGTTGCCGGCGACCGAACTGACGGCGGAAAGCGTGGCCTGACCCGTGAGGTCACCCACGTGCGTCTTCGCCTGATACGCCGCCCCGATGCGGGTATCGGGCGTCACCTGATACGTCAGACCCAGCCGGCCGCCGATACCCCAGGCCTGCACGCCGCCTCCAACGGGCGCATTGCGCGAGAAGTCGATATAGCCGCCTGAGAGCCCGGGCACGCCCAGCAAGGTCGGGACAAGCGTCCCAGACACGCGTCCCTGGCCGGCCAGCGTGCCGATCTGCGAGACATCGAGCAGCGTCCCCAGGTTGAGCGAGGTCCAGACTGCGTCAACCGAAGCGCCCACCGTCAGCTTGTCGGTGACGTGGTACGCGGCCAAGAACGGCACGCGCAGCACCAACAGCCTGGAGAACTGATCCAGGCCGGTGTCCACGCCATTGGATGTGCGCGAAAGAAAGCTGCTGCCACCGTATTGCGTCCCCAGCCCGCCTTCCGCGAAGATGCCGGCGCCAAAGGCGTAACGTCCCTGCCGGTAGACGAATGCGGTCTGCGGTGCAAAGTACGGGCCGTTGTTGTTGCCATGATTGCCCGAACTCGCGGTCTCGCCGGTTGCCGTGTTCGTGACCTTGATGTCGGTCGACACAACATCGAGGCCGAGGCTGAAGTGGCGGCCCTCGCCCATCAGGCCAAGTGTCGCGGGATTCTCCATCATGGCTGCCGGCCCGATATCGAAGGCCGCGCCCGTTCCGCCCATGGCGCGCGAGACCGGACCAAAGCCCTCCAGATTGAACACGTCGGTCGCCCTGGCGTGGGTTCCACAGATCGCAACGCAGATGGCCGTGGCCGCGCGAACGTAGTTGCCTTTCACGGGTGTCTCCTTGTCTATTTGTACATGCGAGATAACAAGACGACGACGTTGCCCGAGCGCATCAAACGCACGCTGCTGACAAGCCGCCGGAATCGCGACCGGCAAGGCATTGCAGCGCGGTCGCGGGTGTCGGTTTGCAGAAGGCGTTCCAGTTGCAAAGTTCCCACCCAATAATCTCGATATTTCAAGGGAAAACCATGACGTTTCCCCCCTGCCTTGCAGCGGGATGCATGGGCGGCAGGTGCGGTTTCCTGCCCGGTTCCGGCCGTCCTCTCAGGCTGCTTCACCATCTGGTGCAGCGCTTTCGACGACATCCTTAACCAATTGATCAAGGCGCGCGCACGGGCCAGCACGTGCGCGGTGCGGGGCGCTTGCTGTCTATCGACTTATCCTTGAGAATATCGAGATTCCAGCCCATCCCGCCCTCGCCAAGGAGGCCGCGCGCAGTGGAAGCCAAGCTCAACTACCCCTCGGACGCCGACCTGCGGCGCCTGCTGCGTTTCGACCCCGAGAGCGGCACCATCTGGCTGGGCGAGCGACGCATGCTGTTGCTGCATACCGCCGCGCTGAGCGGTCTGCGGCAGGACCTGATCAATTCGGTGGGCCCGGTCCATGCGCGCCGCTTGCTGACCCGCATGGGCTACGCCTCTGGCCGCCGCGACGCCGAATTCGCACGCAAGACCCGCGGCGCGCTCTCACTCGATGCCGCCTTCATGGTCGGCCCGCAGTTGCACATGCTCGAAGGGGCGGTGCGTGTCACGCCCATACAACTGGACTTCGACCCGGCGAGCGGACGCTTCCATGGCGAGTTCCGCTGGGACAACTCATGGGAAGCACACGCCCACCGCCAGGCATTTGGCCTTGTAGACGAACCTGCCTGCTGGATCCAGCTCGGCTATGCCAGTGGCTATACCAGCGCGTTCATGGGCCGCCTCATCCTTTTCAAGGAAACCCGCTGTGCTGCCTGCGGCGCCGATCACTGCGAGATCGTCGGCAAGCCGATCGACGAATGGCCCGACGGCGACGAGCAGCGGCAGTACTTTGAAGATGAGTCTCTGCTCGACACGATTGCAGCGCTCAACGAACAGGTCCAGGCGCTCAAGACCACGATCGAATCGACCTGCGAGCCCAATGTGGCCGCCGGCATGCTGGTCGGCCGTTCGCCCGCGTTCCAGCGCGCCCACGAACTGCTCAACCGTGCGGCCGCCACGCAGGTCACGGTGCTGCTCACCGGCGAGACCGGCGTGGGCAAGGAGCGCTTTGCGCGCGCCCTGCATCAGGGGTCGGCCCGCGCGGCCGGCCCCTTCGTGGCCGTCAACTGCGCGGCGCTGCCCGCCGACCTGATCGAAGCCGAGCTGTTTGGCGTCGAACGCGGCGCCTACACGGGCGCCCATGCGGCGCGCAGCGGCCGCTTCGAGCGGGCGGATGGCGGCACGCTGTTTCTCGATGAAGTGGGCGACCTGCCGCTGCCTGCTCAGGCCAAGTTGCTACGCGTGCTGCAAGAAGGGGAAATCGAACGCCTGGGCGCGGAAACCACGCGCAAGGTCAACGTGCGTCTTGTGGCCGCCACCAACGTCGACCTGGAAGCCGCGGTGGCCCAGGGGCGGTTTCGTCGGGACCTGCTGTATCGGCTGAACGTCTATCCGATCTGCATTCCGCCGCTGCGTGAACGCACGACCGATATCGAGCCGCTGGCCAATCACCTGCTGGCCCGATTCACGGCCTTGCACCAGAAGCGCCTGGCAGGCTTTGGCGAGCGCGCCATGCAGGCGCTCGTGCACCACGACTGGCCCGGCAACGTGCGCGAGCTGGAGAACCTGGTGGAGCGCGGCGTCATCCTCGCCCCGAAGGGCGAGAACATCGAGATCGAACACCTCTTTCCGAACCAGCCCACGGGTGTGCAATCCCAGTTGAGCGCGCAGGGCCGTCTGGCGCCGGTGCGCCTGGAAAGCGAGCAGGCGCTGTGCACACGCATCCTGGACAGCGGCCTGAGCCTGGAAGCGCTGGAAACGCAATTGCTCGACCTGGCCGTCGAGCGTGCCAAGGGCAACCTTTCCGGCGCCGCACGCCAGCTTGGCCTGACCCGGCCGCAACTGGCCTACCGCCTCAAGCGCCATCTAGACAGGGGCAGCGAAGAATGAAACGCGCCATACAAGCCGGCGTGTCCGGCACGCACCTCGGCAGCGCGGCCACCGCTGCGCCTGCCGAACCCGAAATCCCCCGTACCCTGTGCGAGCGCGCTTACCTCGACCTGCGACAGGACATCGTGCAGGGGCGCCTTGCTCCGGGCGAGCGCCTGCGCGTGGAGCATCTGAAGGATCACTACAGCGTCGGGGCCGGCACGTTGCGTGAAGCACTGGCGCTGCTCGTCTCGGATGCGCTCGTCACGGTGGAGGGGCAGCGGGGGTATCGGGTGACCGACATTTCGCTGGCGGACCTGCAGGATCTGACCGATACGCGGGTGATGCTGGAAACCGAGGCCATCCGTTTGTCCATCCGCCATGGAGACGCCCAATGGGAGGCCCATCTGCGCGCCGCCTTCGATGCGCTGAGCGACGCGGAAGCCCGAGGCCCGTCTGCCAACCCCGAGCATTGGGAACGTGCCAACCGGCATTTCCACCAGGCACTCATCGCCGCGCACCGCTCACCGTGGAGCAAGTACCTGCTGGAACTGCTCTACCGCCACGGCGAGCGTTATCGGCACGTGGCCATCCGCCTGGGCAGCGCGCAGCCAAGCAGCCGCAACGTGCATGAGGAACATACGCTGATCTTCGAGGCCGCCCTGGCCCGGCAGGAAGCGCGTGCCGCATTGGCGCTGGAAGCGCATATCCGGCTCACGCACGAATTGCTCGTCAAGCTGGGGCTCGGCATGACAGCAGAAGCATGACGATCGTCCACCGTAGCTGACAGCCCGGCCTCGCCACGTGCCCATGCGCAGACGCAAACCGGTTTGCGCGGTGGCAGGGAGCATTCAACCCGCCACCTTCTCGACCCGCACCGCGGTCACCTTGAATTCCGGAGCGTGCACCAGCCGGTCTCGCACGGGCGATGTCAATGCGTTGATCCGCAGGTCGGGCCGGTGAAAGCTGCAGAAGAGCTGGCCGGCCTGCATGGCGCCGGTGGTATGCAGCGGCAGCGCCGCAGAACCATGACGGCTGGAGACGCGCACCATCTCGCCTTCGACGAGCCCAAGGCGTGCCGCGTCGACCGGCGCCATATCCAGCGTGTCCGACGGCCGCAGCGCTGCGTTGGGCGTGCGGCAACTCATCGTGCCCGCATTGAATTGATCGAGCACGCGGCCCGTCGTCAACAGCAGCGGGTAGGCATCGTCGGTTTGCTCCGGGGTCGGCACATAGGGCACCGGCACCAACGTGGCCGTCTTGCTGCCGACAAACGCGTCCCGGTGCAGCACGGCTGTCCCGGGGTGACTTTGGTCAAGGCATGGCCAGTGCAGGTCTTCGTGCTCCAGACGCGCATACGTCAGGCCAGCGCCATCAGGCCACAGCGCGCGAACTTCATCCCAGATCTGCTGCGGCCCCTCGAACGCGAACCCCTTGGGCTTGCCCATGCGCGCGGCAAGCGCCTGGATGATCCACCAGTCGGGACGTGCCTGCCCGGGGGCCGTCGTGGCCGCACGGACGCGCTGCACGCGCCGGTCCGAGTTCATGAAGGTGCCGTCTTTCTCGAATGAAGACGCCGCGGGCAGGAACACCGTACCGAAGGCCTCGGCGGTCTGGTTGACGAACAAGTCCTGCACGATCACCAGGTCCAGCGCGGCAAGCGCGGCGGCCGTGGCGTTCGCGTTGGCCAGCGACAGATAGATGTCGTAGCCCATGACCCACAAGGCCTTCAGGCGCCCTGCCTGAGCCGCATCCATCATTTCGAGTACGTCCAGGCCGCGCGTTGCGGGCAGCCGGGTCCCCCATGCCTGCTCGAAACGCGCACCAGCCTGCGCGATGGACTGCGCACCGGTCAGCACGGAAGGGTCGCACCCCATCTGTGCCGCGCCTTGTACGTTGTTCTGGCCACGCAGCGGGTTGATACCAGCGCCCGGCTTGCCGAGGTTGCCCGTGAGCAGGGCGAGGTTGACGAGCGCCATCACCCCTTCGCTGCCCTGCAGATGCTCGGTCACCCCCAGGCCATGAAAGCACATGGCTGGCCGGCTCTGCGCATAGATTCGCGCGGCTGCGCGGATCGCCGCCGCCGGCACGCCGCAGAGGTCAGCCACGCGCTCCGGTGAAAACGCGGCGACGTGCGCGGCAAACGCCTCGAAGCCATCGACGCGTTCGGCGAGGAATGCGCGGTCCACCCAGCCTTCCTCGATCATGGCCGCGGCCAATGCATTGAATAGCGGCACGTTACAGCCCATGCGCACCGGCAGATGGACATCGGCCAGCGCGGCCAGCTCGGTGCGGTGCGGATCGATCACCACCAGGCGCGCCCCCTTGAGCACGGCCTGCTTGATACGTGCGCCGACCACGGGGTGGTTCTCGGTCGGGTTCGCTCCGCAGACCAGGAAAGCGCTCGCGCGCTCGATGTCGTCGAAGCTGTTGGTGGCCGCGCCGATACCGAGCATCGTCTTGAGTGCCCTGGCGCTGGGCGTGTGGCACACCCGGGCGCAGCAGTCGATGTTATGCGTGCCGAGCACCACGCGGGCAAACTTCTGCGCCAGGTAGTTCTCTTCGTTGGTGGCGCGCGACGACGCCAGCACACCGACCGCATCGGGCCCATGACGCATGACGATGGCCTGCAATTGTGTTGCCGCAAAGTCGAGCGCCTCGCCCCATCCCACGGGCTGCCACCGCCCATCCCGTCGCAGCATCGGTTGGGTCACGCGATCCGGGGCGTGGTTGTACTCGAATGCATAGCGCCCCTTGACGCATAGATGTCCGCGATTGACCGGACGATCGGCGGGGCGCACCGTCACCACCCGGCCGTTGGCCACGCCGACATCCATCTGGCAACCCACGCCGCAATACGCGCAGGTTGTGCGCGTCCAGGCGGTGGCCCTGGAGACCTGACGCTTGTCGAACAGGGCGCCGCTCGCGCAGGTGTCCACGCAGGCGCCGCAAACCACGCAGCCTGCCTCGCGCAGCGTCGGGCCTCGGCCAACCGCAATGCGGGAGGCATCGTTACGGCCGATCGCCTCCCAGATGAACTGCCCCTGCACCTCTTCGCAAATGCGCACGCAGCGCTCGCAGTAGACGCAGCGGTCCATGCTGACACCCAGGTAAGGGTGACTGTCATCCCGGAAGAGCCCGTCTTCGCGCTTGCCGCCCGGCGGTACGCCGTAGTCGGTCAGCAATCGGTGAAACGGGTGACGCGGGTCTGCCGCGTATGCCGACCTCGGATAGCGGGCAGCAATCAGTTCGAGATTCGTGCGGCACAGGGCGTGCAGTGTGCTGCTGTGCGTCTGGACGGACATGCCTTCCGCCACTTCGGTGGTACAGCTTGCAACGGGGTTCGCGTAGCCATCCACGTGTACAACGCAGAGACGGCATCCACCGAACGGCATCAGGCGCTTGTCATGGCACAGGTTTGGTACCGCGCTGCCGGCTGCCGACAGCGCGTCGATCAGCAACGTGCCTGCAGCCGCCTCCCATGGCGCCCCGTCGATCGTCAATCGGACCATGCACGCGACTCCTGCGGATAGTGGCGTTGTACCGACCGGACAAACTCAGCCAGCCCGCGCCCGTGGCCGCACAGGCTCGTCGCCGCCAATGCATCGATCAGGCGGTTGAAGCGGCTGCCGTCGATCGGCATGCCGCCTGCCGCCGCCTGCGCCATGGCAGCCAGCATCGGTGTGCCCAGATGGCAGGGGGTGCATTTGCCGCAGGACTCGCGCGCGCCAAAGCGCAAGACCTCGGCGACGATGCGCGCGATCGGCGTATCGTCCCCGAAGGCAATGACTCCGCCATGCCCGACCGCGCAATCGATGGCCTGCATGTCTTCGTAGCCCAGCCGCGTGTGCAACAGCGCGGGCGGCACGATACCGGCGAGCGGACCGCCGACCATCAGCCCGATCAGCCTGCCACGCCGCAAGCCCTGGCCGAGCTGATCAACAATGTCGGCAAGCGTGATGCCGAACTCCACCTCGTAGAGCCCCGGGCGGCGAAACAGCGAGTTCAGGGAGAGCAGTTTGGTGCCCCTGCTCCCGGAGAAGCCGAGGGCGGCGTACGCGGCGGCGCCATGTTTCACGATCCACGGGATGGCGCACAGCGTCTCCACGTTGTGGACGAGCGTGGGGGCGCCGAACAGCCCGTGCCGGGTGATCTGCGGCGGGCGCGGGCGGACTTCCGGACGGTGCCCCTCCAGCGCGTTCAGCAGTGAGGTCTCTTCGCCGCAGATGTAGGCGCCCTGCCCGACCACCAGCTCCAGCTCGAAGGCAGGCGCCAGCCAGCCTGCGGCCCGTGCCTGCTCCAGCGCACGCGACAGGACCTGCGCGGCCACCGGATACTCCTTTCGAAGGTAGAGATAACCGTGGCGCGCGCCCACGGCGTGCGCGGCAATCGCGGCCGCCTCGATCACCAGGAACGGGTCGTCCTCCAGCAGGAAGCGATCGGAGAACGCGCCCGGGTCGCCTTCGTCTGCGTTGACCACCACGTACTTCGTCGCAGCCGCCTCATTGGCAACGGCTTGCCATTTCACGCCTGCGGGAAAGCCCGCCCCGCCCCGTCCGCGAAGGCGGGACGCGTTCACCAACGCCACCAGCGCATGGGGTGCCATCTGCCGGGCCAACGCCAGCGCATCACCGCCCCCCACTTCCAGATAGGCCGCCAGATGGCGGACGCCGCCGCGCAGCACGTTGCCCAGCAGCACGGGATGGCTCGCGTGCTCGCCAATGTGCGGACGGTTGTCATGCGCGCCATCGCTGGGAGCGGCATAGCATTTGCCCAGACAGTAGAGTGCGGGCACCTGCGTTGCCGCGGCCTGCCAACGCTGCGGCCGATCGGCGCGCGCGGCAAAGCACGCCAGGCCGGTACAGGCGCACTCACTGATCGCCGTGTGCTCGAGATGATAGAAGCCGCGTGTGGCAGCGTGCCGTTGCCGAGGGTTCGCCATGTGGGTCCCCATATGCCTGCCGGGCGACTGCCCCGCCGTTTGGGATCGCGTGATTCCACCCTACTGTGGCAGCGCAGGAAGGCGTTGCGCAAGATCAAGTCGCGGTATCGCCTGACTGTTGGTGTCGGCATCACATTCGCGGCTGAATGATCCGTCGCACTGCGTTTCGCGCAGTGCGGCACCGCACTCGTCTCCATGCTTTCTGTTATGCGCCCGGAAGCCTATATTGGCCAGAGGGGGTGCGATGGACACATCACCGATCATCCACAAGACCGCTGCGGACCTGCGGGTCCGGCCCAACCTTGCGGACTACGAAGCCGAGTGCCGCCGTTTTTCGTGGGAGGCCGTCCGCCGCGAGTTGACGGGCGAACCGCCAGGCGTGGTCAATATCGCCTGGCACGCGGTGGACCGGCATGTCGCGGGCGGGGCCGGCAACCAGACCGCGTTCCGCTTCCTGGCGATCGGCGCCCCCTGCCACACGGTCAGCTACGCGCAGTTGTCCGCGCAGACCAACCGCTTCTGCAATGTGCTGCGGGCGCTGGGCATCGGCAAGGGCGATCGGCTCTTCATCCTCGCCGGGCGCATTCCCGAGCTGTATGTCGGCCTGCTCGGTGCCCTCAAGAACGGCACCGTGGTCTCGCCGCTATTTTCAGCCTTCGGCCCTGAGCCGATCGCCACACGCATCCAACTCGGCGACGGTACGGTGCTGCTGACCACCGATGCGCTCTACGCGCGCAAGGTTGCCAAGTGGCGCGACCGCATGCCGACCCTCAAGCATGTGCTGCTGGTGGCCGAAGACGGCGGCGTGACATCCGTGCCCGGCACGCTCGACCTGGGTTCGCTGCTGTGCCAGGCTTCGGACGCCTGCGAGATCACGCCCACCGTCGCGGACGACATGGCGCTGCTGCACTTCACCAGCGGCACGACAGGCACACCGAAAGGCGCTGTCCACGTGCACGGCGCGGTCGCCACCCATTGGGCGACAGGCAAGTACGCGCTCGACCTCCACCCCGGCGACATCTACTGGTGCACCGCCGATCCGGGCTGGGTGACGGGCACCTCCTACGGCACCATCGCACCGCTGCTGCACGGCGTGACCTCCATCGTTGACCGGGAAGAGTTTGACGCTGAACGCTGGTACGGCATCCTGCGTGATGAGCGTGTCAGCGTCTGGTACACGGCGCCCACGGCGATCCGCATGCTGATGAAAGCGGGGCCGGACCTGGCCCGGCGATACGCGCTTGCCCCGCTTCGCTTCATCGCCAGCGTGGGCGAGCCGCTGAATCCGGAAGCCGTCTGGTGGGGCAAGGACGTCCTGGGCCTGCCGATCCATGACAACTGGTGGCAGACCGAGACCGGCGGCATCATGATCGCCAACACTCCCGCTTTCGACATCAAGCCGGGCTCGATGGGCAGACCGCTGCCCGGCGTGGAGGCGGCGATCGTGCAACGCCACGAAGACGGCACCGTGGTGGTGGTCGACCAGCCCGATCAGCAAGGCGAGCTTGCGCTCAGGCAAGGCTGGCCTTCGATGTTTCGCGGCTATCTCAACAATGACGAACGCTACCGCAAGAGTTTTGCCGGCGAGTGGTACCTGACCGGCGATCTGGCCAGGCGCGATGCCGACGGCTACTACTGGTTTGTCGGCCGCGCCGACGACGTCATCAAATCCGCCGGCCACCTCATCGGCCCGTTCGAAGTCGAAAGTGCGCTGATGGAACATCCCGCCGTGGCCGAAGCCGGTGTGATCGGCAAACCGGACCCGGTCGTCGGTGAAGTGGTCAAGGCATTCGTGTCACTCAACCCGGGGTTCACGCCTGGCGATGCCCTGCGCATGGAACTCCTCGCGCACGCCAGAACGCGGCTGGGTGCGGCGGTGGCCCCGAAGGAAATCGCCTTCCTGGAGCTGTTGCCGCGCACGCGCAGCGGCAAGATCATGCGGCGTCTGCTCAAGGCGCGCGAGCTTGGCCTGCCCGAAGGCGATACATCGACACTGGAGGGCGGCGCATGACCGATGTCGACCACCCCGCTCCGCAGCCGCCCGCCGGGCCTGTTCCCTACGACCCGGCATTCGCGCAGGCCCTGCTGCGCGACATGGTGCGCATTCGCCGGTTCGAGGAGGCATGCGCCGAGCTTTATGGCGCGGGCAAGATCCGCGGGTTCCTTCACCTGTACATCGGTGAGGAGGCGGTGGGCGTCGGCACGCTGCACGCGCTGTCTGCCAGCGACAACGTCGTCGCGACCTACCGCGAGCATGGCCATGCGCTGGTACGCGGGATGGACATGGGTGTCTTGATGGCCGAGATGTATGGCAAGCGCGAAGGCTGTGCCCGCGGGCGCGGCGGATCGATGCACCTGTTCGATCACGCGCACCGACTCTACGGGGGCAATGCCATTGTGGGCGGCGGCCTGCCGCTTGCGGTCGGTCTGGCACTGGCGGAGAAGATGCAGCCCAGCGGCCGCGTCACGGCCTGCTTCTTTGGCGATGGCGCAGTGGCCGAAGGTGCATTCCATGAATCGATGAACCTGGCTGCGCTGTGGAAACTGCCGCTGCTGTTCTGCTGCGAAAACAACCTCTACGCCATGGGTACGGCCCTTGAGCGGCATCAGGCGCAGACCGACCTGTGCGCCAAGGCCGCCGCCTATGCCATGGCAGCGCAGTCGGCAAACGGCATGGATATCGTGGCGGTGCACGACGCCGCAAAGGACGCTGTCGCACGCATCCGAAGCGGTGCCGGCCCTGCGTTCCTGGAACTGCGCACCTACCGCTTCCGTGCGCACTCGATGTACGACCCCGACCTGTACCGGCAAGCCGCGGAGGTTGAAGCCTGGAAGGCAATCGGCCCGATCCACACGTTCACTGCGCGCCTGAAGGCCGAGGGCAAGCTGACGGAGGAAGCCTTCCTCGCCCTCGACGCGGAGGCCAATGCAGAAGTGGCGCGGGCGAAGGCCTTTGCAGAGGCAGGCACCTGGGAACCCGTGGACGATCTGCTCCGCGACGTCTACACACCCGCCGGAGCCGTCGCGCCATGAGCCGCATCAGTTATCGTGACGCGTTGCGCGAAGCCCTGCGCGAAGCGCTCCTCAGCGACCCGCGCGTGTTCCTCATGGGCGAGGATGTCGGCCGGTACGGGGGCACCTACGCGGTGTCCAAAGGGCTCCTGGCCGAGTTCGGCCCCGAGCGCATCCGCGACACGCCGCTCTCGGAACTGGGGTTCACGGGGGCGGGCATCGGGGCGGCATTGGGCGGCATGCGCCCCATCGTCGAGGTGATGACCGTCAACTTCAGCCTGCTGGCGCTCGACCAGATCGTGAACACCGCGGCGTTGTACCGGCACATGTCGGGCGGGCAGTTCTCGGTGCCGATCGTCATCCGGATGGCGACCGGCGCGGGCCGTCAGGTGGCGGCACAACATTCACACAGCTTCGAGGGCTGGTATGCGGGCATCCCCGGGCTCAAGGTGGTGGCGCCCGCCACGGTCGAAGATGCGCGCGGCATGCTGGCGCCGGCGCTGGCCGATCCGGACCCCGTGCTGATCTTCGAGCATGCCGCGCTGTACAACATGGAGGGTGAGTTGCCTGATGCCGTTGCTGATGCGGGCGGCATCGACATCCACTCCGCGCGCATCCGCCGCGAGGGCAAGGATGTAGCGATCATCACCTACGGCGGATCGCTTCACAAAGCGCTCCAGGCGGCGCAGACGCTTGCCGCCGAAGGCATTGCGGCCGAAGTGCTTGACCTGCGCACGCTGCGCCCGCTCGACGATGCCACCGTCATGGCGTCGGTTGCCAAGTGCCACCGTGCGGTCATCGTGGACGAAGGGTGGCGCAGCGTCAGTCTGGCTTCCGAGATCATGGCCCGCATTGTCGAGCAGGTGTTCTATGCGCTCGATGCGCCGATCGCGCGCGTCTGCGCCGCGGAAGTGCCGATTCCGTACGCCAAGCACATGGAAGACGCCGCGCTGCCGCAGGCCGGCCGCATCGTCGATGCGGTCAGGCAGATGATGTCATGAGCGCGCGCCCAAACCCGGCAACCCTCGGGGAGGCAGCATGATCGCGTTCCGACTGCCCGCGCTGGGGGCCGACATGGACGAGGGCACGCTACTGGAGTGGCAGGTCAAACCCGGCGATACCGTGAAGAAGGGCCAGATCATTGCCGTGGTCGACACCAGCAAGGCTGCCATCGACGTCGAGAGCTGGCACGAAGGCACGGTAGCCGAGCTGCTGGTCACGCCCGGCACGAAGATTCCGGTTGGAACGCCGATGGCAATGTTCCTGGAGCCCGGCGAGGCGCCAGGCGCCGTCACGCGCCAGCCGGACATGCCGGGCGCAGCGCGTCCCCTGCCGCCGCCGCAGACGCGCCGCATGGCTTCACCCGCAGCACGGCAGGCCGCACGCGAGCGCGGCATCGACATCGACACCATCGCCGGTACCGGCCACGGCGGGGTCATCACGCTGGCCGACGTCGAGCACGCCACGCCAGTTGGCAGCGCGGTCACGGGTGACAGAGCCGCCGACATCCGCAAGACCATTGCCGCCGCCATGACGCGCTCCAAGCGCGAGATACCGCATTACTACGTGGCCGAGACGATCCCGCTGGCGGCCATGCTGGCCTGGCTTGCCTAGGAGAACAC
>JAGWNU010000361.1 GCA_028871175.1 Burkholderiaceae bacterium | reverse complement strand
AGCAGGCTTCTGCGCTGCCTCGCTTGTTGCGTTCTCCTGCTCTTGCAGCGTGCGCCACATCACCTTGCCCGTGCCGGACTTGGGCAGCGCATCGACAAACTGCACCACGCGCGGGTACTTGTAGGCCGCCATGTTGTCGCGTGCCCAATTGATGATGTCGTCTTCCGTGGTCTTGCCCTTGGCGTGTGCCTTGAGCACGACCACCGCCTTGACCGACTCACCGCGGTACGCATCGCGCGTGCCGATGATGCACGCTTCCTGCACATCCGGGTGCTTGTACAGGAGGCTTTCCACCTCGGCCGGCCAGACCTTGAAGCCAGAGGCGTTGATCATGCGCTTGAGCCGATCAGTCAGGAAGAAATAGCCTTCCTCGTCCATCTTGCCCAGATCACCCGTGCGGAAGAACTGCTTGCCCTCAAACTCGATGAACACCTCGGCGCTGGCCTGCGGCTTGCCCCAGTAACCCAGGAACACCTGCGGACCGCTGACGATGATCTCACCCACCTCGCCGGGCGGCAGCTCCCTGAGCGTCTGCGGATCGACCACGCGCGCATCGGTGTTGAATACGGGAATGCCCAGGCACTGCTGCTTGGGGCGATCGGCGGGGTTGCTGTGCGTCGGCGCGATAGTTTCTGACAGACCGTAACCTTCCTGGTACGCCAGGTTGAAATCCTTCAGCAAGCGCTCGGCCACCGCCTGGGGCATCGCCGCGCCACCTCCGCCAACGTAGGTCAGGCTCGACAGGTCAAACTCCGCCAGTTGGGGACTCGCCAGGAAGTCGATCACCATGGTCGGGATGTTCGTCCAATGCGTGACCTTGTAGCGCGAGATCAGCCGGCCTGCCACCTCGCGATCCCAACGCGGCAGCATCACCACGGTCGAGCCCATGTAAATGGGTGCATTCATGCCGTACTGCATGCCCGTCACGTGGAACAGCGGGATGATCGACAGGCTCACGCCTTCCATCGTCGAGCCTGACCACAACGAGCCCCCCACGATGTTGTGCATGACCGTGCGGTGAGGGTGCATGCAGCCTTTCGGAAAGCCCGTGGTGCCCGATGTGTAAGGCATGACGGCCAGATCGTCCGGCCCCGCGGTGTGCGGCCCCGGCACCCGGCGCTGCGCAAGCGCGTCGGTCCAGGCGACCGCGCCGGGTTGCCCCGGATGCTGTGCGGTCATCCATGCAGGCGGCGCATCTTCTGGATACTCGTACGTGGCCGGCAGCGCGTCGGCATAGGACGTGACCAGCAGGTGGCGCGTACGCTGTGCTTCGGGCAGATCGGCGTTGGCCATGCTCACGTTGGGCGCCAGATCTGCGCTGCAGATGACAGTCGCGGCGCCCGCGTCGGTGATGTAATGCTTGAATTCCTCTGGCCGGTTCATCGGGTTGACCGGCACAACCACCGCATCGGCGCGCAGAATGCCGTAGTACGCAGCGATGAACTGCGGGCAGTTCTGCATGTAGAGCAGCACGCGGTCGCCTTTCTGCACGCCCGCCACCTGCTGCAGCCAACCCGCGACGGCGAGCGCCTCGTCATGCAGCGCCTGGTAGGTGGTGTGGCGACCGTAGAAGATGATCGCGTCCTTGTCCGGGTAGCGCCGCGCGGACACTTCCAGGTTGAACCACAGGCTCGTTTGCGGCGAGTGGATGTTGTGCGGCAATCGCCGCGGCCAAAACTGGAA
>JAGWNU010000158.1 GCA_028871175.1 Burkholderiaceae bacterium | reverse complement strand
CATCACCACAAACTTTGCCAACCTGGCCCGTGGAAAGAA
The DNA here is from genome assembly GCA_028871175.1 of Burkholderiaceae bacterium. Taxonomy (GTDB): domain Bacteria; phylum Pseudomonadota; class Gammaproteobacteria; order Burkholderiales; family Burkholderiaceae; genus Ralstonia; species Ralstonia condita. The sequence continues at coordinate 8,682 of JAGWNU010000158.1, read as the reverse complement.
TCGGCAGCAGAACCTGCGCAACACACTGCGGATGATTGACAATCGCTTCAATGATTTGGCGCATTGGGACAATCCCACGGGAGATCGCTACGCTGTCGAACTCGAGATCATCTCTGTCGAGATGAACCTTGACGCCCAAAGCAGCAACGATGTATTTCCGCTGATCGAGATACTGAAAACCAGCATTCTCGACAGGACAACGAACAAGCGCATCGACGGCATCGCGGGAAACAATTTTTCTTCCTACGTGCGCGATTACGACTTCAGCGTCCTGCTTCCGGAGTACAACGCCCATCGAGCGGAATTCAGTACTCCAGACGATTTTGGCGACTTGCATGGCAAGCTGTTCCAGCAATTTGTCAACTCGCGCGCTTACAAGGAGCGATTCAGCAAGCCGCCTGTCATCTGCATCAGCGCCTCGACCAGCAAGACCTATCGGCGGACCGGGAACCAGCATCCCGTACTGGGTGTGGAGTACCAACAGAATGCACTGTCCTCAACTGACCAGTATTTCGCAAAGATGGGGATGCAGGTTCGGTTTTTCATGCCGCCGAATGGTGTGGCACCCTTGGCTTTCTACTTTCAAGGCGACCTGCTGGGTGATTACACGAATCTCGAATTGATCGGCACCATCAGCACCATGGAGACCTTTCAAAAGATTTATCGTCCGGAAATTTACAACGCCAATGCTGCAGCAGGAAAACGCTATCAACCGAGCCTGAAGCATCAGGATTACTCGTTGACGCAGATTGTCTATGACCGGGAGGAACGCAGCCAGCTGGCTGTCAAGCAAGGGAAGTTTGCAGAGGAGCATTTCATCAAGCCCTATAAGCGCGTCCTTGAACAATGGGCGACCGATTTCGCGCTCTGACTGGCCAAAATACATAGGCCACTCTTCCGACATCTCGTTGACCAGGCTTGCCGAAGCGAATATCGCTGTCTAGCGGCACTCGCATCGGCGCTGCCGGCAGTCCTGTCCCACATAACACTCCATCCCGCGGCTGCTCTGGCAAAACGGTCCCGAAGCACGTTTGCCACACCCATCTTTCTTGAAAGGAATCCTCCGATGTTTGAAACCTCCATCGCCGGCAGCCTGCCGAAGCCTGCCTGGCTGGCTGAAACCAACAAACTCTGGCCTCAGTGGAGGGCTGAAGGCGATGCGCTGCTCCAGGCCAAGGCCGACGCGACGCTGCTGTGGATCAAAGCCCAGGAAGACGCAGGCCTGGACATCGTGTGCGACGGCGAGCAATCGCGCCAGCACTTCGTGCACGGCTTCCTGGAGCAGGTCGAGGGCATCGACTTCGAGCACAAGGTGAAGATGGGCATCCGCGACAACCGCTACGACGCGATGGTGCCGCAAGTGGTTTCGGCCCTGCGCCTGAAGGGCCGCGTGCACGCTTTCGAAGCCCAGCTGGCGCGCGCCCACACGAAGAAGAAGCTGAAGTTCACGCTGCCCGGCCCCATGACCATTGTCGACACCGTGGCAGACCGCTTCTACGGCGACAAGGTCAAGATGGCCTTCGCGTTTGCGGAATTGCTCAACCAGGAAGCGCTCGCACTGCAAGCCGATGGCGTGGACATCATCCAGTTCGACGAACCCGCGTTCAATGTCTACATGAAGGACGCCGCTGACTGGGGCGTGCAGGCGCTCGAGCGCGCGGCGCAGGGCTTGACCTGTACGACGGCGGTGCACATCTGCTACGGCTACGGCATCAAGGCCAATACCGACTGGAAGCGCACCCTGGGCGACGAATGGCGTCAGTACGAGGCGGTATTCCCCGCGCTTGCCCGCAGCCGCATCGACCAGGTGAGCCTGGAATGCATCCACTCCCATGTGCCGCCCGACCTGATGAAGTTGCTGGTCGGCAAGGACGTGCTGGTCGGCGTGATCGATGTGGCCAGCGACGTGGTAGAGACACCTGAGGAAGTGGCTGACACCATCGGCCGGGCGCTGGCGTTCGTGCCGAAGGAGCGACTGTTCCCGTGCACGAACTGCGGCCTGGCGCCGATGGCGCGGGACGTGGCGTGGCGCAAGCTGGAAGCGCTGGCAGAAGGCACGAGACTGGCCAAGGAGCGGCTCGCTAAGGCGTAACGTCCGCCCGGTCATCGCGACCGGTCAACCCGGTCGCGCCGTCGATGGCGCGACACAGGTACGCGCCGACTGAGCGGCCATCGAGCGTTGGGTCAGCGGCGCATCATGATTTGGGTATCGCTGGCTGCCGCTGTACAGCAGCCAGCGACCGCCGCGGTTCAAGCGGCTGCGGCGGGTCGGAAGCCGCAGTTGATCTCCTGCCTCGCAAGTGGCGGCTTCGGGCCCGAACCGGACATCACGAACCCAATGGATCGCTTTCGTTCACCGTGCAAGGTTCAGAGTCACGTGAACCAAGACGCAGCGAGTTCAACGTTAAGCGAACCCAGCATTCAAAGTTGGCCGCGCAACGCCGCCCGGAACGCCTATGGATAGCGGCCCACCGATTCAGCGTTGAGTGAATCTCGACCATCGGCAATCACCCCACGGCGGACTGCGCCTCCCGCACTTTCTCATCGACAAAGCCATGTTGAGCGTCAACGATGGGGCGGACCCACACTCCGGTGGGGCGGAGCCGGCGCACGACTGAGAGGTTGCCGCCCCGCACCGCGGACTTTTCATTTGTTTGCAATGTGCGCCCTACGGGACGGTTCAATGGCACGGTAAAGATGCCACGCATCCTGCCGTTAGCCTGAGCAGGTGCCGCGTGCCAGGATGGACACCGGCCCTGTCCCCCCCTCACACCCGAGCCGCCTGCCCAGACGCCCCCGCTTTCGTTCATGTCCCCTGAAACGTCGATGGACAAGCGCTTTGGCGCCAGCGTTGCCATCGTCCTCGTCCCGGTGCTGTTGCTGTCGTGCTGGCTGCTCGGCTACGCATGGCACGCCTATGGCCGGGCCGACGAGGCCGCAAACAGCTTCCATGCGCTGCAGCGGTCGCTCCTGGTCATGGAAAAGGTCTCGGCCGAGCGCGGCCCGACCAATGGCGTGCTCGGCGAAGACCTGCCGCTACCCGCCGAACGCGTGGCGGCACTGCGGCGCGCGCGTGCCGCCAGCGATGAGCGCATCGCCCAACTGCTCGAAGCGCTGCGCCCCGAGCGCTGCCCCGCCTGTGCGGCCGACGCCGACGCCGTGCGCGGCGCGCAAGCCGATCTGGTCAGCGCGCGCCAGAACATCGACCGGCTGATCGCCCAGCCGCTGCACGCGCGCGGCAGCCGTGCCCTTGCCGATGCAGTGGACCGCATGATTGCGGTCATTCCGAAGTTTCTGCCGGTCGTCAACGCGCGCACGGCCAGCATCACGCGCGGCGACCCGGAGGCACTGAACTGCCTCACGCTGGCGCGGCTGTCCGCCGATCTGCGCGAGTACGCCGGCCAGATCGGCTCGCGCCTGACTGGCGCACTGGCCATGCACCGCATGCTGACGCTGGATGAGCAGTACGCCATCGAGCGCACGCGCGGCCGCATCGACCAGCTTCGCGCCATGATCGACACGCGTATTGCACGGCGACCGGGGCTGGACCGGCGCGCCATCGAGGCGCTCGCCACGCAGTACTTCGGTGAGGGCCTGGATTATCTGCAGAGCGTGCGCGCCCTGGCCAGTCACCCCGGAGGCGTCGATATCACCACCGGACAATTCGCCGAGCGCTACGTGCCCACCATGCGCGCCATCACCGATTTCCGCGACAGCGTGCTGCAACTGGCCGGCCAGGACATTCAAGCGCACCGGCGCGCGATGCTCCTGGTCTTGCTCGGCTCGGCCGTCGCGGTGCTGTCGGTGCTGGGGGCCCTCGCGTGGATGACGCTTTCGTTCCGGCGTGACGTGGTGGGGCCGTTCGTCAACGCCACGCGGCTCATCGATGCCATCGCGCGTGACGATCTCGGCGTGCACATTCCGACCGGCTTCGCCCGGCGCGAGATCCGCGCAATGTTCGACGCGATCCGCGTGCTGCGCGTCAACAGCATCGAACGCCAACGGCTCGAGCGGGAGCGCGCCCATCTCATGCGCGAACTCGAACGCATGGCGCAGACCGACCCGCTCACCAAACTGCTCAACCGACGCGCATTCGAGGACCGCGCAAGCGCCATGTGCGACACGCTGCAACCGCAGGCGCCGCTGATTGCGCTGGTCATGTTTGACATCGACCACTTCAAGCGCATCAACGACACCTATGGTCACGCCGTCGGCGACGAGGCGCTGCGTGCCGTCGCCCGCCTGTGCCGCACCGATGGGCAGTCCCCCGATACGGTGGCACGCATCGGCGGCGAGGAATTTGCGGTGATGGCGTGGGCAGACTCGCAAGAGCAGGCGCGCCTGCTGGCAGAGCGCCTGCGCCAGCGCATCGCCGGCATGACGGTACCCACGGGCGCCGACGTGTCCTGCCGCATGACAGCCAGCTTCGGGGTGGCCGTGGCGCAAATGGCTGAACAACCCTCGCTGGAGACGCTGCTGAGGCGTGCCGACGATCTTCTCTATGCCGCCAAACTGGCGGGGCGCAACTGCGTGATGACGGACGCGCCGGCCCCGTCTCGAGACCTGCCGGCCGCCGCCGGCTGAAGGCGTGCGCAGCGTCAGGGCTGATTCGCGCGCCGGTACTCTGCCGGCGCTTTCCCCACCAGACGCCTGAAATCGCGCGAGAAGTGCGCCTGATCGAAGTAGCCAAGCCGCTGCGCAAGTTCGGCCAGGTCGATGTCCGCGCCGTTGGCCAGTTGATCGGCCGCTTCGTGCAGGCGATAGCGGCGGATCACCCACTTGGGCGTGACACCGACATACTCCGAGAACAACTGCTGCAGCGTGCGCTCGCTCATGCCGGCACGCTCGGCCAGGTCGCGTACCTGGGTCACACCGGCATCCTGTTGCAGCGACCGCAAGATCGTATGGATGCGCTCGACCTGCGCATCCGGTGGCGGCAGCACCCGCAGGAGCAACCCTTCGGCGGCGGACACCATGCCCGCATCGTCGCCCGCGCCGAGCACGATCGCTTCTGCCTGCGCACTGCTCACGCCGAGCACATCCGAAACCGGTACGGTCTTGTCGGTCAGCAAGCGCACCGGCTTGCCGAAGAACGCGCGAAATGCACCGGGCCGAAAGCGCAGGCCGATGACGCGGCCCGTCTCGGCCAATGTGGTTTCAAACGCCCCCGACACCACGCCAAAAACAGCGGTCTGCCGACGGTCGAACACAACGTTCACGCACGGATACGGCAGCGTGCGCTGCGTGTAGGGCGGCTGGCCGCGCAAGTCCCATTCGACGATCCAGTGGTGATCGAGCACGCCGGCCAGCGCAGCACACGGCTGGTAGCGGTTCAGGCGGAATCGCTGGTGAAATGCCAGCGGGTCGACCACGCCCTTTGGCTTGTTGGCAACGTCACGCAGGTCGGTCATGGAGTCGGCAGCGAAAGCAATGCCGCGATGATGCACTGCGGCAGCGGATTTTTCCAAGACGCACCGGGGCCTGTTCGCCTACAGTGGCGATCTTTTCTCCACCCATTCCACCGCACACGGAGCCCACGATGCCGCAAGACCGCCACCTGATCCTTTACCACTCCCCTCGCAGCCGCTCGCGTGGGGCGCGCATGCTGCTCGAAGAACTCGGCGCGGATTACGAGGTACGTGCCTTCGACCTGACCACCGGCCAGCATCGCGCGCCGGAATTCCTGGCCATGAACCCGCTGGGCAAGGTGCCCACCCTTCGGCATGGCGACGTGGTCGTCACTGAACAGGTGGCCGTGTATCTGTATGCAGCGGAGCTGTATCCGGAAGCTGGCCTGTCGCCTGCCGTGGGGGATCCGTTGCGCGGTCCGTACCTGCGCTGGATGGCGTTCTACGGATCCTGCTTCGAGCCCGCCGTCGTCGACCATTCGATGGGTCGCGCCCCTGCGGCGTATTCGACCTCGCCGTATGGGGATTTCGATACCGTCATGGCTGCGATCAACGCACAACTGGCGAACGGACCCTACCTGCTGGGCGACCGCTTGACGGCTGCAGACGTGCTCTGGGGTGCCGCACTGGACTGGATCACGACGTTCAAGCTGATGCCCGAGACGCCCGTGGTGCGCGCGTATATCGACCGCATCCTGGCGCGGCCGGCAATCCAGCGCGCACAGGCCGCCGACCTCGCCCTTGCGGAAGAACAGGACAACGCCAAGGCGGCCGCCGGTGCAGCCGCACCAGGAGCCTGACCCCGATCAGTGCGACAGGCGGAACTGCCCCACCGCCTCGTTCAGGTTATGGGCCTGTTCTTCCAGCGATTCCGCTGCGGCAGCCGCCTGCTCGACCAGCGCGGCGTTCTGCTGCGTCACCTGGTCCATCTGGTTGACCGCCTGGTTGACCTGCTCGATGCCGCTGCTCTGCTCCTCCGAGGCAGCCGAGATCTCGCCCATGATGTCGGTCACGCGCTTCACCGCGTCCACGATCTCCGCCATGGTCACGCCAGCCTGATCGACCAGCGCTGAGCCGTTGCTCACGCGGTCCACCGAGTCGCTGATCAGCGCCTTGATCTCCTTGGCCGCACCGGCCGAGCGCTGCGCCAGGTTGCGCACTTCGCTGGCCACCACGGCAAAGCCGCGGCCCTGCTCGCCCGCGCGCGCGGCTTCCACCGCGGCGTTCAGCGCCAGGATGTTGGTCTGGAACGCGATGCTTTCGATCACGCCGATGATGTCGGCGATCTTCTTGCTGCTCTCGTTGATGCCGCCCATGGTCTGCACGACCTGGCCGACCACGTTGCCGCCGCGCGTGGCCACGTCCGACGCCGTCACGGCAAGCTGGCTGGCCTGGCGGGCATTGTCGGCGTTCTGCTTCACGATGCTCGTCAGTTCTTCCATGCTCGATGCGGTTTCTTCCAGCGAGCTGGCCTGCTCTTCCGTGCGTTGGGAGAGGTCGGCATTGCCGGCGGCAATTTCCTGCGCGGCCGAACGCACCGAATCGCTGCCCAGGCGGATCTGCTGCATCACCGCCGTCAGCTTGTCGGCAAACGTATTGAACGAACGGGCGATCTGCGCGACTTCGTCCTCGCCGTCGGACGGCAGGCGCTTGGTGAGGTCGCCGCTGCCCGAGCCGATCTCGTCCATCGCGTCGCGAATCATCGACAGGCGGCGGAACGCGCGCGAAGTCATCGCGCCCACGATCAGCGCGGCCACGATGGCCACTGCCACCAGCGCACCGGCCGAGGTCATCACCAGCGAGCGCATGCCCGCCGTGGCGTCGGATTTGTCCAGCGCCACCACGAGGCCCCAGTCGGTGCCTTTCACGCCCTGGCGGTAGAGCAGCTTGGTGGCGCCGTCCACGTCGACTTCCACAGGCTTGTCGGCTTGCGCCAGCGAAGCGAGCGTGGCTTCGTTCAACCCCGCCGAGAGTTCGGTGACAGGCTTGAGCGTGAGCTTGTCGTCCGGGTGCGCGACGATCTTGCCGGCCGCGTTGACGAGGAAGCCGAAGCTGGCCGGCGTCGGCCGGATCGCCTTGACGTTGGCAATGACGCTGTCCATCGCGAGATCGCCACCGATCACCGCCTTCAGGCCGCCGTCGCGCAGCACGGGCACCGCAAAGGTCACCACCAGCTTGCCGGTGCTGGCGCTCACATAGGGCGGCGTCACCACGGGCTTGCCAGCCTCCACGGCTTGCTTGTACCAGGGCCGCGCCGTCGGATCATAAGTCGGCGGAATGCCTTCGGGGTCGGAGAACTTGTAGCTCTTGTCCGGGTAGCCGACGTAGACGTTGATGAAGCCGCCGGCGTCCCGCACGGTCTTCAGCATGGGAATCGGGTCGTCCGACAGCGCCGCCCCCTCCAGCGCCACCATCGTCTGGGATTTGGAGGCGACCCAGTCGTCAATCCCGGCGATGTGGCCACGGGCGACGGATTGCAGGTTCTGGCGGATGGAGGCGTCGTTATACGAACGCGTGACCAGGTAATTGAGGCCGCCGGCGAAAGTCAGCGCGCCGACCACAATCGCGACGCAGGTCAGCAGAATGCGGGTACGGATGGATGCAAGCACGGTATGGTTTCCTACGAAGCCACGGCGGGGATTCCGCCATGTAAGGCATGCGGCACACGGCCCTGTCGGCCTTGCCGTTGCAGAGGAAACGGCCGGTATAAGAAAAACTGAAGTCTGCTTTACCCCTCTTCTCTGGCGGGTCAGGTGCCTTGGCCGACAACCCTCTACAATCGGCGTCGACCCGTAGCCCCCCCAAAAAAGTCACACACGAGGAATGCGCATGAAAACGAAAGCTGCCATCGCCTGGAAAGCCGGCGCCCCGCTCACCGTGGAAGAAGTCGACCTGCAAGGCCCGCGTGCCGGCGAAGTGCTGGTGGAGATCAAGGCCACCGGCATCTGCCATACCGACTACTACACGCTGTCCGGCGCCGATCCGGAAGGCATCTTCCCGGCGATCCTGGGCCATGAGGGCGCCGGCGTGGTGATGGAGGTGGGCGCAGGCGTGACCTCGCTGAAGGCGGGCGATCACGTGATTCCGCTGTATACCCCGGAATGCCGCCAGTGCAAGTTCTGCCTGTCGCGCAAGACCAACCTGTGCCAGGCGATCCGCGCCACCCAGGGGCGCGGCCTGATGCCCGACGCCACCTCGCGCTTCTCGCTGGGGGGCAAGCCGATCCTGCACTACATGGGCACCTCCACCTTCTCCAACTACATCGTCGTGCCGG
>JAGWNU010000157.1 GCA_028871175.1 Burkholderiaceae bacterium | reverse complement strand
TGGGGTGGCTGATGGGACTCGAACCCACGACGACCAGAATCACAATCTGGGACTCTACCAACTGAGCTACAGCCACCGTCGTGCGAACAGCAAAAACTCGATGCTGCTCGGCGAAAACCGAAATTATACAAACATTCTTTCTGGGTGACTAGGGGGTGGCGCAATTTATGCAGCGACCATCTCTTCACCCTGCTCTTCGCCACGCCGCAAGTGGCTGCGCGCCTCGGCAAACAGCGCGTGCGTATCGTCCAGCGTCTTGACGCGACCCAGCGCTTTGGCGTCGGACAGTACACGCCGCCACCCGCGCGCGCCGGCAACGCCACGATACAGCCCCAGCATGTGGCGCACCGCCGCGCCGGCGTAACCACCACGCTCCACCCAGCGGCCGACGTAGGAGATCATCGCGTCCTCCACTTCGACGCGCGTGCGCGCCCCAGTGCCTGCTCCGTAGTAGCGTCCATCGAACGTAGCCATCAGGTAGGGATGGTGATAAGCCTCGCGGCCGATCATGACGCCGTCGACGTGTGCCAAATGCGTGTCGATCTGCTCCAGCGTCTGCACGCCGCCGTTGAGCAATATTTCCAGATGCGGAAAGTCTCGCTTGAGTTGGTACACGACCTCGTAGCGCAGCGGCGGAATCTCGCGATTCTCCTTCGGGCTTAAGCCCTTCAGGATGGCGTTGCGCGCGTGGACAATAAAAGTCTCGCAACCCGCCTCAGCGATGATTCCGACGAAATCGCGCACGAAATCATAGGTTTCGATGGCATCGATGCCAATGCGGTGCTTGACCGTGACCGGAATCGATACTGCATCGCGCATGGCCTTCACCCCCTCTGCGACGAGCTTGGGCTCGGCCATCAGGCACGCGCCGAACGCGCCACGCTGCACGCGCTCGGAAGGACAGCCGCAGTTCAGGTTGATTTCCTTGTAGCCCCACTGCTGGCCGAGGCGCGCGGCCTGCGCCAGGTCGTTGGGCTCGCTCCCGCCGAGCTGGAGCGCCACGGGGTGCTCGGCTTCGTCGAAATCGAGGTGACGCGGGACGTCTCCGTGCAGCAGCGCGCCTGTGGTCACCATTTCCGTGTAGAGCCACGTGTGGCGGGATATCTGGCGATGGAAGAACCGACAATGTCGGTCAGTCCAGTCCATCATGGGCGCGACCGACAAGCGGCGGGGGTTGGGCGTGGGGCGTTCAGCGGTCACAGCGAAGTCAACGATTCAATGCAGGCGCGCAGTTTACCGCTTCTAGTCCGACAGCCCCAGCAGCGGATGCTGCTCGCGGCGCCACGGCGAGACGAAGAACGCGGCCACCTCCTCCTCGCGCACTGCATCAATGCTGGCATGCTTCCACTTGGGTGTATGGTCCTTGTCGACCGCCAGCGCGCGGATGCCTTCGATACCATCGCCGTCCGCAAACACGTGGGTCATCATGTCGAGCTCACGCCGAAGCTCATCGGCCAGCGTGGTGTGACGCCCGCGGCGGATTTGCTCGAGCGTCACGGCCATCATCAGCGGCGAGCGTTTCGCCATGTATGCGGCGGTCTGTGCCGCCCAGTCGTTGCCGCCGTTGCCAGCCAGATCGGCCAGAATGCCTTGCACCGTATCCTGGCTGAAGCATGCATCAATGGCGCCGCGATGCGCTGCGATGACGGCCTTGGATGCGTCCGGCGCCGACGCGGCATCGACAAAGCAGGCCGCGATCTCACCCGCGCTTTGCCAGTGGCCATTGCGCAGGCGCCGTACGACAGCTGCCAGCGCATCGGCGCCCATGTGGCAATCCGCCAGGCCGATCGACAGCGCATCGGCTGCCTCGATGACCTGCCCGGTCACGCCGAGATACTCACCCACGCTGCCCGGCACGCGTGCCAGGAACCAGCCGCCGCCCACGTCCGGGAACAGGCCGATATTGGTCTCGGGCATGGCCATCTTGGTGCGCTCAGTCACCACGCGCAGCGATGCGCCCTGCGAGATGCCCATCCCCCCGCCCATCACCACGCCGTCCATCAAGGCGATATAGGGCTTCGCATAACTGAAGATGAGGTGGTTGAGGCGGTACTCCTCCGTAAAGAAGGTGATGAGCTGCGGGTCGCCGGCCGTGGCAGCGCGGTGGAAGAAGCGGATGTCGCCGCCGGCACACAGGGCCTTGCCGCCCTCACCGCGCAGGATGACGGCGTGAACCTCCGGGTCGTGCTGCCATGCGAGCAGCGCATGCGACATCGCCCTGATCATCTCCAGCGACAGCGCGTTGAGCGCCTGCGGCCGGTTCAGCGTGAGCCAGCCGATGCCGCCCCGAACTTCGGCGATCACGTGAGGGTGGACCTCAGCTTGCGGCGCGGGTGAAACGGTGGATTCCATGTCTCTCAAATGTTGTTGTGCGGGTAACGGCTGGACTGTACACGAGGGCGACGTTTAGCGAGGAAGGGTTCTAACGTCCCCTCTTTCCCAGCGTGCAAGTTGGGCGTATATCTGCCGATTGGAGACAACACATACATCACAACAATCAGATGACCCCTGCCACTGTCACACCAAGCGCGCCCAGCTTCGACCCCGGCTTGATCCTGCTGGCGTTTGCGCCGGTCTTCCTGCTCACCATCGGGGCGGAGGCATGGTATTGGCGCAAACGCGATCCGTCCGTCTACAGCCTCAAGGACACCGTTTCAAACGCGGGCCTGGCGCTCATGCACCAGGCATCGGATGCCTTTTTCTTGTGGCTGATGGTCAAGACGGTCTATGCATGGACCTACGCCCACGGCTTGCGCGCCGTACCGGAAACATGGTGGTCATTCTTGCTGCTCCTGCTACTGCAGGACTGCCTCTACTATTTCTTCCACCGCGCCAGCCATCGCGTGCGCTGGATGTGGGCCTCACATGTGACGCATCACTCATCGGAGGGTATGAACTTTTCGACCGCCTTTCGCCAGAGCCTGACGTACCCGGTTTCAGGGATGTGGCTCTTCTGGATTCCGCTGGCGTGGGTCGGCTTTACGCCGGACTGGGTCATCCTGGCCGTCGGCCTGAATCTGGCATTCCAGTTCTTCGTGCATACGCGCTTGGGTGCGCTGGATTCGCGCTATGCGGGCTTCTGGCACTGGCTGGGGCAGTATGTGAATACACCATCGGTGCATCGCGTGCACCACGCCAAGAACCCCCAGTACATCGACCGCAACTACGCCGGCGTGCTCACCATCTGGGATCGCATGTTCGGCAGCTTCGTCCCCGAGGAAGAAGCGCCTGTCTTTGGCATCACACGACAGGTCCACACGCACAACCCGATCACCCTCACCTTCCACGAATGGCGCGACATGTGGGCCGATGTGTTCCACGATCGGGACATCCGTTATCTGTGGAAACCGCCCGAGTGGCGCAGCCCGCGCGCTGCCGTCGCCTCGGAGCCCATGCCGCTTGTGTGACCCGGGCCCCGGACGCCGCAATTCAGGCAGCCTGTACGCTCTCGACGATCCTGCCAGCGTTCAGGGACATGGATACACGCAGGCACAACCAAAAAAAAACGCCCCGACATGTCGGGGCGTTTTCTCTGACCGATCCGTCGTGGATCAAGCGGCTTCTTCGCGCGCAGCACGCTTACGTTCGTGTTCCTTCAGATGACGCTTGCGCAGGCGGATGCTCTTCGGCGTGACTTCCACCAGCTCGTCGTCGGCGATGAATTCCACCGCGTATTCCAGCGACATCTGGATGGGCGGCACCAGGCGTACGGCTTCGTCTGTCCCCGACGCACGCACGTTGGTCAGCTGCTTGCCCTTGATCGGGTTGACGACCAAGTCGTTGTCGCGGCTGTGGATGCCGATGATCATGCCTTCGTAAAGCGCATCGCCAGGCGACACGAACATGCGGCCGCGATCCTGCAGCTTCCACAGCGCGTAGGCCACGGCAGCGCCGTCGTCCTGCGAGATCAGCACGCCGTTGTGGCGCTCGCCCAGGTCGCCTTCCTTGACCGGCGAGTAATCGTCGAAGATGTGGCTGATCAGGCCGGTGCCGCGCGTCAGCGTCAGGAATTCACCCTGGAAGCCGATCAGGCCGCGGGCCGGAATGCGGTATTCCAGACGCGTACGGCCCTTGCCGTCCGACGCCATGTCGAGCAGTTCGCCCTTGCGGCGGCCCAGCTCTTCCATCACGCCGCCCTGGTGGCCGTCTTCCACGTCCACGGTCAGGCGCTCGAACGGCTCGCACTTCACACCGTCGATTTCCTTGAACACCACGCGCGGGCGCGACACGGCCAGCTCGTAGCCTTCACGGCGCATGTTTTCCACCAGAATCGTCAGATGCAATTCGCCACGGCCCGACACTTCGAAGATCGTGTCGTCGCCGGTGTCCTTCACGCGCAGGGCCACGTTGGACTTCAGCTCGCGGTCCAGACGATCGCGCAGTTGGCGGCTCGTCACGAACTTGCCTTCGCGGCCAGCCAGGGGCGAGGTGTTGACGCAGAAGTTCATCGTCAGCGTCGGCTCGTCCACCTTCAGCATCGGCAGCGCTTCCTGAGCGTCCGGCGCACACACGGTGCAACCGATGCCCAGTTCTTCAATACCGTTGATCAGCACGATGTCGCCGGCTTCGGCTTCCTGCACCAGCTCGCGCTCCAGGCCGCGGAACTTCAGCACCTGGTTGATACGACCCTTGATCGGGTTGCCTTCCGGGCCGAACTTGACCACCACGTCCTGCAGCGGACGCACGCGGCCACGCGTGATGCGGCCCACGCCGATCTTGCCGACGTAGCTGGAATAGTCCAGCGAGATGATCTGCAGCTGGAACGGGCCGTTCGGGTCGTCGTTACGCTGCGGCACCTTGTCGAGAATGGTCTCGAACAGCGGCTTCATGTCGCCTTCGCGCACGTCGTCAGTCAGACCGGCGTAACCGTTCAGGCCCGAGGCGTACACGACCGGGAAGTCGAGCTGGTCGTCGTTGGCGCCCAGCTTGTCGAACAGGTCGAAGGTCTGGTTGATCACCCACTCCGGACGCGCGCCCGGACGGTCCACCTTGTTGATCACGACGATCGGCTTCAAGCCCAGGGCCAGCGCCTTGCGCGTCACGAAACGCGTTTGCGGCATCGGGCCTTCCACGGCATCGACCAGCAGCAGCACGCCGTCGACCATCGACAGCACACGCTCCACCTCGCCACCGAAGTCGGCGTGCCCCGGCGTGTCGACGATGTTGATGTGCGTGCCGTTGTATTCGACCGCGCAGTTCTTGGCCAGGATCGTGATGCCGCGTTCTTTTTCGATGTCATTCGAATCCATCACGCGTTCAGCAACCTGCTCGTTCTCTCGGAACGTGCCGGATTGGCGGAGGAGCTGGTCGACCAACGTGGTTTTGCCGTGGTCAACGTGGGCAATGATGGCAATGTTGCGAAGCGCGCGCATGGGAAGTGAACTCGAAAAGACGTGACGCAAGCCTCGGAAACAGCTCGCGGAATAACCTGACATTCTAGCATGCTGCAATGCGCAAGGGATGACACTCGTGATGAATCTGTAAAGCACCAACATAAAAGTGGTACATGAATCACCAATTATTTCTAAAACTGGAATCACTCATTCAGTACCTTGCCGTTTGCTGCGCAGATTCGTATATTTGTCCCGACAATGATTGTGCATACATAAGATGTCCGAACAAACAAGACCTGCCGCCGAAATCGCTTCTGGAACGCTGTTCCGGGTGGAGGACTACCGCATGTGCGAGAGCGTGGGCTACCTCGTAGGGCGTACCAAGACGGCACTGTCCATGGCGATCGAGCAAGAGGTGGCGCAGATGGACGTCACGCACTCCCAGGCGAGCTGCCTGGTGTTGCTTGCCAACGGCCGCTGCCAAACCGCCACCGACCTCGGCCGCGAACTGAATACCGATATCGGCTCGCTCACTCGCATGCTCAGCCGCATGGAAAAGCGCGGGCTGATCGAGCGCGTACGCAGCGAATCCGACCGCCGCGTCGTGCATCTCGATCTGACTGAAGCCGGTCGGGCAATGGCCGACCGCATGCCGGCCATCTATACCCATGTGTTGAACCGCTTCTTTGCCGGCTTCTCGCCTGCCGAAGTCCAGACCCTGCGTGGACTGCTCAAGCGCGTGCTGGACAATTGCGCGGCGAGCGAGAGCAACCGCCCTCGCGCCGCCGGGCATTGACACCGCACGGCTACAACCGCTCCACGTTTACCTGATTGCCTGACACCCCAGAACAACATGAACGCCTCAGACTTTGCCCCCCAGGCTCTTCCGCTCGCAGGCCGCGCACCGACGCAATGGCCGGCGCGCCTGGGTGTGGCGCTCTCCACGATTGCGTTGGCCGCCCTGGCCGGCTGCGCCGACCTCGGCAACTCACACAGCACGCAAACGCTTACGTCGCCTGGACAGCTCGCTAGCGCCAAGACGCTGCCGTCGCAGGGCGGCCAATGGCCATCGCAGAGCTGGGTCGATCAGTTCAATGATCCCCAACTGCGTGCGCTGGTGGATGAGGCGATCAAGGACAATCCGAACCTGCAGGTCGCCTTTGCCCGCGTGCGGGCCTCTCGCGCGATGGCCGATATCGTACGCGGCAATCTGTACCCGAGCGTCGGCTTCGATGCGGAAACCACGCGCCAACGCCTGTCGGAATACGACCTGTTTGAAGGCACGCCGTTGGCCGGACGCTGGTTCACGGAGTCGAAAATCCAGCTCGGCGTGAGCTACGACCTGGATTTCTGGGGCAAGAACCGCTCCGCGCTGGAAGCCGCACTGTCGGACGACAAGGCCATGGAAGCCGAAAGCCAGGCCGCGCGCCTGATGCTCTCCACGACGGTCGCTCGCACCTACGCCAAGCTGGCCGCACTGTATGCGCAGCGCGACGTTGCAGAACGCGCGATTACGCAGCGCAAGGACCTGACCTCGCTGGCAAGCCAGCGCCTGCGCGCCGGGCTGGACACGCAGGTCGAAACCACGCAGGCACGCGCCAACGTGGCTGCCGCACAAACCGAGCTGGAGCAGGTCGACGAGCAGATTGCGCTGGCGCGTCACCAGCTGGCTGCGCTGTTGGGCAAAGGCCCCGATCGCGGTCTGGTTATCACGCGCCCGACGCTGCTGGCACAAGCAACGCCCAAGCTGCCGAACGACCTGACCATCGACCTGATCGGCCGCCGGCCGGACCTCGTGGCCGCGCGCTGGCGCGTCGAGGCCGCCTCGAAGGATATCGACGTGGCCAAAGCCGAGTTTCTGCCGGATATCAGCCTGACCGCATTCCTGGGCCTCGCATCGATTGCGCCGGAAAACCTGCTGCTCGGTGCATCGCGTCAACTCGGCATTGGCCCCGCGCTGAAGCTGCCGATCTTCGAGGGCGGCAAGCTGCGCGCCAATCTGCGGGGTAAGTACGCCAGCTATGACGCCGCCGTTGCCAGCTACAACCAGACGCTGACCGAGGCGCTGCACGATACCGCTGACCAGATCACCGCACTGCGCAGCATCGATGCGCAGATCGCCATCCAGCGCACGGCGCTGACCGAAGCCGAGCGTGCGTACAGCCTGGCACGCACACGCTATGGCGCAGGTCTCGGCACGCAACTGACCGTACTCAACGCCGAAACCACTGTCCTGCAGCAGCGCAAGCTTGCAACCGATCTGCAGGCGCGCCGTCTCGACGCACAGATGGCACTGATCAAGGCGCTTGGCGGCGGCTATACGGCAGAAGACCTGCCCGGATCCGTGCCCCACCACGCGACCACCGGCGGAGCGGCCCAACCCGCAACGTCGCAAAGCTGACCTGAATTGAACCGAACGTTCCCACGCATTCTTTCGAGCCAACATCATGAGTGACAACAAGCCCCAAGCCGCCCCGTCCGCAGCCCCCGCAGCAGCGCCTGCGGCCGCCCCGAACGGCAATGGCAACGGAACACGCAAGCGCATGCTGACCACGCTGACGGCCGCCCTGGTGATCGCAGGTATCGGTTATGGCCTCTACTGGGGCCTGTATGGCCGCTGGTTTGAGTCGACCGACGATGCCTACGTACAGGGCAACGTGGTTCAGGTGACGCCGCAGGTGGCGGGTACCGTGGTCGCCATCCGCGCCGACGACACGCAGCTCGTCACCTCCGGCCAGCCGCTGATCGAACTGGACCGCGCAGATGCGCGCGTCGCGCTGGAACAGGCCGAAGCCGCACTTGCGCAGACGGTGCGCCAGGTGCGCACGCTGTACTCGAATACCAGCGCCTACACCGCTACGCTCGCGATGCGCGAGTCGGACCTTGCCAAGGCAAAGGATGACCTCGCACGTCGCAAGCAGATCGCGGGGACAGGCGCCGTGTCGCAGGAAGAAATCTCACACGCTGAAACCGCGGTACGGGCAGCACAGGCGGCACTGGAGACGGCCAAGGAACAATTGCAGGGCAATCGCGTATTGACGGAGCAGACCACGCTGGAGCGTCACCCCAACGTACTGCAGGCCGCCGCCAAGGTGCGTGAAGCCTACCTGGCCTACGCGCGTACGAGCCTGCCTGCCTCCGTGACGGGCTATGTGGCCAAGCGTTCGGTGCAGGTTGGCCAGCGCGTTGCCCCGGGCACGCCACTGATGGCCATCGTCCCGCTCGACCAGCTTTGGGTCGACGCCAATTTCAAGGAAGTGCAGGTGCGCCACATGCGCGTGGGCCAGCCAGTGGAACTGGTGGCCGACGTGTATGGCAGCAGCGTGACGTACCACGGCAAGGTCGTGGGTTTCTCTGCCGGTACGGGCTCGGCTTTCTCGCTGCTGCCGG
>JAGWNU010000156.1 GCA_028871175.1 Burkholderiaceae bacterium | reverse complement strand
TGCTCAAGAAGTCATCTACAGAAAGCCCTGATTGCAACTGTTCCTTGATCGACTTTTCCAGATCACCCCAGCGCCCGTCTAGTGCATTTTCCACAAGATAGTCGCGTACGGACTGCTCAATTTTGGCAAATCGCTCGTTCAAAGCCGCGGCGGATTTCGGCGCTCTCAAATGCGGTTCTGGATGGTGGTGTAGGAGCCAGCCTGCACCACCATCCGCGGATCGTCGGCCTTCTATGGAAAATTCCTTCGGCCTTCTCGACCACGGCCACCATACCTTTATTGACAACTCAAACGATACAAACCGCTTGTCGCGCAATATCTGGCCTATTTTTTTAAACGCACTCTCCGCTGCAACAAGGTAGTTCGGAACTCTATTTCTCATTCTGCCCGCCAGAAATTCAGGTCGACTCAACATCCGAATCGGCTTTCAACCGGTCCAAGTAATCTGCCCACTTTTGCATCATCGCTTTGCGCTCCTTGATGAACTTCGTGCGGTTATAGGCCTTGCCGAGCGTATCGGGCACGGCATGAGCTAGTTGATGCTCGATCACTTCGGGCTTTTGCTCCAACTCCTCGTGCAGGATCGTCCGCGCCATTGCCCGAAAGCCATGGCCGGTAATTTCGGTTCTCGTATCGTAGCCAAGGCGACGGAGGGCAGCATTGATTGCTGCATCGCTCATAGGACGCTGAGTCGAACGCGCTCCCGGAAAGACGTAGCGACCGTGGCCTGTCAGTGAGTGAAGCTCGCGCAGAATCTGAACGGCTTGCGCTGCCAGCGGAACCAGATGCTCGGTCTTCGTCTTCGTGACAAGGTATCGCCACTCGCCCTTATCAAGATCGAACTGAGCCCATTCAGCCTTGCGCAGTTCGCCGGGTCGAGTAAACAACATGGGCGCAAGCTTGAGCGCGCACAGGACAGGAAACGTACCGGAAAACCCGTCGAACGCCCGAAGCATGGCGCCGACCTTCGCGGGCTCGGTAATCGAAGCGAAGTGCGTTGTTTGCGCTGGTGGGATGGCATTGACCAAATCACGCGCCGGGTCAAACTTGCAATAGCCTTCCTTGATTCCATAGCGGAATGCGCGGCTGATCTCACCTCGGACCTTGTGAGCCGTGAACCGGGCACCACGGCTGTCGATCCGTTTGAGGACCGTCAGAACTTCAGGGGCATCGATTTCCGCTACCGGTCGTTTGCCGATCCAAGGGAAAACATCCTTCTGAAAGCGAGCCTTGGTCTTCGCCATCGACCCAGCCGTAACGTACGGCTTGAGTTCATCCATCCAGCCAAGTGCAACTGCCTCGAAGGAATTGGTCGCTGCCAGACGTACCGCCCGCTTATCGGCTTTCTTCGCTTCGCCTGGATCAATGTCGGCCGCGAGCTTCTTCCGCGCGTCGTCGCGTTTCTCGCGGGCTGCTGCCAACGAAACATCCGGATAGACGCCCAGCGCGAGCCGCTTTTCCTTACCGGCGAAGCGATACTTGAGGCGCCAGTACTTCCCACCCGAGGGCACGATCTCAAGGTACATACCGCCCCCGTCAGCAAGGCGGTACGGCTTTTCACGGGGCGTCGCTTTGCGAATGGCGATGTCGGTCAATGGCATGGGCACCTTACAACCCGAGGGGGCATTTTTTCTCGGGGGCACTTACCAAGTGACCAGATTCCCCCAGAGGTGCCCCCACATGCCCCCGGATTCAGACGGGCAGCACTGGACAACGCTGGAATAAAAAAACCCGTGAAGCCTTATGCTATCACGGGTTTCAAGACTTCCAAGGATGTCCTTGGATAGGTGTTTGGTGCCGGCTGCAGGACTCGAACCCGCCACCTGATGATTACAAATCAACTGCTCTACCTGATGAGCTAAGCCGGCAAAGAACCGCGATTCTAGCGCAACGTGCGTTACTTGACGACCTTTAATGCCGGTTTGCCGCCGATGCGCGGCACGTTAGGTGGCGGCTCATCGTCGGGGCCGCCGTCTGCTTCGGCGGGAACCGGAGCCGGTGCCGATTCCGTATCCACTGCAGCCAACTTCGGCGGCGGATTGTTCTCGCGTTCAGTCGCAGCCGCTGTGGTGGGCGCGCTGCGCTCGACCGGGAAGGCCATGCCTTGGCCGTTCTCGCGTGCATAAACGGCAAGCACGTTCTCGACCGGTACCTCGATCTTGCGCGACACACCCGAGAAACGGGCGTGGAACGTGATCCAATCGTTGCCCATGTCGAGCTGGCTGGTCGCGTCAAAGCTGACGTTCAGCACGATCTCGTCATTCTTGACGAACTCGCGCGGCACGTTGGTGCTGTTGTCGACAAAGACAGCAATGTACGGCGTGAAGCCGTTGTCCGTGCACCATTCGTAGATGGCCCGGATCAGGTAGGGCTTGGTCGAAGTTTCCGGCATGGTGACATTGATAACCGTTGAGCGCGGCCGCGCGCAGGCGCGGCCGGCAACCGGCCGCAATCAGCGGCGCATGACCTTTTCAGACGGGGTCAGCGCTTCAATATATGCCGGGCGGCTGAAGATGCGTTCCGCATACTTCATCAGCGGGGCGGCATTCTTCGACACCTCGATGCCGTAGTGGTCCAGGCGCCAAAGCAGCGGCGCAATGGCTACGTCCAGCATCGAGAACTCTTCGCCCAGCATGTACTTGTTCTTCAGGAAGATCGGGGCGAGTTGCGTGAGACGGTCGCGGATGGCGGCGCGTGCCTTCTCGTGCGACTTCTCGGCAGCCTTGCCCTTTTCGTTCTCGAGCACGGAAACGTGCGTGAACAGTTCCTTCTCGAAGTTGAACAGGAACAGACGGGCGCGGGCGCGCTGCACCGGATCCGCGGGCATCAGCTGCGGATGGGGGAAGCGTTCGTCGATGTACTCGTTGATGATGTTCGACTCGTACAGAATCAGATCACGCTCAACCAGGATCGGCACCTGGCCGTACGGGTTCATCACCGCGATGTCTTCCGGCTTGTTGAAGAGATCGACGTCGCGGATCTCGAAATCCATGCCCTTTTCGAACAGGACGAGGCGACAACGCTGCGAGAACGGGCAGGTGGTGCCCGAGTACAAAACCATCATGGTTGTAGTTCCTTGGCGCATGGACCGGGGGCGGCCCGATGACGGTACAGCCGCGGCGATAGAACCCCATCACCACGGCACAAAAGCGAAAAGGCAAAGGGCTAGGACCAGTTCAGCACCGGCCTAGCCCTTGCCCGGAAAACACGGATTTTACTTGATGTCCTTCCAATAGGCCGCATTCAGGCGCCAAGCGAGCACGAAGAACGCGCCGATGAACAACAGCACCCACACGCCGAGCCGCTTGCGCAGGTTGCCAGCAGGCTCGGCCATCCAGTCCAGATAAGTGACGAGGTCGGCGACGGCCTGGTCATATTCGACCGAGCTCATCTTGCCTGGCGTGACCTGTTCAAAGCCGACCAGCTTGTGCTCGGGCTCACCGCCGTGCTCAGACTTGACCGTCTCGTACTTCGGCACGCGCTGGCCCTGCAGTTCCCACAGCACATTCGGCATGCCGACCTTGTCGAACACCAGGTTATTCCAGCCGGTCGGACGCGTGTCGTCACGGTAGAACGTGCGCAGGTAGGTGTAGAGCCAGTCGCTGCCGCGCGCACGCGCGATCACCGACAGGTCCGGCGGCACGGCGCCAAACCACTTCTTGGCGTCCTCGCGATCCATGGCGATGCGCATCGTGTCGCCGACCTTGTCGGAAGTGAACAGCAGATTCTGCTTGATCTGCTCTTCCGTCAGGCCGATGTCGCGCAGGCGGTTGTAGCGCATGGCGCTGGCGCCGTGGCAGTTCAGACAGTAGTTGACGAACAGCTTGGCGCCACGCTGCAGCGCAGACGTATCGCTGGACTGATTCGGCGCCGGATCAAGCGGCACGCCGCCTTCACTGGCCATCACGGGCGCGGCAAACACGAGACCGGCCAAGGCGAAAATCGCAAGCAGCTTTTTCATTCTTGTGTCCTTCAGGTGACCTTGTGCTCGGCTCGAATCAGTGCGGCGTGAACGTGACGCGCTCTGGCACTGGCTTGAACGTCCCGATCTGGCTCCAGATCGGCATCGCGAGGAAGAACGCGAAGTACACGATGGTGCCGATCTGCGAAATGATGGAACCGACCGGGCTCGGCGGCTGGATGCCCAGATAGCCCAGCACCGCAAAGGCAATCACGAAGAGAACCAGGAGCACCTTGTGGAAGCCCGGGCGATAGCGGATCGACTTCACCGGCGACTGGTCCAGCCACGGCATGAAGAAGAAGATCACCACCGAGCCTCCCATCACCACCACGCCCCAGAACTTGGCATCGATGAACGCAAAGCCCAGCGCCAGGATCACCGCCACAGCCACCGCCACGCCCTTGACCTTCATGCTCTTGGAACGCACGAACAGCAGGCCCAGCATGATCGCGACGAAGCCCCACAGCCACGGCAGGAAGTCCGACGTGGTCGCGCGCAGCATCGAATAGAACGGCGTGAAGTACCACACCGGCGCGATGTGCGGCGGCGTCTTCAGCGAGTCTGCCGGAATGAAGTTGTTGGCTTCCAGGAAGTAGCCGCCCATTTCCGGCGCGAAGAACACGATCGCGCTGAAGATGAAGAGGAACACCGCCACACCCATGATGTCGTGCACCGAGTAGTACGGGTGGAACGGAATGCCGTCGAGCGGAATGCCGCGCGCGTCCTTCTTGGCCTTGATCTCGATGCCATCCGGGTTGTTCGAGCCCACTTCGTGCAGCGCGATGACGTGCGCCACTACCAGGCCCAGCAGGACCAGCGGGACAGCGATCACGTGGAACGAGAAGAAACGGTTCAGCGTCGCGTCAGACACCACGTAGTCACCGCGAATCCACAGCGACAGGTCCGGGCCGATCAGCGGAATGGCGGAGAACAGGTTCACGATCACCTGCGCGCCCCAGTACGACATCTGGCCCCACGGCAGCAGATAGCCCATGAAGGCTTCGGCCATCAGGCACAGGAAGATCAGGCAGCCGAAGATCCAGACCAGCTCGCGCGGCTTACGGTATGAGCCGTACAGCATGCCGCGGAACATGTGCAGATACACGACGATGAAGAACGCCGAAGCGCCGGTCGAGTGCATGTAGCGCACCAGCCAGCCCCACGGCACCTCGCGCATGATGAACTCCACGCTCGCGTAGGCGACGGGGATGCCGGCGGCGTTGAGCGTGCCGTCCGGCTTGTAGTTCATCACCAGGAAGATGCCCGTGACGATCTGGATCACCAGCACCAGCAGCGCCAGCGAGCCGAAGAAATACCAGAAGTTGAAGTTCTTGGGCGCGTAATACTCGGAGAGATGCGCCTTCCATGTCTCGGTCAGCGGGAAGCGAGCGTCGATCCAGCCCAGCAGCCCCGTGGTCTCCACCTTTTTCTCGGCCATGATCAAGCCTCTCCTTTCTCGTCTTTGCCGATCACCAGCTTCGTGTCGGACAGGAACATGTACGGCGGGACGTCGAGGTTCTGCGGCGCGGGCTTGTTCTTGAATACGCGGCCAGCCAGGTCGAACGTGGAGCCGTGGCACGGACACACGAAGCCGGGGTCGCCGGCAAGCTGCACGTTGGCGCCTGCGGGGAACGGACCGGATGGAGAGCAGCCGAGGTGAGAACAGATGCCGACCACGACCAGCAGGTCCTTATGCTCGGCGCGAGAACGGGTTTCGTTCTTGCAGTAATCCGGCGTCTTCATGGTGAAAGGCACGTCGGACTTGGGATCGGCGACTTCGGTATCGGTCTTCTTGAGCGATTCCAGCATTTCGGGCGTGCGCTTGAGGAGCCAGACCGGCTTGCCGCGCCATTCCACCACCTTCATCTGGCCGGGGGCCAGGTCGCTTACGTCGGCCTCGATGGGCGCGCCCGCTGCGCGGGCCTTTTCAGATGGTGCGAATGTGCAAACGAAAGGGGCCGCTACCGCCACCCCTCCCACACCACCAGCCACGGACGTCGCAATCAACAGATTGCGGCGACCCTTGTCCACGTTTTGCTGGTCACTCATTCAAGACCCCAGGGTAAGAAATCAAGATAGATTCGCGTCAACCAAAAATTATACCCGAGCGTACCTGGCCAACGATAGCGGTCGCGGGGCGCGCCACTTGCAGATATAGTGGACACGGCGATCGCCCGCCAAGCCAATACTGGCAAGGCTTTGGCTTCTCTATTGCAGCATCGCTTTCAACAATTCAGGTCAACCGATCTGTAGCTTGACCGTTTGTCTCGAATCAAACAATCCGGAGAAAACCGATGGCCCTGATGCAAGACTTCAAGAAATTCGCGATGCGCGGCAACGTAATCGACCTGGCGGTGGGGGTCATCATTGGCGCGGCATTCGGCAAGATCGTCGATTCGCTTGTCAACGACCTCATCATGCCGCTCATCGGCCGCGTCATCGGCAAGCTCGATTTTTCGAATCTGTACATCCAGCTCGCCGATGCACCCGCTGGCGTCCCGCAGACCCTCGCCGACCTGAAAAAAGCCGGCGTACCCGTCTTTGCCTACGGCAACTTCATTACTGTGGCGGTGAATTTCCTGATCCTGGCCTTCATCGTGTTCCTGATGGTGCGCGCGATCACGCGGGTGATTGACGCCAACCCGCCTGCGGCCCCGGCCGAAACGCCCGAAAACATCCTGCTGCTGCGGGAAATTCGGGACAGCCTGAAGAGCAAGTGAGCATGAGCCTCTAGCATCACACCGGATTCGGGATGTCGATGAAGGTGTGACGCACCCCGAAGCGCTCGGCCAGGTGGTTGCCGAGCGCGCGTACGCCACCGCGCTCGGTGGCATGGTGGCCCGCCCCAATGTAGGCAACGCCCGATTCACGCGCCAGATGCGTGGTCTGTTCGGATGCCTCACCGCTCAGGTAGACATCGACGCCGGCCGCTACCGCCGCATCAAACCAGCCTTGTGCGCCGCCCGTGCACCAACCCACCGTGCGCACCGGGCGATTGGCCCCGCCAATCACCAAGGGCGTCCGACCCAGTCGCGTCGCCACGGCTTCGGCAAACACCTCGAGGGTGGTCGGCTCCGGCAGTACGCCGATCCAGCCTAATTCGTCGTCACCAAAACGTCCCTGCGGCTCAATGCCCAGCAAGGCCCCCAGTTGGGCGTTGTTCCCCAACTCAGGGTGCGCATCCAGCGGCAAGTGATAGGCAAAGAGGTTCAGATCCTGGACCAGGAGTGGTTTCAGCCGCGCATGCTTCTGCCCGACGATGCGGCCATCCTCCCCTTTCCAGAAATAGCCGTGGTGGACGAGGATGGCATCGGCGCGGGCGTCGATGGCGGCTTCGATCAGCGCCAGACTGGCAGTGACGCCGGTCACGATATGGGACACCGTCTCCCGCCCCTGGACCTGCAGCCCATTGGGGCAGTAGTCCCGAAAACGCGCGGCCTGCAACAGGTCGTTCAAGTACAATTCAAGTTCTTTTCGATCCATTTCGACTCAATTTCACCCTATGTTGCGCCGCTTTTGGCTGTTCTTCGCGCAAGCCGTCACGGTCGTGCTCGCCGTCTGGTTTGTGATCGCCACGCTCAAACCCGAGTGGCTGCAGCGCGGCAAGCTGGCAGTGCAGTCCGGCTCGCCCATCGTCGCGCTCAAGGAAGTCGCGCCGATCGGACATGGCGGCGCCTCCAGTAACTCTTACGCCGAAGCCGCCAGGGCGGCAATGCCGGCGGTCGTCAATATTTTCAGCAGCAAGAACGCGCCGAAACGGAGCAACAATCCCCAGGCCAGCGCAGATCCATGGTTTCGCTTCTTCTTCGGTGATCGCGCCCCCGAACAACGGCAGGAACCGACGGCCAGTCTCGGTTCCGGCGTGATCGTCAGCTCGGAAGGCTACATCTTAACGAACCACCACGTCGTGGATGGCGCGGATGAAATCGAAGTCGCCCTGACCGACGGACGCAAGACCAACGCCAAGGTGGTCGGCTCCGACCCCGAAACTGATTTGGCGGTCCTCAAGATCAACTTGCCGAACCTGCCGGCCATTACGCTGGGCCGCCTCGAGAACGTGCGCGTCGGCGATGTCGTGCTCGCCATCGGCAATCCGTTCGGTGTCGGCCAGACGGTCACCATGGGCATCGTCTCGGCGCTGGGCCGCAGCCATTTGGGGATCAACACGTTCGAGAATTTCATCCAGACCGACGCAGCAATCAACCCAGGCAACTCGGGTGGCGCACTGGTCGATGCCGACGGCAACCTGCTGGGCATCAATACCGCGATCTACTCGCGTTCGGGCGGTTCGCTCGGGATCGGCTTCGCGATTCCCGTATCGCTGGCCAAACAGGTCATGGAGTCGATCATCTCGACCGGTAGCGTGGTCCGTGGCTGGATCGGCGTCGAACCGCAGGATGTGACGCCCGAGATTGCTGAATCATTCGGCCTCTCGCGCAAGGATGGCGCGCTGATTGCGGCGGTCGTGCAGGGTGGCCCGGCAGACCGCGCAGGCTTGCGGCCCGGAGACATCCTGACCAGCGTGAACGGTGAGTCGATTCCGGATACGACCGCTCTGCTCAATAGCATCGCCCAGCTGAAGCCGGGCGCAGAAGCCAAGGTGGCGGTCTCGCGCAAGGGCAAGCCGGTGGAGCTCACCATCATCGTGGGCAAGCGTCCTCCGCCGACGCGCCGTAGCTTGCCAATGCCGTCGCCGGATGAGGAAGAGCAGTAACCGTAAGCGACGACACGGACAACGGAACGGCGGCCAATGTGCCGCCGTTTTTT
>JAGWNU010000360.1 GCA_028871175.1 Burkholderiaceae bacterium | reverse complement strand
GGCGGCACGCACATGATGAACGGCATCGGCGGCTCGGGCGACTTTGCGCGCAATGCGCATCTGTCGGTCTTCGTGACCAAGTCGTTGGCCAAGGACGGCGATATTTCGAGCATCGTCCCGATGGTCTCGCATGTGGACCACACCGAGCACGACGTCGACATCATCGTCACCGAACATGGGTTGGCCGACTTGCGCGGGCTGGCGCCGCGCGAGCGTGCCGTGCAGATCATCAGCCACTGCGCGGATCCGCGCTACCGCGAGCTGCTGCGCGACTACGTTGTACGCGCCCAGCGACGCGGCGGCCACACGCCCCATCTGCTGGAGGAGGCGCTCGCCTGGCATGTCCGTTTCCGTGATCAGGGCTCGATGGCCCCGGCAGGTTCTATGGATGAGAGCCAGCGTCCGGAACCCGCTCTCAGCGCTTGATGCGTGGGCGCCGCTGCTCAGGCGCCCAGCACTTCCTCGCACGTCGCAAGCCACGCGCGAGCGGCGTGGGACAGGTACCGGCCCGGCGACCACAGGTGCGCAAGCGCCCAATCCATGTCCGGAGCGGTCAGGCGTGCCACGGCCAGCTTGTCGCGGTTGGCAAGGTTGGCCACCAACGGCTGTGGCAAAAAAGTCGTGCCCAGTCCCGCAGCCGCCATGGAGGCGAGGAATTCCCAGTGCCCGCTTTGTGCCGCGATGTGCGGCTCGAAGCGGGCTTCGAGAAAGGCTTGGCGCAGCTTGCGCGTCAGCGAAAAGTCTTCGGCGAGCAGTAGCAGCGGTTCGTCGCGCAGTGCCGCGAGGGTGACGGTCTTGCCCTTCGCCCACTTCGCCTTGCGCGGCCCCACCACCCAGATCGGATACTTGGCGAACGCCCGCGTAGCGAGTTCGAGGCCGCTGTCGCCGGGCAGTACGGTGGCGCCCACCTCCAGTTCACCGCTGGCGACCTGCTGCTCCACAGTCAGCCCGCCATATTCGGCCAGGTTCAGCACCAGGTTGGGATAACGCTGGCGAAACGCGCTCACGACCGGCGAGAAGAACAGGTTCACCATCGGCGGGATGCCGACCGTGAGTTCACCGCGCCCAAGCGAAGACAGGTCGGCAACCTCAAGCGTCAGCCGATGCACCACGCCAAGCGTTTCCTGGCCGCGTGCATAGACGACCCGTCCTACGTCTGTCAGGCGCACCTGCCTGCCTTCGCGGATCAGCAGCGGCTGGCCGATTTCGTTTTCCAGCTGACGAACCATCTTGCTGATGGTGGACTGCGTGACCGACAGCGAGCTTGCCGCCCGGGTGAAGCTCTGCAGCCGCGCGGTTTCAACGAAGTAACGGAGGGCTCGGATATCGATGGACACGGGCGGACCTCTGCCATGAAGCAGGCGAATGGAATACGCAATAGTAATGAGGTTTTTCCATTCCGCGGCGCATGGGTTCCACCGCCGTCTTTCCCACGCCAGAGGGGGCGGCTGACCAAACGATTCCGCGCCAGCATCCCGAGGCGGCGACTTGGCGCAAGCGCTTGAGGGATACGCGCAGACGCAACGGAAGCGGCCGGAGAGGCCGCCTCGTTATCAGTGTCGGCAGGGGGAGGGCCTAGCTGGTTGCCTCGTCAATCAGCAGATCGAGCTGGGCGATCACATTGCTGGTATCAGGTTCCCCACGCGCCTTGGCGAGTGCCGCCCTGAGCGTTTCGCGCAGGGCGATGAGCTCCGTGA
>JAGWNU010000155.1 GCA_028871175.1 Burkholderiaceae bacterium | reverse complement strand
GGCATCGTTGCACCGCCGGTCACCTGGGAAGACGGCGGTGAGCAGTATGTGGCCGTGGTCTCGGGCTGGGGCGGCGCCGTGCCGCTGTGGGGCGGTGAGGTGGCCAAGCGCGTGAACTTCCTGGAGCAGGGCGGCTCGGTCTGGGTGTTCAAGCTGCACAAGAACTAAGCCGTACCGCGCCGGGCTGTGCGCTCCCAACGGCGCACGGCCGGGCGCGGCCAATTGACAGCGTCATGGAGTCTTGGAAAGTGATCATGCGCAATGGAGTGTTCTCGCTGCTGACCCTGGTGTCGGCGGCAACCTGCGCGGCTGGCGCCCACGCAGCGCCCGATATGCAGGCGCTGGCGGAGAAAAGCGGTTGTTTGTCGTGCCACAGCGTGCAGAACAAGGTGGTCGGACCTGCATTCGTCGATGTGGCGGCCAAATACAAGGGCGATGCAGAGGCGCCCACCCGGCTTGCGCAGAAGGTGCGCGCTGGAGGTAAGGGTGTCTGGGGCCGCATCCCCATGCCGCCGCATCCCGAACTCAAGGAAGATGAGGCACGGCAGCTGGTGGCGTGGGTGCTGAGCGCGGGGTCGTGACGGCGCCCGGCGAGACGCCGGCACTGTCCGGCATGGGATCCCGCTGAAGGGGGCGCGCGCTGCGCCCCTTTTTCTATGACTTCGCCAAGCGGCGCGAATTGGCGTCGGTGCGAAAGAGGATGGGGACCTCACCCGTGCGCGCGTCCCGCATCTGCCCGAAGCCGTTCATCGACGCCATCCTGCCCTGCAGCACAACGGTCTGCAGCGCTGCGTGATCGGGAGAGTGGCCGCAGACCGGATCGGTGCGCGCCGCGTCGCCGGTCAGCAGATAGGCCTGGCAGCGGCAGCCGCCGTAGTCGTCTTCGCGCGAGTCGCACGAGCGGCAGGGCTCGGGCATCCAATGGGTGCCGCGAAAGCGCTGGAAGGCGTCGCTCGTCCGCCAGATCTCGCGCAGGGGGGTGTCCAGCACGTTGGGCAGAACCAGCCCCGGCAGCATGCGTGCGGAGTGGCACGGCAGTGCCACGCCGTCTGGCGCCACGCCCAGGAAGGTCGTGCCCCAGCCGTTCATGCACTTCTTGGGGCGCTGCTCGAAATAGTCGGGCACGACGTACAGCAGCTGGCATCGATTGCCGATGCGGGCGCGGTAGTCGTTGACCACCGCTTCGGCGTCGCGCAACTGCTCCAGCGTCGGCATGAGTGAGAGGCGGTTTTCCCACGCCCAGCCGTAGTACTGCGTGTTGGCCAGCTCAAGGTACTCGGCGCCAATCTCCAGTGCCATGTCGATGATGGCGCCCACGTGCGGCAGGTTGTGCCGGTGCATGACGCAGTTCATGACCATGGGGTAGTCGTGCGCCTTGATGAGATCCGCCACGCGGCGTTTCAGATCGAAGGTGCGCGTGCTCGACAGAAAGTCATTGAGCTCGCGTGTCGAATCCTGGAACGACAGCTGAATGTGATCGAGCCCCGCCGCACGCAGCGCGCCGAGCCGTTCATCGGTCAGGCCCACGCCAGACGTCACGAGGTTCACGTAGAACCCGAGCCGGTGCGCGTGCGCGACCAGCGTTTCGAGATCCTTGCGCAACAGCGGCTCGCCGCCGGACAGGCCAAGTTGCACCGCACCGAGCGCACGTGCCTGGGTGAAGACGTCGCACCACTGCTCGGTGTTCAGTTCACGGTCGTGCCGGGTGTAGTCGACCGGGTTGGAGCAGAACGCGCAGTGCAGCGGACACCGATAGGTCAGTTCGGCCAGCAGCCAGAGCGGCGGGCCCGCGACCGTCTCCGCTGCCGCGTCAAACGAGCCAGCCGCGTTCGAGTGCATGGTGGACAAAGGCGTGGACTTCCGGAGCGATGCCCTGCACGCCAAAGGCGGACTGCAGGTCGTCGATCAGCATGTCGAGGGTGTGGGCTCCATCGCAACGCTGCAGGATCGCGGCGGCGCTGTCGTTGAGCGTGACCATCCCCTCGGGATAGAGCAGCACCCAACTGTGCTGCATGTCTTCCCACTGGAGGCGGAACGTGCGGTGCAGCGTGGGGCGGGCCGGGTCAGACAGGGACGCAGTCATGGGTGTGAGCTTGTTGAATGGCATCGAGCATCGACCACAGGATGTCGAGCTTGAATTGCAGAATGTCGAGCGCGCGCTGTTGCTGCTCGGGCGTACGGAAGTAGTCGAGCGTCACGCGCAGGCCGTGCTCGACATCGCGCGAGGCCAGCGGAATGCGCGAGCGGAAATACGCCAGCCCTTGCGGCTGCACCCACGGGTACTGCTCGGGCCAGCCCGCCAGCCGCTCCTTGTGGATGTCCGGCGCAAACATCTCCGTGAGTGAGGAGCACACCGCTTCCTGCCAGGGCGCACGGCGCGCGAAGTTGACATAGGCGTCCACGGCGAAGCGCACGCCCGGCAGCAGATGCCGGTGCGACCACAGCGCGTCGCGCGTGAGCCCGACGGCCTCGCCCAGGCGCACCCAGCTCTCGATGCCGCCAGGCTGCGTGTCGTTGCCGTCGTGATCGTGGATGCGGATGATCCACTCGCGGCGCGTTTCGCGGTCGGGGCAGTTCGACAGGATGGCCGCGTCCTTGAGCGGGATGTTCACCTGGTAGTAAAAGCGGTTGGCGACCCAGGTGCGGATCTCGTCCGGCGTGCATGCGCCGGCGCGCATGCGCAGGTTGAACGGGTGATGAATGTGGTAACCCGCCTGCTTCGCACGCAGCCGGGCTTCGAATTCTTCAGCGTTCCATGCAACAGGGTGTGTCATAGCGCGATTTCCATGCCGTCGTAGGCCACCTCGATGCCATGCGCGTCGAGCTCGCGACGCTGCGGCGAGTCTTCGTCGAGGATCGGATTGGTGTTGTTGATGTGGATGAGTACCTTGCGCGTGGCCGGCAGCTGGTCGAGCGTCTCGATCATGCCGCCCGGACCGGACTGCGCAAGGTGTCCCATGTCGGCCGCCGTCTTGGCAGAGAAGCGAAGGTCTTTCATTTCGTCGTCGTGCCAGCATGTGCCGTCGACCAGGACGACGTCCGCCGCGCCCATCTCGTCGAACACGTGCGGTTCAATGCGGGCGAGACCGGGTGCGTAGAAGGCGCGCCGGCCGCTCTTGCGATCGACGATGCGCAGGCCGATGTTGTCTCCCAGGCGCCGTGCGTTGCGGCTCGGGGAGTAGGGCGGCGCCTTGCTTTCCAGCGGGATGGCGGTCAGCGCGACATCCTGCAGCGGCGGGATCGAAAACGCAGTCCCATCCAGCGCCAGCGCGCGCGTGTCGAGCCCGCAGTAGTGCGACAGCATGCGGGTCAGCGGAAACGCCGTGGACAGATCGCTGAGCACGGCTGCCGAGGCATAGACGGGCAACGGCTGCCGGTGCTCGCGCAGCATCAGCAGGCCGGTCACGTGGTCGATCTGCGCGTCCATCAGCAGCACGGCCGCGATGCCGGTATCGCGCGGCGCGCGTGCGGGTTGCAACGCCGGGGTGGCGCGCAACTGCGCCAGGATGTCCGGCGATGCGTTGACGACGATCCAGTTCTGGTGCGCGTCGCCAAGCGCGATGGAAGACTGCGTGCGCGGCGTCGCGCGCAGCGTGCCCTGGCGCACGCCATCGCAATTGCGGCAGTTGCAGTTCCACTGCGGAAAGCCCCCGCCAGCGGCCGAGCCAAGAACCTTCAGTGTCGTCATGATGCAAGGTCAACAGTGTCGGACGGATTGAGCAAGAAGCCGGCCAGGTGCTGGCCGCGCCGACAGACAAAAAAGAAGCCCGCCGTAGACAGCGGGCGGGCTCGGAGAGAACTACGCGTTCAGTCGTCCGACATCAGCGATTGGCGATGTACATGGTGATCTCGAATCCCAGTCGCAGTTCGGTATAGGCGGGCGTCGTCCAGGTCATGTCTCCTCCTTGAGGGTTGGCATAGTTAGTGATTTGCTTTCGATCGTTCAACGGTTGACCGGCATCGTGCCCGGCGCAACCGCATCCTCAGGAGGCAACATCCATGCCCGCACCCGTGTGGCCGGCAACGTCGGTCTGCTTTACGTTGCATACGCCCGATGCCCACCGCCTGCACGTGCGGCAATGCGGTCCGCACGACGGCGAGCCCTGGCTGGTGCTGCATGGCGGCCCCGGAAGCGGGTGCCAGCCTTCCATGGCAGGCTGGTTCGACCCGCTGCGGCATCGGGCGGTGCTGCCCGACCAGCGCGGCGCCGGCCGGTCGCGCCCGGCCGGGTCACGGCGGCGCAATACGCTGACCGCGCTGCTGGCTGATCTGGAGCAACTGCGCACCACGCTCGGCATCGAGCGCTGGGGCGTGGTCGGCGGCTCGTGGGGCGCAGCGCTGGCACTGGCCTATGCGGCGCGCTTTCCTGATGCAGTGGCCGCCCTGGTGTTGCGCGGCGCCTTCCTCACGGGCTTCGATGATGTGCAGGCCCTGTTCGATGCGCGCGGCGCCGGGCGTGCCTTCTTGCGTGGCGTTGACCGCAAGGGGGAGCGCCATCCCGGGGCGCGCGGGCGCCTACTGGCAACGGCAAAAGTGTTGCAGGCTGGTACAACTGCTCAGAAATGGAACACTGCGGCGCAGTGGCAGCTTGCCGAGCGGCGCCTGCTGGGGTTGCCGCCCGCGCACCGTGGGTCGCGCCCGCAGCAGATGGCACTGCTGCGCAAATACCAGCTCCAGGCGCATTACCTGGTTTGCCGCTGCGGGTTAGGGAAGACAACCTTGCTGAGGGCCGCCGGACGGATCGGCGGAAGCGGGCTGCCTGTCACGCTGTTGCATGGCCGGACCGACAAGGTCTGCCGCCCGCGCAATGCGCAGCGCCTGCAGGCAGTCATCCCGCAGGCCCGGCTGATGTGGGTTCCAGCCGGGCACCTTGCGGAGGGGGACATGGCGCGGGCGCTGCGCGCCGCAATCGGTGCTGCGGCGTGGTCAGTCGGGGCGCGGCACGCCACCGGCCTCGTCGATCTTGCGGTAGACGGTATTGCGTGAAATCCCCAGCGCCTTGGCCGCCGCCGAAATGTTGCCCTGGTGCGCCTTCACCGCCGCCAGGATGGCCATGGTTTCGACATCGGCAAGCCGCTTGGGCTGAACGTCGCCCGCCCCGGGCGCAGGCTGGACCTGCGCGCTGCCTGCGGCGACCGGAGCCGGCTGGGTGCCGTGCCGCGCTTGCCAGTCTTCCAGAAAGTCATCCGGCAGGTGGTCTTCGGTGATTTCGGGGGCGTCTTCGGCCATCAGCCGTGCGGTGCGCAGCAGATTGGCGAGCTGGCGGATATTGCCGGGCCAGTGGTAGCCACGGAACATCTGCGCCACGCGCTCGCTGATGGGCAGCGGGCCGCCCTGTTCCTGCCGCAGCAGCGTATCCGCCACCGCGTCCAGGTCACTGCGCTCGCGCAATGCCGGCAGACGCACGACCAGGCCGTTGAGGCGGTAGTACAGATCCTCGCGGAACTGGCCACTGGCCACCATCTCGCGCATGTTGCGATGGGTGGCGCATACCACGGCCACATCCACCTGGATCAGCTTGTTGCTGCCCAGCGGCGACACCGCGCGCTCCTGCAGTGCGCGCAGCAGACGGGCCTGGAGATGCAGCGGCATGTCGCCGATCTCGTCCAGGAACAGCGTGCCGCCGTTGGCCAGCACCATCTTGCCGATGCCCCCTTTCTTGCGGGCGCCGGTGAAGGCGCCTTCTTCGTAGCCGAAGAGTTCCGATTCGATCAGCGCCTCCGGAATCGACGCGCAATTGACGGCGATGAACGGTCCGGCGTGGCGCGGGCTGTCCGCATGAATGGCGCGCGCCAGCAGTTCCTTGCCGGTGCCGGTTTCGCCCAGGACCATGACGGTGATGTCCTTGCCGATGACCTTGCGCAGCTTGCTGATGACGGTCTTGATCTGGGCATCGCCCGTGTCGAGCGCATCGAGGCTGGCGGGTTGCCTCGGCGGCGCCATATAGGGCCGGGTTGCCGGCGCCGCGCTGGGCTCGGCAGCGGGGTCGCTGCCGATCGCGCCGCGTCCGATCGGGCTGGCCGTGCGCTTCCACTCCACCCGGGCGAACACCTTGACGCCGCTCGGCAACTGCAGCTGCAGGACGCCGGCGGGCGCGCTGCGCTCCGAGTCGATCAATTGCGACATCGACAGGCCAAACAGCGAAGAGAAGGTGTGCGCGTGCAGCGATCGGATCGACAGTCCCAACTGGAACTCGCCGCTGCGGTTGGCCGACAGGAAGCGCCCCGCAGGCGTGAACGCCGCGATGCCTTCGACCAGCGTGCCAATGAACTCCGGACGCGAGTGGAAGCGGATGCAGACCACGTCCTGGAAGGCGTTGGCGAACAACTGGTTCTCGATCATCTGCGCGGACATGCGGACCAGCGCCATCGTGTGCTTGTGGAAGCCGCGATGATCTCCCGTCACATCAAGCGCGCCGACCGTCTTGCCATACGGGTCGAAGATGGGCGCACAGGAGCAGGTGAGGAACCGGTTGGCCTCCAGATAGTGCTCCGACGCATGGACGAGGGTGGGCCGGGCCTCGGCCAGTGCGGTGCCGATGGCGTTGGTGCCCCGGCTTTCCTCCGACCAGAGCGCGCCCGGCTGCAGGGCCACCTTGCTGGCCCTGGCCAGGAAATCGTCATCGCCCAGCGAATGCAGGATCAGCCCCGATGTGTCCGTCAGGATCACCATGCTCTGGGTGTTGATGATCTGGCTGTAGAGCGTCTCCATGACGGGTAGCGCATGCGTGAACAGCGACTGGCTGCGCTCGATCTGCGTTTTCAGCTCGCTTTGCTGCACCGGGCAGAAGTCGGGCGACTCATATGTCCGCAGGCCGTATGACTTGGACCGCTCGTGGGACTGCGCAATCAGTTCTGGCTGATCGTTGTCCGGCGTATCGCCAGACGTGGCAGGGGCGTTCTCGGACGCGCGCTGGGCGGCTGCCGCGTGGGAAATCATGCTCGTCTCCTTGAAGTCGCCCGCGATCTATGCGCGGGTCGTCCGGGTTGCCCTTGCTGAGGCGCGAACCCGAAGTGTTGCGCCATGAAGCAAGACGCTTGCCAGGGTGTTGCATTCCGGAGCACCTGTGCCAGCCGCATTTCGGTTCTGCGGCCCGCCGGTGCGAGGGTGCGTCGTGGATTGGCCGCCGCCGCCGTCTTGGTATGGCTCTTGCAGAAATGCCTGCAAAACGCATTTCAACGACAAAACAGGAGACACTCTTGGACACGCCACGCAACTTGTTCGCGCTGCTTTCCATCTGCGCGCTTTTGGCAGCGGGAGCCCCCGCCACCGCAACGGCTCACGGCGACGTGACCCCGCAGGCCGTAGACACGCACACCTTACCGCAACTGGGGCCGGATTGGCGTCAGGACAATCCATACAGGACGGGTAGTGCACATGACGAGGCGCTGCGCATCGGCGCGTCCGCGTTCAACCAGAACTGCGCACGCTGCCATGGGCTCGAGGCGATCTCCGGCGGTATCGCCCCCGACCTGCGCAAGCTCGACGCCGACTGCATGTCGCTGGCCGATGCGAAAAAGAAGGAAGCCTGCTACGGCGAGATCTCGCAGTACTTCACGGCCACCGTCCGCAAGGGACGCACACGCGACGGGCGGGTCTACATGCCGCCGTTCGGGGGCGTTCTGAGCCAGGAAGCCATCTGGTCGATCAAGAC
Organism: Burkholderiaceae bacterium; assembly: GCA_028871175.1. Taxonomy (GTDB): domain Bacteria; phylum Pseudomonadota; class Gammaproteobacteria; order Burkholderiales; family Burkholderiaceae; genus Ralstonia; species Ralstonia condita. The sequence goes on along the minus strand of JAGWNU010000155.1, from coordinate 1,154 downwards.
CTATCTCGAATCCCGCCGCGTGCAGGAATAACGCCCCAACATCGGCTTCGCAGACCACGCTCCCCGGGCAGCCCGGCGGTGCGGGTCTGCCCACGCGGTCCGGACGACGGCCGCCGTCACGCCCCTTCGCCAGGAGAGTTTCCATGAGCGCCCATCCCCGGCCGGTCACGGCCTGCATCCGCCGCAGCGTTGTCAGCATGCTGCTTGCCGCGGCAACCGCCATGACCCTGCTTGGCGCCGCCCCCGCGCATGCCGACATGGCGAAGATCCGCCAGACCGGCAGCCTCAAGATTGCGCTGTACAAGGGCCTGCCGCCGTTCTCCGACAACGTCGGCAAACAGTTCGACGGCATCGATGTCGCGCTGGCCAAGGCGCTGAGCAAGCAGATGGGGCTGTCCCCGGCGCTGCTGCCGTTCGACGCCGACGACGACAGCGTGTCGGACGACCTGCGCAATATGGTCTGGCGCGGGCATTACCTCGGATATGGCCCGGCCGACGTGATGCTGCATGTGCCGGTCGATCCGGTCTTTGCCCGCCAGAACCGCGAGGTGCTGATCTTTGCGCCGTACCACCGCGAGACATTCGTGCTGGTCTACGACCACGACCGCATTCCCCAGGTCAGCCGCTTCGAAGACTTGCGCGGCCAGGTGACCGGCGCCGAGGGCGGCACGGCAGGCGCCAACGCCTTGCTCTCGAGCGCACAGGGGGCATTGCGCGACAAGGTGAAGATCTACCCGCACGCCGCCGATGCGCTGCGCGCGCTGTTCTCGGGCGAAGTCGCTGCCGTAATGGTGATGCGTTCCGAATATGAAAGCGCGCTGAAGGCGGGCGGTCAGTCCGCTACGCGGTTTGCAGCCGCCGAATTGCAGTCGCCGTTGCTCCCGGCGCATGGTTGGGCGGTCGGCATGGCGGTCAAGGCAGACCAGCCTGAACTCGCGCAATCGCTGGAGAGTGCGCTCAATGCGCTGCGCGCCAGCGGCGAGTTGCAGCGCATCTTCGCGCAGTACGGGGTGTCGATGGTGGCGCCCTAGCTTGTCGGGCGGCAACAACCGCGCGCACGAAATGCCCTACAATGCGCGGATGCCGCGTGCCATCCCAAGCGACTCGCTTCGGGCCATGCTGTTGCTGGTCATCGTGTTGACCCAACTGCTGAG
>JAGWNU010000359.1 GCA_028871175.1 Burkholderiaceae bacterium | reverse complement strand
GCGGTGCGCGATCTGATCGCTGCCAACGCCACATTCGGTGCGCTGCTGTTCTCCGACCTCGGCAGCAAGCTCGGTGTGATTGCGCAGCGGCAGAGCATGGAAACAATGCAGTCGCTCGCTGTCTCGCGCGTGAGCGACGCGTTCATCAGGCCTGCCCATTTCGTCGATGCCGGCATCGACGTGGTCTCCGTGGTCAAGCTGTTCCAGGCGCACAACACGTCCAATGTGCTGGTGCGCGATGGCTCCACGGAGCCGGCGCGCCTGGGCATCTTCACGCGCAGTTCCTTGCAGCGGGCCATCCTGGAGGGGACGCCGCTCGATCGCCTGCCAGTCGGGCGGATGAGCCAGTTCTCGCTCATCACCATACCGACGTCCGCGCAGATCGGCGACGCGCTGACGCTGATGCTGCGCCATCGCGTACACCGGCTGGTGGTGACCCATGAAGACGACATCGTCGGCCTGCTCGAGTCGCTGGACGTGTTCAGCTTCCTGGCCAACCACTCGTATCTGCTGACCGTGCAGATCAATCTGGCGCAGGATCTGGATGCGCTCGCGCAGGTGGCATCGCAGGTCACTCGCATGGTGTCACTGCTGCTGCATGGCGGCTCACGCGTCGATCACATCGCCAACCTTGTGCGCGAGATCAATGCGCGCCTGTTCGAGCGAGCGTGGCAGATGATCGCGCCTCCTGAGCTGGTAGCCAACAGCTGTCTCTTCGTCATGGGTAGCGAGGGCCGTGGGGAACAGCTCCTCAAGACGGACCAGGACAACGCGCTGGTGTTGCGCGATGGCTATGCGCCGCCGCCTGATCTGCAGGGGATCGTCACGCGCTTTTCGGATGCGCTCGCTGCCTTTGGCTACCCGCCTTGCCCGGGCGGTGTCATGCTCAGTCGACCAGAATGGTGTCTGAGCGTCAGCGATTTCACCCGGCGCATCCGCGAATGGCTGATCCTGCCGAGCCCGGAGGGTCTGATGAATCTTGCGATCTTCTTTGATGCGCACGCGGTGTGCGGGGATGCTTCCCTGCTGCAGCAACTGAAGCGAACCCTGCTCGAATTGACGCTCGACAACGACGCCATGCTCGGCCGGTTTGCGGCTGCGATCGAGGCCTTCAGTCCGGCCTCGGGCTGGCGCAATCGCTGGTTGAACCTGGGCGATACCGACCCGGTGATCGACGTAAAAAAGGAGGGCATCTTCCCCATCGTTCATGGCGTGCGCAGCCTCGCGCTCGCGCACCGTGTCCTCGATGAGACCGGCACCGTGCAGCGTCTGAACGCGCTGGTGCGCGCCGAGGCAATCGACCATCAGACGGCGATGGAGTTGAGCGAGAGCCTCCACCTGCTGATGATGTTGCGCCTGAAGGCCGGCCTCGCTGAAATCGACGCGCATCAGCCCGTGTCTTGCGATGTCCATCCATCGCTCCTGTCGTCGTTGGAGCGCGACTTGCTCAAGGATGCGCTGAGCGCGGTCAAGCGTTTCAAGGCGCTCCTGCGGCAGCGCCTGCGCACCGAGTGGCTCTGAGCGGGTCGCGGACATGAACAGGTGGCTGGCAGACTGGCTGCAGGCACTGCGCAGGCGGCGCTTGCTGGGCAAGCTGCGCGATCCGGCGTTCCGGTTCCTGTTCGATCCGCCGCCTGCCGACGAATGGGTCGCGCTCGACTGCGAAACCACCGGCCTGAACGTGCGCACCGACGAGATCATCTCCATC
>JAGWNU010000154.1 GCA_028871175.1 Burkholderiaceae bacterium | reverse complement strand
ATCGCGGCTTCTTCCAGGCGAACGTCTTGGATGTGTCGTTCTCGCGCACGTTGACGGTCGGCAAGGGCGTCGTGGTTCAGGTGCACAGCTTCAACCACAAGCAGAAGGCCGGATTCTCGGTCACGTACCCGCAAGGCAAGGCCAAGGGCATCACGCCTGGCACGGCCAAGGCGCCGGCGCAGGTGTACAGCTACATCATCGCCAACTTGAGCCAGCAGGACGCTCAGCAGCGGGCGATGAAGATTTACAACGACATCATCCGGCACGAACTAAAGATGACCGCCGAACTCCCTGGCGACAACATCCTCATGCCGAACGTCATGGTTGAGGTTTCAGGACTGGGAAAGCCATTCGAGTCGCCGTATTACGTCGAGTCGGTCGCGCGCCGTATGTCGTTCGACACAGGCTACACCATGACCGTACGCGGCAAGAATCACAGTCTTGATACGTCGATCATTCCAGCTTGATTGCGTAATGGGGGGGGCGCCTTCGGGCGGCCTCCCCGCTAGGCGAAACTAGACGCGCGCGAATTTGTAAATGGCGATGAGCTGCTTGGTAGCCACTCTGGTAGCCACGGTTTTGGGCTTTTTGGAAACCACGGTTCGCACCCAGGTTCGCAGGGTTTGGGGCCTCGGTACGCAGCGCGGTACGCACGGATTGATCGGCATCGTATATTTAAGGAACGCCACCCCATGAAGCCCTACTGCGGCGCCGCAACGCGCGCCGGCACTCCCTGCAAACGCTCCCCCTTGGCCGGCAAGCGGCGCTGCAAGCTCCACGGCGGGGCAAGTACCGGCGCCGGTAATCCAGCTCGTCCCGGCAACCGCAACGCGCTGAAGCATGGCCTGTACAGCGACCGCCTCACCGATGAGGAAAAGGCGCTGCTACAGCTGATGCCGGTCGGCAATCTCGATGAAGAGGTACGCCTTGCGCGCGTGCTGCTCATGCGCACGCTGGAGGCTGAGGAAACGGACGATGGGGCGCTGTGGATAGACCGTGTGATTCTGCGCAAGCCGGGTTTGGAGATGACATACCGGCTGCCTCAGTACCTTGAGCACATCATCCGCTTGCTTGGCCGCATCGCACGCCTTGAGATCGCTAGGGCAGCGCTGCTGGAGGGCCTGCGCGACAGCATCGGCGATGACGTAGACGGCCAAAGCAGCCCGCGAATAGAGGTCGTTCACCGCACCAGCGGGGCCGGCGTCACCGAGCTTTAACGCGAATGCCTGATCCTCGGCTCTGCTGGCGCGACTGGTGGTCGGCTGCTATCGTTGACAGGGGGGGCGATTTTGCCCTCTTGTCCGAAAATAAGAAACGCGCTTCAGCGCTGAAGGCGAGAGACCAATGAAAAATGCATTGATAGCGTGTGCTGTCGCACTTCCTACGCTGCTCGGCTGCCAGCAAAAACCAGATCAAGAGGCGATGGCTGAGTGCTGGGGCCAGCCAGCCAAAGACATGGTGGTGAAGCTGGCCAGGCAGAATCTAGAGGAAAAGATCGACGCACTTATAAAAGCCGCAGGTGATCCGCTAAATGACGAAATGAAGAAGCGGGTTTCTGACTCCCTCGACGTGATGGCATCCAACTTCTATGTGATGTCGGTCGATCGCTTAGCAGACGGCGTTCATTGCGGTGCTCAGATCGCGATGAAGTACACGAAGGCAAACGGAGAGGTCATGACGGCAGACGGCGCCACCGTCAACTTTGACATCTATCACGGCGAGACCGGCAAGATGTATTCAATCCCGAGCACGATCTCGTTGATGCAACTGGTCACGGATGCTGCGTCGAGGCAATAGACATAGTTTTCGCACCCGCGGGGCCGGTAACGCTTTGGTAACGCCCGAGGCGTTACCACTTCGGGGCAGATGACGCCATCAACCGCGGCAGCAGACGCCACCCCGGCAAATAGCGCACCCCGGCAGGAGGCGCCGCACCCCGCCAAATTTTCGCCTTATGCGGGAGTTCTCACATTGATTTACTGATAACTTTTTAGGTAATTTGTTATCACTGAATCTGTAAAAACTCGTTAGTAATTTAATACTCAAGAACGATTTCGTCAATTAAAAATGGCGTGTTAAATCCATTCCTGAGGCCTGATGCCATCAGGCGGGCAGCGGCGCACCAAAGCCGCCTAACCACAACCCAGCCACAAGGAAACCGGATCATGACTAACGCCGACCTTACCCCCTATGCCTGCGACGCCGGAGATGATGAATCGCCCAGCGGCGTGCTCAGAGCAATGGCCGACGCTTACGATGTTGGAAACGTTGAGGGCGTTCTCGTCGCGTACGTGACGAGCGACGGGGCGGTGATGTACCGGGTGATGGGTGCGCTGGCCGAGAAAGAGAACATCGGCAATGCGGTAACCGTGGCTGAAGTGTTGAAGCGGCGTCTCCATATGAGGGCCGCTCTTTCCTCCTGATCTTTCAACCCAGCGCAGTCCTAAAGCCCTCGGCGATTTCCCCGAGGGCTTTTGCTTTTGGCAGTCGTGGCGCTGCGATGCACCGTGAATGTGTCCAGTGGGACAGGCACGGGACGGATTGCGGACAAATTGCGGACATTGGCGCGAAGGCTACGCGGATGCCTTCGGCTAAGGGTTGTTGGAAGCTCGCACGGTAGGCTAACGGTGTCTTAACTGTTAGGGCACGGTACCGAGACGGAAGCGGCGGGGAAATCCACCGGAAGCCCCTTGGTAGCCCCTTAGCAGCCCCTTTGGACAACCAACGCCCGAAGTTCCCTGACGGTCGGCGCTTCAGAACAAACCCGCTAGGTTTCCCGGCAAATTGCCCATCAGTTGCTCATCGGCAACACTTATCGGTATGGTGGGATGGATGGCGGGTCTTGCTGGTGAGTGGGCCGCAAACCCTTGTGAGATAACGATCTCTGGCGGAAGCGGTGAGATTCGAACTCACGGATGGGTCACCCCATCGGCAGTTTTCAAGACTGCTGCCTTAAACCACTCGGCCACGCTTCCTTGATGTACAGATTGCAGCTCGCGCATTGCACGCGAGGCCGCCATTGTAACGGCTGCGCAAAGCGGCGCAACCCTCAATGTTCGTCGTCGGGCAGGAACAGCGTCTGAAGGTCGTTGAGGAATCGCTGCCCCAGCGCCGTCGGGCGGATGGCGGCGTGGTCGCGCGCGAGCAGGCCGCGGTGCTCGGCCGCATCAAGTTCGCGCTCGACCGTACGCAGGGGCAGGCCGGTGCGTTCCTGGAACAGCGTGACCGGGAAGCCCTCTGTCAGCCGCAGCGCATTGAGCATGAACTCGAACGGCAGGTCAGCCGCGTCGACTTCGCGCTGTTCCTGGACAACTGCAGCGCCTCCGGTCGTTTCCGCATGACGCAGGTAGGTGTCCGGATGCTTGTGTCGCATTTCACGGATGACCCGATGCGGAAAGCTCAGCTTCCCGTGCGCGCCCGGGCCGATGCCGAGGTAATCACCGAACTGCCAGTAGTTCAGGTTGTGCTTGCAGCGCTTGCCCGGCTTGGCGTAGGCCGACACCTCGTAATGCTCGTAGCCGGCAGCGGCGAGGCGCGCGTGGATCCAGTCGTGCATGGCAAACGCCGTATCTTCGTCCGGCAGTGCGGGCGGGTACTTGGCGAAATACGTGTTGGGTTCCAGCGTCAGGTGGTAGAGCGATACGTGATTCGTGTCCAACGCGAGCGCGGCTTCAACGTCGGCCTCGCACTCGGCGAGGGTCTGGCCGGGCAGCGCAAACATCAGGTCGAGGTTGATGTTGTCGAAATGCGCTTGCGCGATGTCGATGGCCGCGCGGGCCTCGGTGGCGCTGTGGATGCGGCCCAGCGCCTGGAGGTGCGCGTCATTGAAGCTCTGGATGCCGATGGAAAGCCGATTCACGCCGCTTGCGCGATAGCTGCGGAAGCGTTCGGCTTCGAAAGTGCCCGGGTTGGCTTCCATCGTGATCTCGGCGTCGGCATCGACCGGCAGCAGCATGCGGATGTCCGACAGCAGCCGGTCGAGACCTTGCGCCGACAGCAAGCTCGGCGTGCCTCCGCCAATGAAGATCGTGTGCACAGGCCTCCCCCACACCATGGGCAGCGCGGCCTCCAGATCCTGCCGGACGGCTGCCAGGAAACGTTCCTCTGGGATGCCTGCCTCCGGCTCCGCATGCGAGTTGAAATCGCAGTACGGACACTTGCGCACGCACCACGGCACATGCATATACAAGGACAGCGGTGGCGAGGCGGGCAAGCTGATCCTGCCCGGCTGCAGAAACACCGAGGTGACCTTGTCGCCGGTCTCGGCGGGTGTTGCGGAGGGTGCCTTGGGGGCGCCGGCGGGGTGAATCGGAATCATCGGACCTTCAAGCGTTTTCAAACAGGCGCAGCCGCTCGACCAGTTGCGTGAGTGCCTGGGCGCGATGGCTCACGGTGTTCTTCTCTGCCTTGGAGAGCTCTGCGGCGGTCTTGCCGAGACCCGGCAGCAGGAAGTGCGGGTCGTAGCCGAAGCCACCATCCCCGCGCGGTGTGTCGATCACCTCGCCGAACCAGTTGCCTTCGGCGATGATGGGTTGCGGATCTTCCGCGTGTCGTACGTAGACCAGCACGCACACATAGTGCGCGTGGCGGTCGGCATTGCCAGCCAGTTCGCGCACGAGGCGTGCATTGTTGGCCGCGTCGGACTTCGGTTCGCCGACCAGTTGGGCGTAACGCGCCGAGTACACGCCAGGTGCGCCGCCAAGCGCATGCACGCAGATGCCGGAATCGTCTGCCAGCGCGGGCAGGCCCGAGGCGCGGCTTGCATGGCGAGCCTTGGCGAGCGCGTTTTCGACGAAGGTCACATGAGGCTCCTCCGCCTCGGGAATACCCAGTGCGCCCTGTGGCGTCACGTCAAAGCCAAGTGGAGCGAGCAGGGCGTTGAACTCGGCGAGCTTGCCGGCGTTGTTCGAGGCGAGAACGAGCTTGCGCATCGCAGCTTCGCTTACAGGCCAAGCGCCTGCTTCTGCAGGCCGATCAGCGTGCGGATGCCCTGGTCGGCCAGCCCCAGCAGGGCGTCCATTTCGGCGCGCGTGAACGGGGTGCCTTCGGCGGTGCCCTGCACTTCGACAAAGCCGCCGCTGCCAGTCATGACGACGTTCATGTCGGTATCGCAGGCGGAATCTTCCGGATAGTCGAGGTCGAGTACCGGCACGCCGTCGACCACGCCGACCGATACCGCCGCCACAAAATCGCGGATCGGTTGCGCGCCTTCAGGCAGCAAGCCGGTCTTGCGCATGACGGAGACGGCGTCGTATGCCGCGACAAAGGCGCCGGTAATGCTGGCCGTGCGCGTGCCGCCGTCGGCCTGCAGCACGTCGCAGTCGAGCTGAATGGTGTTCTCGCCCAGCGCGGTCAGGTCAAACACCGAGCGCATCGCGCGGCCGATCAGGCGCTGGATTTCCTGCGTCCGACCGGTCTGCTTGCCGCGGGCGGCTTCCCGGTCGGAGCGCGTGTGCGTTGAGCGCGGCAGCATGCCGTATTCGGCCGTCACCCAGCCTTCGCCGCTGCCCTTCTTGTGCGGAGGCACCTTGGGTAGCACGCTGGCTGTGCACAGCACTTGGGTGTCGCCAAAGCAGACGAGCACCGAACCTTCGGCATGGCGCGTGAAATGGCGGGTGAGGGTGACAGGGCGGAGTTGGTCGGGCTGGCGGCCGCTGGGTCGCATGTGGGGTCTCGCGGAGATCGGATAGCCCCACATGATACCGGCCCACGCTGCGCTCGGCAGGGCGGGCCGGCATGGCGCAGCGTGGTAACGCCTACCGCGTCAGGTTGCTGGTCTTGTCGATGGCGGCGCGGATCTCGGCAATCGACCGCTCGATCTCTTCCTCCGACATCAGCCCCGATTCGCTGCCAGGCGCGTCCAGGATGGACGTGGTGAAGGCGTTCAGCGGCAAGGTGTCGGTCTGGACGGAATCCTGCGTGGCGGTGACGGCATCCAGTTCCCACATCATGGCGATGGCGGTCGTGTTGTCTGCGGTGTCGCCGGCATTGCGCAGCGCACGTGCGATCAATTCCGGGATGGCCTGCGTGACGGAGAAGCTCGTGCACGTGTCGATCAGCTCATCCTCCTGCACGCTGCCCCAGAGGCCGTCGGAGCACAGCATGGTGACATCGCCCGTCTCGAGATTGACCGGCCCGCCGATGTCGACCAGCGGGAGGTTGGGCGAGCCGAGGCAGTTGTAGATCTTGTTGCGCTCGGGGTGGTTGGCAACCTGCATCGGCAGCACGCGGTCCTGCTGCAGCAGGTTTTCGATCTTGGAGTGATCGCGCGTGCGGGTGACGAGGGCGCCCTTGCGCATCAGGTACATACGTGAATCGCCGGCATGGGCCCAGTGCAGCGAGCCGCGCTGCGCCAGCGCGCAGACGATGGTGGTGCGCGGCGCATCCGGCAGGCCGTTCGTTTCGGCATAGCGGTGGATGTCGCGGTGCGCGAGCATGATGCTCTCGTGCAGGAAGTCGCGCGGGTTGCGGATCGACGGCCGCGCGTGACGCTGGAACTGGCGCGCCATGGTCTGCAACGCCTGTTGCGCCGCGACTTCACCCAGCGAGTGGCCGCCCAGGCCATCGCACAGCACCATCAGCATGGCGTCGCGCGTGAAGCAGTACCCCATGCGGTCCTGGTTGACGCGTCGTGCGCCCTTTTTGCTTTCTTGATAAACCGAGAAGCGCATTGCGGCTCGTGAGTTGGGGTGAGGTGAGAACGGAGCAGGGCGGCTTCTGCCCGCCGCTGCGCAGCTTGGATTCGAAAATCATACTCCGCGCAAGCGGGTCAGTTGTCCCGGCGGCGCAACAGGCTCATGAAACGCGTCGTCAGCGCCTCTTTTTCTTCGGGCAAGGGGCCGCCTTGCGTGACGGCGGTCAGGGCCTGCAATTCGGTCAGCGCGTTGCTTTCTTCGCGCAGCACCTTCTGCAACCGGAACACGCTCTGCGGGCGTTCTTCCGGCTTCATCTTGAGGCACCACCCGACCAGGTCGATCAGGCTGCTGGTGTAGACCTTGCGCAGGCGCTCCAGGCTTTCTTCGAGCTTGTCTTCCTTTTCGCGCTGCGTCGCTTCCTGAGGGGGCGTGCCAGCCATGCAGGCAAAGATCGTGGCGCCGATGCTGTAGATGTCTGTCCAGGGGCCGAGTTCGTTGTGCTTGCGGTACAGCTCCGGCGCAGCGAAGCCCGGGGTGTACATCGGCTGGAAACGCGATGCCTCGGACGTGAGCGTCTGCCGTGCCGCGCCAAAGTCGAGCAGGATCGGCGAATGGTCTTCACGCAGATAGATGTTGCCCGGCTTGATGTCAAGATGCAGCAGCTTGTGGATGTGCACTTCGCGCAGGCCGCTCATGAGGTCATGGAAGACCTGGCGGATGAAGCGCTCACGCAGCATCTTCAGCTTGCCTTGCTGGCGCGCGGTGAGGATGTGCTCCTGCAGCGTCTTACCCTGCTCGTACGTCATGACCATGTACACGGTGCCGTTTTCCCGAAAGAAATTGAGCACGCGCACGATGGCAGGGTGGGAAATCCTGGCCAGCGACCGGCCTTCTTCAAAGAAATATTTGAGCCCGAGGCGGAACGCGCTCGCGCTTTCTTCCGGCACAACCGGAATCAGTTCGCCGGGGGCGCGACGCGCCAGCGAAGACGGCAGATATTCCTTTACGGCCACCGGCGTCCCATGCTCATCGGTGGCGAGATAGACGAAGCTGAACCCCCCGCTGGCCAACTTCTTTACAATACGATAGTTGGACAGCAAGGTGCCGACCGGCAACGGCGCACTGCTTGGCTGTCCTGAGCCTTTTGACTCTGTCATGGTTAGGGTCAACAGACCTTCTGTGGCGAAATGGCTGTCGGATTCTCACCGACCAGTCCATACGTTGTAAAGCGACAAAAGGTGGGGGATTCCCCGCCAATTCTCCAAGCTTCTCCACGCAAAAAAGACCACGAATCCATGATCCATAGCATGACCGGCTACGGCGTTGCCACACGCCAGGCAGCCTTTACCGACGCTCACGGCGCCCCCAGCGGAAGCCTTGCCACCGTGTCGGTTGAATTCCGCACCGTCAACTCGCGTTTTCTCGACCTGCTGTTCCGTGCGCCCGAAGAGTGCCGGGCGTTCGAGCCGGCCCTGCGCGAAATGCTGATGGGGGCACTGTCGCGCGGCAAGCTGGAGTGCCGGATCAATCTGCAGCGCCAGGAAGCCGCCAGCGACGTCGCTGCGCTCAATGTCGGCATGCTGCAACAGTTGGCCAGGCTGGAGCAGGAAGTGACGCGCCACCTGCCGGCCTCGGGATCGCTTCGTATGGGTGAAATCCTGCGTTGGCCCGGCGTGCTGGCCGAGCCCCAACTGACCCAGGACGCCCTGCGCGAAGCCGTCGTTGACGCCGCCAAAGAGGCGCTCAAGCAACTTCTCGAATCGCGCCGTCGCGAGGGCGATGCGCTGAAGTCCATGCTGCTGGAGCGTGTCGACGCCATGCTGGCGATCATCGAGCAGCTCGCGCCGATGGTGCCCAACTTGATTCAGCAGCACCAGGACAAATTGACCGACCGGTTGCGCGAAGCCTTTGGCCTGGCTGCGCCAGACGGCACTCCTGCGCTTACCCGGGATGAACTGTCCGAGCGCATCCGCCAGGAAGCCACGGTGTACGGCATTCGCATTGATATCGCCGAGGAGCTTTCCCGCCTGCAGGCGCACCTGCGCGAGACGCGCCACATCCTGGAGAAGGGCGGCCAGATCGGCAAGCGCCTGGATTTCATGATGCAGGAGCTCAACCGGGAGGCGAACACGCTCGGGTCGAAGGCCGCTGCCAAGGAGTTGGCCGACGCGTCGATGGAGCTCAAGCTGCTCATCGAACAGATGCGCGAGCAGGTCCAGAACCTCGAATAACACTCCAGAACGACAGAACCAGAACATGCCATCCACTCAAGCGCATTCCGCGGTCGACACGCCTATCGAAAATCATTTCCCTGGCAGCCTGTTCATGGTCGTGGCGCCGTCCGGCGCCGGCAAATC